>MEYH01000057.1:2316-13228 GCA_001773955.1 Candidatus Sediminicultor quintus | reverse complement strand
AAAAAACTTAAGAAAGAAAATGACTTTGATTATTTCATCTAAGGAGGAAGTCTCATGACTACCCAAGAAACCCACCTGGAAACCCCTTTATGGTACAAAGATGCCATTATCTATGAGCTTCACGTCAAAACATTTTATGATAAAAACGAAGACGGAATCGGCGATTTTCAGGGATTAAGCGAAAAATTAGATTACCTGGACAATCTGGGAATCAACACCATCTGGCTGCTTCCTTTTTTCCCATCTCCCTTAAAGGATGATGGATATGATATTGCTGACTATTTCAATATCCATCCCAATTATGGTAATTTACGCGATTTCAAGAATTTTTTAAAAGAAGCTCATCAACGGGAAATGAAAGTGGTCATAGAGTTGGTCTTAAACCATACCTCTGACCAGCATATCTGGTTTCAAAGGGCAAGAAAGGGAGGCCCTAATTCCAGATGGGGAAAGTTTTATGTCTGGAGTGAAACCCCGGATAAATACCAGGAGTCCCGAATTATTTTTAAAGATTTCGAATCATCCAACTGGACCAGAGACCCGATATCTGGCTATTATTACTGGCATCGTTTCTATTCTCATCAGCCCGATTTAAATTATGATAATCCGGAGGTCAAGGAAGCTATGTTGAAAGTGATTGATTTCTGGATGGGGATAGGGGTTGATGGAATACGTCTGGATGCGGTTCCCTATTTATTTGAAAGAGAAGAAACCAATTGTGAAAACCTGCCGGAATCACTGGATTTTTTAAAAAAAATACGTTCCCATATGGATAAGTATTATCAAAACAGGATGATACTGGCAGAAGCGAATCAATGGCCAGAAGATGCCATCCAATATTTCGCTCAAGGAGATGCCTGCCATATGGCTTTTCACTTCCCGTTAATGCCTCGCATGTTTATGGCTCTAAAAATGGAGGATCGATTTCCCATCATTGATATTTTAGAACAAACCCCATCGATTCCGGAAAACTGTCAATGGGCTCTTTTTTTAAGAAACCACGATGAATTGACCCTGGAAATGGTCACTGATGAGGAAAGAGATTATATGTATCGAGTTTACGCCCGGGATACTGCCGCCCGAATTAATTTGGGTATTCGCCGACGACTGGCTCCCTTGTTGGATAATCACCGAAGAAAAATGGAAATTATGAATATACTCCTTTTTTCTCTACCAGGGACTCCGACCATCTATTACGGTGACGAAATTGCCATGGGAGATAATCACTTCCTGGGAGACCGGGATGGGGTGAGAACCCCGATGCAATGGAGCACAGACCGTAATGCCGGTTTTTCTCGAGCCAACACCCAGAAACTATATCTCCCGGTCATCATCGATCCGGAGTACCATTATGAAACCGTGAACGTGGAAAACCAGGAAAGAAATCAAACATCATTTCTTTGGTGGATGAAAAGAGTAATCGATATGCGAAAAAAATATAAAGCCTTCGGGAGAGGGAGTATTGAATTTCTTCATCCGGAGAATTACAAGATTCTGGCTTTTATTCGTCGACATCAAGATGAAATTATCCTGGTAGTGGTCAACCTATCCCGGTTTTCCCAGGTGGCAGAATTGGATTTAGCCCAATATGCCGGATATCATCCGATAGAAATTTTCAGCAAAAATCAGTTTCCGGTCATCAGGGAAACGCCCTATATCTTAACTATGGGATTTCATGATTATTTCTGGTTTTCCCTCCAAAAAGAAGATGATCCGGGAATTACCAAAAAAAGGGAACAAATCCCGGTCTTAAGTACCCAAACCAATTGGCTAAACCTTTTTAAAGGTAAAACAGCCCAACTGCTGGAAAGCACGATTATCCCCTTTTTCTTAAAAGAACAGCGCTGGTTTGGCAAAAAATCACAAAGAATAAGAAAAGTGAATATCACAGAAAAAATACCGGTAAGAAATGCGGATAGTACTTCTTTGTTGCTTTTTCTAAAAGTTGGCTATACTGAAGGATTGGAAGAATATTACCTCCTTCCTCTTTCTTTTCTGGAAAAGGAAAAAGCAGAGTACCTCCAACGTGAAATGCCGCAATCCGTTTTATTTAAAGTTCATTCTGATAACCAGGATGGCATTGTCTGCGATGCAGTCCATGATACTGCATTTCATCACACATTGATCCAGCTTGTTGCCAGAAGGCGAATGATTAGCGGTAAGCAAGGAAAAATTCGAGCATATCCCGGTAAATATTTCCGAAAATTAAGAAGAAAGGCCTTGACCTTTGAAAATTCCAGATTAATGAGTGCTGAACAGAGTAATTCCTCAATTATTTATGGAAAGGATGCCGTTCTCAAATTATTCCGCCAATTGGGCGAAGGGGTTAATCCTGATTTAGAGGTGGGGAAATACTTAACCGAAGAAGCCAATTATGCCAACATTCCTCCCTTCTGCGGGGCAATCGAGTTTCAACAAAATGACCACTCAATGATTACCCTGGGTATCTTATATCCATTTATCCAAAGTGTAGGAAATGGCTGGACTTATTCACAAGATGCCCTGGGACGTTACTACGAAAGGGTTCTTTCTAAAATAGGAGAATTGGATAAGATGCCATCTCTCCCGGACTCCCTTTTTGATAGATTAGAGCAAGATATTCCGGAAATCTTTCAGGAGCTAATCGGTACTCCCTATATTGAGATGATCAGCCTTCTGGGTAAAAGAACGGCAGAACTTCACCTGGCCCTGGCTCAACCCAGTGAAAATCAGGATTTTAGACCAGAATCCTTTTCTATCCTTTATCAGCGTGCTCTTTATCAATCTATCCAGACTTCAGTTAAAAGAACATTTCAGGATTTAAGAAAAAATGCCAGCCAGCTTCCGGAAGATCTCCAGGATGAACTGACTCAAATATTGACCAACGAAACCCGAATATTACAATATTGCAAAATCCTTCTTTCCAGTAAAATAAGAGGGATGAAAATCAGAATCCACGGAGATTATCATCTTGGTCAGGTCCTCTATACCGGAAACGATTTCTATATTATCGATTTTGAAGGTGAACCAGCCCGGCCACTGGGGGAAAGAAGATTAAAACGTTGTCCTTTAAAAGATGTTGCCGGAATGCTCCGTTCTTTTCATTATGCTGCTTTTACTCCCTTGATGCAACAACATATTTTAGGGGATTATAAAATGCTGGAGCCATGGGCAAACCTATGGACCCACTACATCAGTAAAGTATTTTTAAAAGCTTATCTGGAACAATTTCAAGAGAATTCATTCTTGCCCGAAAAAAAAGAACAATTACCTCAATTGTTAAAAGTCTATCTTCTGGAAAAGGCGGTTTATGAAATAGGTTATGAGATGAATCACCGGCCCAATTGGCTGCCTATCCCATTTAAAGGCATTTTATATGAATTAGGAGGGATTAATGAAGAAGAAGAAGAAGAATAAATCCCATCAGATGGAATATTTTAGCTTATTTAGTAAAGATGACATTTATCTACATCAAGAAGGAACCCATTACCGATTATATGAAAAATTAGGAGCGCATCTGATAAAATTCAAAGAGAAAGAGGGTGTTTACTTTGCCATATGGGCTCCCAATGCCGAATCAATTGCGGTTATCGGAGATTTTAATCAATGGCAATCCAATGCTCATTTGTTAAAGCAAATACATTTAGGCAGCGGTATATGGGAAGGCTTTATTTCCGAAATTAAAAAGGGAATGCGTTATAAATTCCACATAAAATCGCGGCATAGGAGTTATCAAGTTGATAAAGGTGATCCTTTTGCCTTTTACTGGGAAAAACCGCCACAAACGGCATCAATCATCTGGGACTTAGATTATCACTGGCAAGACCAAACCTGGATGAGTCATCGAAAAGAATATAATGGCTTAAACCAGCCTTTTTCGGTCTATGAAGTGCATTTAGGTTCCTGGCGGCAACAACTTGATTCAACCAATGGTTCTCTGGATTACCGAAAATTAGCCCCTATCCTAACAGATTATATGAAGCAGACGGGTTTTACCCATGTTGAACTGCTTCCGATTATGGAACATCCTTTTTATGGCTCCTGGGGTTATCAAACTCTGGGGTATTTTGCCCCGACCAGCCGTTACGGCTCCCCCCAGGATTTCATGTATTTTGTTGAATATCTTCATCAACAAGGAATCGGTGTCATTCTCGATTGGGTCCCTTCCCATTTCCCCGGCGATGAGTACGGATTGGTGTATTTTGACGGTACCCATCTTTACGAACACGCCGACCTGCAGAAAGGTTTCCATCCTGACTGGCACAGCTACATCTTTAATTATGGAAGAAATGAGGTTAAAGAATTTTTAATCAGCAGCGCCCTTTTCTGGTTAGAAAAATATCATATTGACGGCCTGCGGGTTGATGCGGTTGCCTCCATGCTTTATCTGGACTATTCCCGAAAAGAGGGTGAATGGATCCCCAATCAATTTGGAGGTAGAGAAAATCTGGAAGCGATTGATTTCATTAAAAAATTAAATGAAGTCATCTACCAAAATTTTCCGGATGTTCAGACCATTGCCGAAGAATCTACCGCCTGGCCGATGGTTTCCCGCCCTCTCTATTTAGGCGGCCTGGGATTTGGAATGAAATGGAATATGGGCTGGATGCATGACACCCTGTCCTATTTTTCCGAAGACCCTCTCTTCCGTAAATATCATCACCAACAACTGACCTTCAGCCTCCTGTATGCCTTCAATGAAAATTTTGTCAGCTCTCTTTCTCATGATGAGGTCACGCACGGAAAGAAATCTTTATTGGAAAAAATGCCCGGAGACGATTGGAAAAAATTTGCCAATTTACGTTTACTGTTTGGTTATATGTTTGCCCATCCTGGGAAACAATTGCTTTTTATGGGGGGAGAATTTGCACAAAGAAAAGAGTGGGATCATGACACCAGCCTTGATTGGCATTTACTCGATTACCCTCCTCATCAAGGAATCTTTAACTGGATTAAAGATTTAAACTATTTTTATAAAAATGAGAAAGCCCTCTTCCAATTCGACTTTGAAGCCCGGGGTTTTGAATGGATCAATGCCAATGATTTGGAACACTCTGTGCTGATTTTTCTAAGAAAGGGTGAAAAAAAAGATGACCAGGTCCTGGTTGTCTGTAACTTTGTACCGGTTCCCTGGTATCATTACCGCGTTGGAGTAACGAGTAAAGGAATATGGGAAGAAAGATTAAATAGCGATGCCATTACTTACGGCGGGAGCGGACAGGGAAATCTCGGCTCTGTGAAAACAACACCAATCCCCATTCACGGAAAAGATTATTCCCTTTCCCTTACCCTTCCTCCTCTCGGTATCCTTTTTCTAAAAAATAGGGAGTCATTGATAAGGAGCAAATAAAATGAATCCAAACCAAAAAAAATATATTTGCATTCATGGCCATTTCTATCAACCATCCCGGGAAAATCCCTGGTTAGAAGATATTGAATTACAGGATTCTGCCTATCCCTTTCATGATTGGAATGAAAGAATTTCCGAAGAATGCTATAAAGGGAATAGCAATTCGCGTATCCTGGATAGACAAGGGAATATTGTTAAAATTATCAATAATTATTCCCGTATCAGCTTTAATTTTGGTCCCACCCTTCTCTCCTGGATGGAGAAACATCAGCCTGAAGTTTATCAAGCTGTTTTGGAGGCAGACAAAATAAGTCAGGAACGTTACAGCGGCCATGGTTCTGCTATTGCCCAAATCTATAATCATATCATTATGCCGCTGGCCAATGACCGGGATAAATATACCCAGATTTACTGGGGTATCAAGGATTTTCAAGCCCGCTTCCGCCGGTATCCCGAGGGGATGTGGCTGCCAGAAACAGCGGTCGACTACCGAACCCTGGAAATCATGGCTGATTTGGGAATTCAGTTTACCATCCTTGCTCCTCATCAAGCCAAAAAAAATCGTAAATTAGAAGAAAATTCTCCCTGGCAGGAAGTGAATAAAACAATCCTTAATACCAAACAGCCTTATATATGTCATCTCCCTTCGGGGAAATCAATCTATCTTTTTTTCTATGATGGGACAATTTCTCACGAGGTCAGTTTTGGAGATATTTTAACTAATGGTGAAAAACTGGCCGATCGGCTGCTCAAGGCATTTTCCCAAGATAATGGGGCACCGGAACTGGTGCATATTGCCACAGATGGAGAAACTTACGGTCATCATCATCGCTTTGGCGATATGGCTCTGGCTTATTGCTTACATTACATCGAAGAAAACAAAGCGGCCGCTATCACCAATTACGGAGAATACTTAGAGTTTCACCCTCCCGTCTATGAAGTAGAAATTGTGGAAAATAGCTCCTGGAGTTGTTCCCATGGGATTGAACGATGGCGAAGTGATTGTGGCTGTTACTGCGGTATACACCCTGACTGGCATCAAAAATGGAGAAAACCTTTAAGAGAAGCAATGGACTGGTTAAGAGACCAATCAATTCAAATCTTTGAGCAAGAAGCCTCTGTCTATTCTAAAGATGTATGGCAGACAAGAAACGAATATATTTCAATTGTTTTAAATCGAAATCCAGACCATATAGAATCTTTTTTTCAAGAATACAGTTCCCATCCGCTTACTTCAGAAGAAAAAACAAAAGCATTAACATTATTAGAGATACAGAGAAATGCTATGCTCATGTATACCAGCTGTGGTTGGTTTTTTGATGAAATTTCCGGTATCGAAACCATCCAGATCATGCAATATGCTGCCCGCTGTATTCAGCTTATTCAGAGATTTACCGATCATTCTCCAGAAGAAGAATATTTAAAAATACTGGAACAGGCTCCCAGCAATATCCCGCGTTATCAAAACGGAGCCAAAATTTACCAGTTATTGATCAAGCCGGCAATAGTTGATTTATTAAGAGTAGCCGCTCATTATGCGATAACTTCTCTCTTTGACGGTAATCAAAAGAGTATTTTTTGTTATCAAATCGGCCAAGAAAAAATAAACCGCCTGGAAAGCGGTAAATTAAAAATAGCTATCGGGAAGGCAAATATTCGCTCAGAAATTACCTGGGAAGAAGACAAAATCAGTTTCGCCGTCCTCCATTTAGGAGACCACAACGTTAACGGCGGAGTAGGAAGTCATATGGATGAAAAAGTTTATGATGTCATGCAAAATGAAATTAGCACCGCTCTTAATCGTGGCGATGTGGCAGTAATCATCCGATTAATGGACCAGTATTTCGGTACAAACAGCTATTCACTCTGGCATCTGTTTAAGGATGAGCAAAGAAGAGTAGTTCGGGAAATCATGAATCTCAACCTCGAACAGATTAATGCTAATCTTCATCAGATATATATGGATAATTATACTATGATGAATTTTTTAAACCTGCTAAATATTCCTATTTTTCAACCGTTTTCTTCTATTGCCGCATACGAAACCGAACAAGAGTTACTGGCTTTATTTTCCCAGGAAGTCATTGATCTCACAAGATTAGATAAATTAGTCCAGGAAGCACAGGATTGGTCTATTACCCTTGACCATGCTGCTTTGGGATTTAAAATAAGTAACTGGGTTAATCAATCTTTAGATAATTTAAAGGTAAATTTAAATAGCTTGAATAAAATCATTCAAATCATCAAAGTTCTCAATCTTTTAAAACCAATTGCTTTACCACTGCATCTATGGAAAGCCCAGAATATTTACTTTGAAATATATCAACAGGAAGAAATGAAAGCAATTCAGAAAAAAGCCGCACAAGGTGATGAAAAAAATCAAAAATGGCTATCCCAATTTAAACAATTAGGCTATATACTCAATGTTGAGGTATCTTTGCAATGAAAATCCCTCTGGCTATATATCGAATTCAACTAAATCATTTTCCTGTCACCCTCATTTTCGTTAATCAGGAGTATTCATAAAAATGAAAGAAAGATACAGCGGTATTTTAATGCATATTTCTTCTTTATCATCAGAATATGGCATTGGGGATTTAGGAC
This sequence comes from Candidatus Sediminicultor quintus, assembly GCA_001773955.1. Taxonomy (GTDB): domain Bacteria; phylum Atribacterota; class Phoenicimicrobiia; order Phoenicimicrobiales; family Phoenicimicrobiaceae; genus Sediminicultor; species Sediminicultor quintus. The sequence goes on along the minus strand of MEYH01000057.1, from coordinate 5,295 downwards.
CACACGCCTATCAATTTGTCGATTTATTAGCTAAGAATAAACAACGTTTTTGGCAAATTCTACCTTTAAACCCAACAGAACAGCAGCACGGAAATTCCCCTTATCATTCCTTTGCAACTTTTGCCGGTAATCCCCTTTTTATCAGTCCTGAACTGCTCTATCAAGATGGCCTTCTTAAAAAAGAAGAAATAATTAATTATTCCTTACCTCAAAAAAAAGATATCGATTTTAACCAGGTTTATTCCCTTAAAAATAAACTTTTAGATAAAACCTATCCACGATTTACTAAATTAGCGTCATATCAGGGAGATTATCAAGAATTTTGTCAGCAAAATTTATTCTGGCTGGAAGATTATGCCCTTTTTCAATCACTTAAGTCCTATTTTCAGGGGAAATCATGGAACCATTGGCCCTTAGAAATTAAAAATCGACAGCAAGAAACGATTCAAAAACTAAAAAAAGAACTGGAACAAGAAATAAATCGGGAAAAGGTCTTGCAATTCCTCTTTTTTCATCAGTGGAGTCAACTAAAAAAATATTGTCAGAAAAAAAACATTAAAATAATCGGTGATATGCCTATTTACGTCACCTATAACAGCATGGATGTCTGGTGCCATCCTCAACTCTTCAAATTAGATCAGGATAAAGAACAAACTTATAAAGCAGGGGTGCCTCCTGATTATTTCAGTAAAACTGGTCAACTCTGGGGAAATCCAGTCTATCAGTGGGAAGAACATCATAAAGAAAAATATACCTGGTGGATCCAGCGAATTAAACAACATCTTCTAATGGTCGACCTTTTAAGGATTGATCACTTTCGGGGATTAGTGGCTTACTGGGAAGTACCTTTTAAGGAAAAAACAGCCATTCCCGGCCACTGGGTAACAGTTCCCACAGAAGATTTTTTAGCTCATATCATCCATCAATTTCCCACCGTTCCCTTTATTGCCGAAGATCTGGGAGATATTACCGAAGATGTCAAAGCAAGAATAAAAAAATGGCACTTCCCCGGAATGCGGGTCTTGATTTTTGCTTTTGGTGATGATTTTCCGCACAGTATTCATCTTCCTCACCATTATGAGCCTAATAATGTGGTCTATACCGGAACCCACGATAATAATACGATTCAAGGATGGCAGTCCGAAGAATTAAAGCAAAAACAGAAAAAAAACATTGTCCGATATTTAGGAAAAAAGATCAACTTTGAAGAAATTCACTGGGACTTTATTCGTATGGTTCAAGCCTCGGTTGCTTTTTTAGCCATTATCCCGGTTCAGGATGTGTTAGGATTAGGAAAAGAGGCAAGAATGAATAATCCTGCCTACCCCCAAAATAACTGGCAATGGAGAATAACGCCTCAACAAAGATTAAAGCTGGAACAAGATGAAATGCCAAAACTAAAAGAACTAAGCGGCATTTATGATAGAAAATCAGAATGAATCTTCTTAGCTTTTTATTTTAAATGATTAAATAAATTCAAATAATCTTTTAGCAAACGGGTAATTAAGAAATTCTTTCTAACATATTCCTTCCCTGAAGTACCCATCTTATTTGCAATCTCTGAATTTTTTAAAAGATGAATGACCCTTTCAGCACATTCAGAAATATCACCAACCAAATATCCTGTGCGACGGTTATCAACCTGCAAGGGGATACCACCTACATTGGCCGCTACGACAGGCTTCCCCTTCCATAACGCCTCGGTAATCACCAATCCAAATCCTTCTCTCAAGGATTTCTGAATAATTACATTTGAGGCTCTTTGAAAGGCATTAACTTCTAAATTACCTACTCCGTTTAAATTAGATAGGAGGTGAATATCGTAATCCTCACCAGCATGCCGGGCAGTCTTTTCGTAATATTCCCACCCCTCCGCATCTTCATTAGCAATGGAGGCAATAAGTACCAATTGCACATCTTTTACTTCTTTCTTTACTATCCTGTACATATCGATAACCCCTAAAGGGTCTTTCCAGGGGTCGAACCTGGAAACTTGAGTTATAATCGGTCTATCCGGATCTACTTTATAGTTTGTTACAATATTTTCAATCTCTTCCTGATCTAAGTCTATATTTTTGGGGCTTAAGGGATCGATAGCTGGAGGGATTATGGCAATATTTTTTAATTTAAGGTCCTCTTTTACATACTCTTTTAAAGTAAATATCGCAGTATCATGTTTCTCTATAAAGGGTTTGATAAATTGCCATATTTTTTCCTGAGCATTTGTAGGATCAATATGAAACCGCCAAACCCATTTTCCTTTCTTCTCTTTCCGATAATTCAATATTGCCACTGGCTGAGGATCGTGAATTATCACGAAGTCATATTCACCTTCGAATAATTTCTCATTTAGTTGATTATTTTCTAAAAATATTTCTTTCATCTCTTTGGTAAATGGAACATCCATCCCCTGTAAGCCATTATGTATACTTTTGCTTACATTAAAAAAATCATCTGACCCTTTTATTACCTGCCATTCAGCCTCTATCCCTACATCTTTCATTAAAGGAACTAAGGCAGATAGAATCTCTGCTACCCCGCCTCCGAATGAGGTAGCATTTATATGAACTACCTTTTTCCCTTGTAGGGGTAAAGCCAGTTTCTTAATGCTTTCAATTTCTTCCTTTCCTATTATATCGATATAATCGTTAATTGATTTCCCCTTGGTTTCAACAATTTCTAACATATTTTCCCTCCTTTGCCCAGAAATTGATTATGTTCCATATCACTTAAGATATTACGTGTCTGTCATTCTACTTTACTCTATGTCATTGCGAACTCTGATTTATCAGAGCTCGCAATGACAAAAATCTGACTTCTGAATTCTGTCTTCTGACTTCTCTTTTCTTTACTATTCACTAACGACTATTCACTATTCACTATTTAAGAAAGCAATCGGGCATTTAGCACAATCTGGATTCTTGCTGGTACATATCATTTTACCGAGCATTACAATCTGAGCGTGAAATTCATTAAATA
>MEYH01000057.1:0-2272 GCA_001773955.1 Candidatus Sediminicultor quintus | reverse complement strand
CTTTTTGTATAAGCATCAACCACAAAAAATACTTTCTTTCCAGCATACAATAATATACTATCTGCTGTCTCTGGACCAATTCCTTTTACACTCAATAATTTTTTTCTTAACTCTCTGCCATCACCCAAAAACATTTTCTCAGCAGAACCCTCAAAGTCATTTACCAATAAATTTAGGAAATTTTTCAATCTTTGTGCTTTAATATTATAATAACCGGAAGGCTTGACCAATTGGGCTAATTCTTCCTGGTTAATATGATAAAGTTTCCGGGATTCTAACAAATTTTCTTTTTTTAAATTATTGATCGCTTTTTCCGCATTGTTCCAGGAAGTGTTTTGAGTAAGAATCGCACCCACCATTATCTCAAAGGGAGTATCACCCGGCCACCAGTGCAATGGTCCAAAATAATGGTATAAACTGGTATAAATTTTTAATAGAATATCCCTTTTTTCCATCTTTGCTTAATTATTCTTAAATTTACCTATTAACCAATGCACCAATTAACCAATTTGCCAATTAATTAGTCGTTAGTAAGGAAAATCGATTATAAAACTGTTATTTCCTCTGTCATTGCGAGCTCTGATTTATCAGAGCGTGGCAATCCCCATTTGAGATTGCTTCGGTCGTTTCACTCCCTCGCAATGACAAAAATCGTTATTTTTAACGGGTTCGATGAATCAAACCCCCTACATTTGCATTGACCAATTTCCTATCTTCAATTGGTCAATTGACTAATTGGTCAATTATTCCATCTTGTAACCTGTATTTTAACTGGTAAACTGGCTAACCGGGTAACTGGATACTAATATCCTATACACTATCCGCTCCACGCTATCCTTCACTATATACTACATACTCGATACTCGATACTGTCTTTAAAATTCTCCCTTATGGGCATTTTCTAAAAATTTGCAAATTAATTTGATAGAATTTTCAACATCATCTTTGTGGCACATCTCTACCACTGAATGGACATATCTGGTAGGAATAGAAAGAGTGCAGACGGGTACCCCGGATTTGCTCCTTTGTATTGCCCCGGCATCAGTACCCCCTCCCAGTAATATATCGGTCTGGTATTTGATTTTGTTTTCCTCTGCTATCTTTCTTAAAAAATCGACCAATTTTTTATTAGAAATAGTATGAGAATCCATTAAAGATATGGCTGTCCCTCCTCCTAAAGTAGTAGCTACTTCCTCTTCTTTGGTTCCCGGAATATCGGAAGCAATGGTAACATCAAGGGCAATACCTACATCAGGCTCAACAGAAAACGAAGAAACAGTTGCTCCTCTAACTCCTACTTCTTCCTGGACAGTTGCCACAGCATATATATCAACATAGCAATCTTTAATTCTTTTTAAGGCCTCAATCATAACATATACTCCGGCTCTGTCATCAAGTGCCTTGGCGGTTATTATTTTGTTATTTAACTCCATAAAATTCCTATCCAATGTAACAAAATCTCCCGGTTTCACTATCTTGGAAACTTCATCTTTTTTCATACCTACATCTATAAAAAGATCTTTAATCTTTGTCGCTTTTTTCTTTTCTTCTTCTTCTAAAATATGAATAGGTTTGGAACCAATCACTCCCCCTATATCTTTCATTCCATGAACCACTACTCTTTGAGCTATTAGGGTTTTAGGATCAAAACCACCAACCGGAGCAAACCTTAAAAAACCGTCTTTATCAATAAAACTAACCATAAAACCAATTTCGTCCATATGTGCAGCAATCATCACTTTTTTAGGAACAGATTTGCCTGATAATTTTTTAGCTTTCTTTATTCCAATAACGTTTCCTAATTTATCTATTTTTACCTCATCAGTTACTTTTTCCAATTCTTCCTTAATAACTATCTGAATCCTCTCCTCAAAACCTGAAATTCCCGGTGTTTCGCATAATTTTTTAAATAAATTCAATTTTTTCTCCTTCCTTTATTTATTCAATTAGAATAAAAATATCTATTCTTCAAACAACATTTCTTCAGCAGCTCCTATCCCTGAACCCAGTTTAAAATCGTAATTAAATTCAGATAAGGTTTTTTCGATGATACTAATTGCTGCAACCACCTCATTTTCGGTTATGTTGCCCATATGTCCCAGGCGGAATAGCTTACCCGCTAACACTCCTTTGCCAGAAGAAACCAGAATACCATTCTCATACAATTTTCCTCTAAAAGCTAAATCTTCAATTCCCGAAGGATATAGCACGGTTGACACAGTATTAGCCCTTATTTCTTTTGAAGGAAGTAGTTTAAATCCTATTTTTTCTA
>MEYH01000056.1:14157-14409 GCA_001773955.1 Candidatus Sediminicultor quintus | reverse complement strand
AGGTAGGGGTTCGATTCATCGAACCCGGAATAGAAATTAACAAAAACAGACGGGTCGGATAAATCCGACCCCTACAAAAAAGATATAAATAGTAATAATTAATTTGGAGGGAATATATGAGTAATTTAAAGAAAGTAGATCCAGAAATATTTGAAGCTATAAAAAATGAAGAGATTCGTCAAAAATCTACCATAGAATTAATTGCTTCGGAAAATTTTGTTTCCCCGGAAGTGTTAGAAGCCCAGGGTTCTG
>MEYH01000056.1:12408-14131 GCA_001773955.1 Candidatus Sediminicultor quintus | reverse complement strand
CGATATTATAGAAAATTTAGCTATCGAAAGGGCTAAAAAGATATTTAAGGCCGAACATGCAAATGTTCAACCTCATTCCGGTTCACAGGCAAATATGGCTGTTTATTTCAGTGTTTTAGAGGTAGGGGATACTATTTTAGCTATGAATCTTTCTCATGGCGGGCATCTTACTCATGGGAGCCCGGTAAATTTTTCTGGTAGATTCTTTAATATTGTTCCCTATGGAGTGGGGAAAGATACCGGACGAATAGATTATGATAATTTAAGAGATTTGGCTATAAAAAATAAACCAAAATTAATTATAGCCGGAGCGAGTGCCTATCCACGCGAAATAGATTTCTCCGCATTTAGGTCTATTGCCGATGAAGTCGGAGCCTATTTAATGGCTGACATTGCTCACATCGCCGGATTGATTGCAGCAGGTCTTCACCAAAGTGCTATACCTTATTGCCATTTTGTAACCACAACTACTCACAAAACTTTAAGAGGACCGAGAGGCGGCTTGATTCTGTGCAAGGAAGAGTATGCTCGAGTAATTGACAAAACAATATTCCCGGGGATTCAAGGCGGCCCATTAATGCACGTGATAGCCGCTAAAGCGGTTTGTTTTAAGCAGGCAATGACGCCAGAATTTATAAACTACCAGAAACAGATTATTATAAATGCTAAAGCCCTGGCTAAAAAATTAGTAGAATTAGATTATAATTTAGTATCCGGTGGAACTGATAATCACTTGATGTTAGTAGATTTAAGAAATAAAGGGATTACCGGAAAGCAGGCAGAGAAAGCTTTGGAAGAAGCCGGGATTACCGTAAATAAAAATACTGTTCCTTTTGATCCTCAAAAGCCGATGATTACCAGCGGAATAAGAATCGGAACTCCTGCAGTGACTACCCGGGGGATGAAAGAAAAAGATATGGGTGTAATAGCCGAAATGATGAACAGAGTTCTGAATGATACGGAAAATCAGAAAATAAAAGATGAAGTAAGGAAAGAAGTAGAAAGTTTTTGCGAAAGATTTGTATAAAAAGAAAGTAAAGATTCAAACGAAAGGGAGGTTTTATCTTGATTTCTACCAGCGATTTTAAAAAAGGTTTAACTATCGAAATAGATGGTGAAATATATAGTATTGTGGATTTTCAACACGTAAAACCCGGTAAGGGTGGTGCTTTCGTAAGGACTAAGTTTAAAAATGTAAAAACCGGGCTTGTTACCGACAAAACATTCAGAGCAGGAGAAAAGATGGAGCAGGCTATTATGGATAGAAAAACTATGCAGTATCTATATAATGATGGCAATAATTATTGTTTTATGAATAAGGAAAATTATGAGCAAATTTCTTTATTCCAAGAACAGATAAGCGAAATAACCGATTTATTAAAAGAAGGTAATGATGTGGATGTGATATTCTGCAAGGGTGAGCTGATTGGTGCTGAATTACCCAATTTTATGAGTTTAAAAATTATTAAAACCATGCCTGGAGTAAAGGGAAATACGGTATCCGGTGCCCTTAAACCGGCTACCTTAGAGACCGGAGCAATTATTCAGGTTCCTTTGTTTGTAAAAGAAGGGGATATAATTAAAATAGACACCAGGGATAAAAGATACATAGAAAGAGAATAATTTCGTATTGCGTATTATTGTAAACTTAAAACGTAAAGCGAAAAACTAAAAGCGTAAAACGCAAAATCAAAGCTCAAAACTTAAAATTAAGAAAATATTG
>MEYH01000056.1:0-12362 GCA_001773955.1 Candidatus Sediminicultor quintus | reverse complement strand
GCCACGGCTTCGCCTCGCAATGACAGATTCAATTAACGAGATTGCTTCGCTATCGCTCGCAATGACCAATCATTGTAATATTATTAAAGAAACGATCTACTAGATATGGAAGGGTAATTTATAAAATGGAATTAGGTTCAAGCATATTAACTCTTAAGGGGAAAAATAAGTTTTGAATTTTAAATTATGGTTTTGCGCTTTGCGCTTTAAGTTTTTAGCTTGATAAATAACTTACTATATGCAATAAACGTTGTTTGTATACGAAATACGAAATAGGGGTGGGATAAATCAATGCAAACTATTAAAACTGAGTTAGGGGAAATAAATGTTACCGGAGAAACAATCGGGTATATTGTTAGTTTAAATTTGGCTGATGTTAAAGGTGTGGTCGGGAGCAAAAAGACAATTATAAAAGAAATAACCGATATTTTAATGGGAGATACAAGCGAAAATGGAATAGAGGAAACTTCCCGTACTATAAAAGTAGAGATCAAAGATAATAAACCTTTGATAAATATATATATTGTCATAAAATATGGAGTAAGAATACCAGATATAGCCTGGGATATTCAGAGTAGGGTCAAAGAAAGTTTAAGGGAAAAATTAGGGACAGATATTAATGAAATAAATGTTCATGTTCAGGGGATACAGTTTCCCAAGAAGACACAAAGCAGGAAAGATTTAATTGCTTCCAATTTATTTGTAAAAGTTTTTTAACAAATGCAAATGGGGTCAGGTCTCAACATTTGACACAAATGCTGAGACCTGACCCCATAAGGAGAATAATGGGTGGACGAAGATTATCCCGAGAAATGGCCTTAAAATCCTTGTTTCAAATTGACTTAGTCAGCACGAATATGGAAGAAGCACTGAAATACGCTTTTGAAAATGGTGAATTTACATTTTCAGATGAAGTAAAAGAATTTTCTCTAATATTGGTTAAAGGAGTATTGAGTAATTTATCTGAAATAGATAAGTCCGTTAGTAATTATGCTAACAATTGGTCTCTGGAAAGAATTACTAATATTGATAGAAATATTCTTCGGATAGCGATTTACGAAATATTATATTTAGACAATATACCCAAAAGCGTTTCCATTAACGAAGCAGTTGAATTAGCTAAAAAATACGGTACAAAAAGTTCTTTTAGTTTTGTAAACGGAGTTTTAGGGAAAATTGATAAGAATGACAAAGTATTAAAGAAAATAGATTAAAGGATTATGATTAATTATACAGAATCAAAAATATATACAGTTTCCAAGCTTAATAAATATATAAAAAAGCTTTTTGAAAATGATTTCAATCTGCAGGATATATGGATATTGGGAGAGATATCCAATTTTAAGCTGCATTCTTCAGGACATATGTATTTTGTGCTCAAAGATAAGGAAAGCCAAATTAAATGTGTCATGTTTAGAGGAAACAATTGTAATTTACGGTTTACGCCAGGAGATGGAATGAAAGTTAAGGTGCGAGGAGATGTTAGTGTTTATGAAAAAAGGGGAGAATATCAGCTGTACGTAAGGGAAATAATAGAAGCTGGGAAGGGTGAACTTTATTTAGCTTTTGAGAGATTGAAAGAAAAGCTGAAAGATGAAGGGCTTTTTTCAGAGGAAATAAAAAAGAAATTACCGTTCATTCCGCATAATATTGCCGTGATAACTTCCCCTACCGGCGCAGCAATTAGGGACGTCATAACTATCTCATTGAGAAGATTTCCCAATCTTTCAATCTTAGTTGTTCCTTCCCTGGTACAAGGGACCTTTGCCGCTAAGGAGATGGCTAAAAAGATAGATTTTTTAAATAAATATTTTAAAGATTTGGATTTTATTATAATTTGCCGAGGGGGAGGTTCATTGGAAGAATTGTGGGCTTTTAATGAAGAAATTTTAGCTCGCAGTATCTACAACTCTAAGATTCCTATAGTTTCAGCAGTAGGCCACGAAACAGATTTTACTATTTCAGATTTTGTGGCTGACTTACGTTCTCCCACTCCCTCTGCCGCAGCTGAAATGACTATACCGGATAAAAATAATCTGATAAATAACTTAAGTTTATTAAAAAGCAAAATAAGCAGGGCAGTTAAAAGAAACCTTGAGCTAAAAACGGAAAATTTAAATTCCCTGAGTAGCAGCCTGAAATATCAGGGGCCGGAAAACAAAATTAATCAATATTACCAATATATCGATGAATTTAGTGCTCGTTTAAATTCAAGGATTAAACACCGGGTAGAATTATACGAAGAAAGAATAAAAAAAGATTCCCAAAGACTGGGCTCTTTAAATCCTTGGGCGATAATTGAAAGAGGATATAGCATCTGTAGAAAAATACCTGGCAAGGAGATTATTAAAAGGTTGGAACAAATAGAAGTTGGTGCAAAAATGGAAGTTATCATAAGTGATGGGAAGATATTGAGTAAAGTAGAAAAAAAGGAGGTTGTTTCAAATTGAAAACCAAGAAAAAAATAGAAGATATTCCTTTTGAAGAATATTTAAGAAAGTTAGAAAATATTGTTCAAAGATTGGAGGAAGGCGAATTAACCTTAGATGAGTCAGTAATGATCTATGAAGAAGGAATGAATATATCGAAAATATGTTTGGAAAAACTGAATAAAACTAAAAAGAAGATAGAACAATTGGTAATTGAGAGTGAAGAAAAATATTCTACCAAACCTTTTTCTGAAAAAGAAGGAGAAGATGCCATTAATGAATTTTAAGAAATATCTGGAAAATAGAAAAAATATCATAGATAAGGCTTTAGATGAATATTTGCCGCCGGAAGAAAAATCACCTTCAATGATTCATAAAGCGATGCGCTATAGTGTTTTTGGCGGAGGGAAGAGAATTAGGCCAATTTTAACTTTTGCAGCCGCTGAATTGTTTGGAATGGATGCTAAAAATGTAATTAAGGCCGCTTGTGGAATTGAATTAATTCATACTTTTTCATTAATCCATGATGATCTCCCTTGTATGGATAATGATGACTTTAGACGGGGGAAACCAAGTAATCATAAAGTATTTGGAGAGGCCGTAGCTTTATTAGCGGGGGATGCCCTTTTAGTTTACGGATTTGATTTAATAATCAAAAATTCTGAATTGAAAGAAATAAAAAAACATTCGATTTTAAAATTAATAAAAGAAATATCTTTTTACATTGGAACTGAAAATATGTTAGGAGGGCAGGTAGAAGATATAAATTTAAAAAACGAAGATATCAAAAAAGAAGATCTAACTAATCTATATATGAAAAAAACTGCCGCTTTAATCTGTCTTTCTATTAGGGCAGGTGCAATATTATCCGGGGCAAACCAAGTACAGCTTGAAGCTTTAACCAAATATGGTGAAAATATAGGATTAGCTTTTCAAATTGTTGACGATATGCTCGATATCATGCAAGATCAAAGGGATATGAAAAAACCTAATTATGCCAATAAATATGGGATAAAAGAGTCTAAGAGCGAATCTGAAAGATTGATTAAGGAAGCAAAAGATTCTTTAAAAATATTTAATCATAAAACCGTAACATTAAGAAGTTTAGCTGATTATTTACTCACCAGAAAAAGATGAAAATAGTCGTTAGTGAATAGTGAATAGTATATAGTTATATCTTGTGCGTTGCCTTTAAAGCTAACGACTAACGACTATTCACTATCGACTGAATTGAGGAGGGGAAATGTTTAGATCAAACAATCGAAAATATAATGAAATACGACCAATGAGGATTACCAGAAATTACATAAAATATGCAGAAGGATCTACCCTCATGGAAATGGGGAGTACTAAAATAATATGTACCGCTTCGGTTGAAGACAAAGTTCCTTTATTTTTAAGAGGAAAAAAGAGTGGTTGGATTTCAGCTGAATACTCTATGATTCCCCGAGCAAATCAAATTAGAAATATCAGGGATTCGGTTAAAGGTAAAATAAGTGGAAGGTCTTCTGAAATTCAAAGATTAATAGGGAGATCTTTAAGATCAGTAGTAGATATGATGGAATTAGGAGAGAGAACTATTTGGATAGACTGTGATGTAGTTCAAGCCGATGGTGGAACCAGAGTCTCCGCTATTATTGGTTCTTTTATTGCTCTATTTGATGCTTTAAATTATCTGATGGCTGAAGGGCAATTAGATGTTATGCCCATAAAAGATTATATAGGGGCAATTAGCGCGGGAATAGTTGACGGGGAAATGTTATTAGACTTAAATTTTGAAGAAGACTCTCATGCTCAAGTCGACCTAAACATGGTAATGACTGCAAAAGGAGAGATAATAGAAATTCAAGGAACGGCTGAAGGTAAGCCTTTTTCTAAAATGAATTTACAGGAATTGATTAAATTGGCAGAGACAGGAATAAAACAGATAATCGAAGAAGAAAAAAACATAGTGGGGGAAATATGTTAGAGATACTTATTGCCACCAATAATTTAGGCAAAGTCAAGGAAATAAAAGATATTTTAGATAGTCCTGAAATAAAAATATTAACTATGAAAGATTTTCCTCATCTTCCAAAAATAGTGGAAGATGGCAAAACATATCAAGAAAATGCTTTTAAAAAAGCCAGCAAGATTTCAGAGTATTCTGGCAAAATATGTTTAGCAGATGATTCAGGATTAGAGATTGATTATTTAAAAGGAAAGCCGGGATTATATTCTTCAAGATGGGGAAGTAGTGATGAAGAACGCATAAACAAAGTACTTAAATTGTTGGAAAATGTTCTGCCAAATAAAAGAAAGGCAAAATTTGTTTGTGCGGCAATGCTTGTTTTTCCGGATGGGAAAATATATTCGGTTAAGGAGGAATGTAAGGGTAGTATTGAGTTTAAGCCAAAAGGTGAGCATGGATTTGGTTATGACCCCATTTTTTTGGTTCCGGAATATAACAAAACTTTTGCAGAATTAGGATATAAGATTAAGAACCAAATAAGCCATAGGGGGAAAGCTATGAGAAAAATAGTTAATATAATAAATGAATTAGCTGGTAGCGAATAGTAATTCGTATTGAGTATCCAGTATCGAGTATCGAGCAAAGAGAGAAGAAAAAAGAAAGAAAAGAATGATTGAAAAAATAAAATATATTGGTCGAATGACAGTAAAATTAACAAATAAATTATAATCCAAATTTATATAAAGCGTTCTTTGTCTTAATTGTTTTCTTGATACTGTCTTTAGTATCTTGAATTTATCTTTTCTTTTTCTTTCTTGACTCGATACTATATACTTGATACTCGATACTGTTATTTTTTACTGCATTTTGTAATTGACTTATATAAATAATTCCTATATAATAACTTTTGTTTCGGGGCGTAGCGCAGTTTGGCAGCGCACCTGCTTTGGGAGCAGGGGGTCGGAGGTTCAAATCCTCTCGCCCCGACCTTGCGGGAATAGCTCAGTTGGTAGAGCACTAGCCTTCCAAGCTAGTTGTCGCGGGTTCGAGACCCGTTTCCCGCTCCAATGTAATATCTCGCGCCTGTGGCTCAATAGGATAGAGCAACGGACTTCTAATCCGTAGGTTGGGGGTTCGATTCCCTCCAGGCGCGCCATTTGAAATAAAATATGGTGGGCGTAGCTCAGACTGGTTAGAGCCCTGGATTGTGGCTCCAGAGGTCGGGGGTTCAAATCCCCTCGCTCACCCCAGTCTATCGATATGCGCTCGTAGCCCAATTGGATAGAGCTGCGGACTTCGGATCCGATGGTTGGGGGTTCAAGTCCCTCCGAGCGCGCCAAATATAATAGTGGCATTTAAATAAAAAATATAGTAATATATATAAGCATTTAATATTTTTTAATGTGTGGGCCGTTAGCTCAGTTGGTAGAGCACCTGACTTTTAATCCGGGTGTCACAGGTCCGAGTCCTGTACGGCCCACCAAAAAAAAATAAAAATGCGAGGGTGGTGGAACTGGTAGACACGCTGGATTTAGGATCCAGTGGGTAATTCCATGCGGGTTCGACTCCCGCCCTTCGCACCATAAAATAAGGTAAAATAATATTATTATTCTAATTTATGATATTTTTAAAATTTAGTTAAAGTAGGTGGAAAACAGCCGCAAAATTATTTGCGGCTTTGTTGCAATTATAGTATAAGAACTTAATTAGTCGTTAGTGAATAGTGAATAGTCGTTAGTGAATAGTGAATAGTCGTTAGTGAATAGTGAATAGTCGTTAGTGTTAAATACAAGTTTTCAGTTTTTAATTATCAGTTTACAATTAAAAGCTTAAAGCGAAAAGCGCAAAACCATAATTTAAAATTCAAAACTTTTAATATATCTTCTGATTTCTGTTCTCTTAACGAGATACGATTCACGAGATACGAAATACTAATTAGGATTTACGGAAAAAAGAATTATAATACAATTGAATTGGCGGAGGTTTTAAAGTAATGGTAAAAGTAGAAATTGAAAAGCAAAATGAAAATGAAGTAAAACTTAAGATCGAAACGGATAAGTTAGAAGTAAATAGTAATTTAGATAAGGTATACAATGAAGTGTCTTATCAAATAAAAATACCAGGATTCCGAAAGGGCAGAGTACCAAAAAATATCTTGAACCTGCATTTAGGGAAGGAATATTTTTATGATAAAACTGCCGATAAATTAATTCCGGAATGTTATCTCGAAGTTATAAATAAAAATAATATCCAAACCATAAATCAACCGGAAATTAAGGTAATTCAAATAGAAGAAGATAAACCATTAATTTTTGAGGCAATCGTTCAGGTAAGGCCGGAAGTAAAACTGGGTTCTTTTGATAAAATTAGTATCCAAAAAGAAGATGTAAAAGTAACGAATACTGATGTAAACAATGAGATAAGAAGAATTCAGGAAAATTTAGCTAAATTAAAAATAGTTAAAGACCGCCAAGCAAAAGAAGGCGATTTTCTGGTAGTTGATACCATAGGATACATTGAGGGAAAAATAGTAGAGGGAAGTAAGGCTGAAAAACAGATTATTCAATTAGGAAAAAATATTCCACCTGAATTTAATAAGGAACTTATAGACTGTTCGGCAGGAGATGAAAAAGAGATAAAGATTTTAATTTCCAAGGATATTAAGGATGAAAAGATAGCAGGCAAAGAAATTACCTATAAAGTTAAAATTATTGAAATAAAAGAAAAAGAGCTGCCCGAATTAAATGCAGATTTTGTCAAAACAGTGGGTGATTATGAAAATTTAGATGATTTTAGAGAAGGTATTAAGGGTAAATTATCGAAGCAAATGGAAATGGTTAACAAAAATAATTATGAGCATGAATTATTAGAAAAAGTAACAGATATTTGTGAAACAAAAGTACCAAAAATATTAATTGAAAGAGAATTAGAATATATGATGAAATCTTTGGAAGATGATTTAAAATCTAAAGATTTATCTTTACAGGACTATTATGAGAGTATTAAAACTGATGAAGAAAAAGTCAAAAAAGAATACGAAATTGCCGCTGAAAAAAGAATAAAGCAAGAACTAGTGTTAGATAAAATTAGTCAAGTAGAGAATATTCAGGTTTCTGAAAAAGAGGTTATGGATAAAATTGAAACAATTGCTAAAGAGCTAAAACAAGATGCTTTGAAAGTAGAGGCAACCTTTAAAAAAAATAATAATTTAGATGGCTTGAAAGAAAGTATAAAAAGAGAAAAAATAATTGATTTTTTAGACAAAAAAGTAAATTTGCAAAAGGAGGCAACATCCAAATGACTTTAGTGCCTATTGTCGTTGAACAAACTCCTCGAGGGGAGAGATCTTACGATATTTATTCTCGGCTGCTAAAAGATAGAATAATATTTTTAGGAACAGAAATAGATGATATAACAGCTAATATTGTAATCGCACAGTTATTATTTTTAGAAGCTGCCGATCCTGACAAAGACATTTATATTTATATTAATAGTCCTGGTGGTTCTGTAAGTTCTACTATTGCTATATATGATACCATCCAATATATAAGATCTGATGTTTCGACCATTTGTATAGGTATGGCTGCAAGCGGCGCCGCTTTAATTTTAGCGTCAGGTGCAAAAGGGAAGAGATTTGCTTTACCTAATTCAAGGATCATGGTGCATCAGCCTTTAGGAGGAGCACAGGGACAGGTCACAGATATAGAGATACAGGCTCGAGAGCTTAAAAGAATTAAAGATACTCTAAATAAAATATTAACTCACCATACCGGACAAAAACTTGATAAAATTGAAAAAGATACTGATAGAGATTACTATATGACTGCTCAAGAATCTAAAGAATACGGATTGGTTGATGAAGTAATTAAAAGTCGAGAAGAAGCGATAAAATAGTATATAGTATATCGTATATCGTATATCGTATATAGTATTAAGATAGAGATACAATTAAAAAAAATAAATAATATGCCGTATGTCGAATTGGAGAAAAATGGAAGAAAAAATTAAAAGCTTTAAAGATTTAAGAATTTGGCAAAAGGGAATAGAGATTGTTAGTGATATCTATATTTCAACTAAGAATTTTCCCAAGGAAGAATTGTTCAGCTTAACTTCACAATTAAGACGTTCTGCAATTTCCATACCTTCTAACATTGCCGAAGGATTTAAAAGGTTTCACAACAAAGAGTATAAACAATTTTTGTTTATCACTTTAGGAAGTTGTGCTGAGTTAGAAACGCAAATAATTATCGCAAAAGAGTTAAAATATATAGATGAAAATGAAGAAGTAAAACTGGTTGAAAAATTAGATCATATTGGTAAAATGATTTCAAGTTTAATCAAAAAGCTTTAGCATAATACGATATACGATATACGATATACTATATACGAGAAGGAGTTGAAAAATAGTGAATTGTTCGTTTTGCGGCAAAACCCAGGATGAAGCATATAAAATAGTTGCAGGTCCAGGTGTCTGTATATGTGATGAATGTATTAAAGTTTGCAATGATATTATATTAGATAGAAGAAAGAAAGAAGACAGGCCGTTTGATTTAATAAATGTCCCCTCTCCTAAAGAAATTAAAAGTTTTTTAGATGAATATATAGTAGAACAAGAAAAGGCAAAAAAAATACTATCGGTTGCTGTATACAACCACTACAAACGAATCGAAAGTAATAGTAATGATAGATTAAATAAAGAAGATAAAAAAATAGATAAGGCAAAGGAAGAGATAGAATTAGAAAAGAGCAATATTCTGTTAATGGGTCCTACTGGATGTGGAAAGACCTTGTTAGCCAAGACTTTAGCAAAAAAACTAAATGTTCCATTTGTTATTGCTGATGCTACAACTTTAACTGAGGCGGGATATGTAGGCGATGACGTAGAAAATATTCTATTAAATTTACTGAGAGTTGCCAATAATGATATAAATTTAACTCAAAAAGGAATAATCTATATAGATGAGATTGATAAAATAGCACGTAAATCAGAAAACCCATCTATAACCAGAGATGTGTCAGGAGAAGGAGTACAGCAGGCTCTTTTAAAAATTATAGAAGGTACGGTTGCAAGCGTACCGCCTTACGGAGGGAGAAAGCACCCGCAAGAAAAGAATATTCAGATAGATACCACGGAAATACTGTTTATTTGTGGGGGAACTTTTGAGGGATTAGAAAATATAATAAATTACCGAATAGGTAAAAATACTATTGGATTCAAAGCAGATATAAAAAAGAAAGATAATACAGAAAGAAATTATAAATTAATGGAAAATGTTTTACCGGAAGATTTGATAAAGTATGGCTTAATTCCCGAATTAGTTGGGAGATTGCATATAATATCTACGTTAGAAACTTTGAATAAAGACGCATTAATAAAAATATTGACCCAGCCGAAAAATGCCATAGTAAAACAATATAAAAAGATATTTGAATTGGAAGGTGTGAAACTTAATATTACCCCCGGAGCTTTAGAGGCTATTGTGGAAGCAAGTATAAAAAGAAAAATTGGGGCAAGGGGTTTGCGTTCAATTATGGAAGATTCAATATTAGATATAATGTACCAGATACCCTCGGAAAAAAATATTGAAAAATGCACTATTACCGAAGAAGTTGTGAAAAAGAAACAGATGCCCGAAATAGAAAGATATGGAAAGGGTTTAAGAAAAGAAACAGCATGAATAATAAAAACATAAGAAGTATAGACAAAAATATACTACCTTTATTACCACTAAGAGAATTAGTTGTTTTTCCCAGTATGATTATTCCTCTTTTTGTTGGGAGAGAACAGTCTATAAATGCTTTAGAAGAAGCAATAAATTTAAAAAGCCTGATATTTATCGCAACTCAGATAGACCCAGAGGTAGAAAAACCAAAAGCAGAAGATATATATTCTATCGGAACAATTGCCAAGATAATACAAATTTACAAACTACCCGACGATACCATAAAAATATTAGTGGAAGGACTCGGTAGAGCAAAAATTAAAAATACAGAAGGATTTAATAATTTTCTTAAGGTAGAAGTAGAAAAAATTAAAGTTAAAAACGGTAAAAATTTAAAAATAGAGGCCTTGATGAGATTGGCAATCAATAGATTCGAACAATATCTAAAATTAAACAGTAAATTACCTTCGGAAATGATGCTATCCATAAATAATATTGAAAAACCAGATAAATTGGCCGATGTAATTGCTTCAAATTTAGTTTTAAAGATAACAGAAAAACAAAATTTATTGGAAATAGTTAATCCTTTGGAGAGACTGGAGAAATTAATTGTTATATTAAAAAAAGAGATAAATATTTTAGAATTAGAAAAAAAGATACAAGAAAGAGTAGAAGTAAATTTAGAAAATTACCAAAAAGATTATTATCTAAAAGAGCAATTAAAAGAAATACAAAAAGAATTAGGAGATAATGAAGAAAACATTTCAGAAGCTGATGAATTCAAAGAGAAAATATTTTCTCTAAAACTTAATCAGGAAGTGGAAGAGAAGTGCATCAAAGAAACAAATCGTTTAGAAAAAATGCCATTTTTATCTGCCGAGAGCGGGGTAATAATAAGTTACTTGGAATGGATCATATCCCTTCCCTGGAACGAAGTTACTGTAGATAAATTAGATATAGAATTAGTAAAAAATGTTTTAGATGAAGACCATTATGGTTTATTAGATATTAAAGAAAGAATCTTAGAGTATTTAGCAGTGAAAAAAATGAGCACTAAACAGTTGGGGACAATTCTGTGTTTAATAGGGCCTCCGGGAGTCGGCAAGACATCATTGGCGAAATCAATAGCCCGGGCAATGGGTAGAAAATTTATACGAGCTTCCCTGGGAGGCATACGAGATGAAGCAGATATACGCGGACACAGAAAAACTTATATAGGTTCTATGCCGGGAAGAATTGTTCAAGGTATAGTTAGCGTAAAATCTAAGAATCCTGTTTTCTTGTTGGATGAAATTGATAAAATGAATGAGGATTTTAGAGGAGACCCGGCTTCTGCTCTTTTAGAAGTATTGGATCCTGAGCAAAACAATACTTTTAGAGACCATTATTTAGAAGTTCCCTTTGATCTTTCTGAAGTAATGTTTATCACCACAGCTAACAATGAAGATGAAATACCTTATTCCTTAAGAGACAGGATGGAAATAATTAGCATTCCTGGTTATACTGAATATGAAAAACTACAAATTGCCCGGTTATTTTTATTTCCTAAACGATTGAATAGTCATGGCTTTAAAAAAGATGATATAGAAATATCAGAAATGGCTATGAAAAAAATAATCCAGGAATATACTCACGAAGCGGGAGTAAGGAGCTTAGAAAAAGAAATATCCTCTATCTGCAGAAAGGTTGCTTTAAAAATAGCTTATTTTAAAAAGAATAAGAATAAGAATAAAAGAGTTAGGATCACATTAAAAAACCTGGAAAGTTATTTGGGAATACCTAAATATAAAATTGATAAAATTGGACAAGAAGATACCGTGGGTATGGCAACAGGTTTAGCCTGGACTGAAATCGGCGGAGAAGTATTATCAGTGGAAACTATAGTAATGCCTGGAAAAGGTAAACTAACCCTTACCGGACAACTGGGAGATGTTATGCAAGAATCAGGAAAAGCTGCCTTAACCTATGCTCGTTCTCGAGCAGCAAAATTTAAGATAGATAGTAAGTTTTACGAAAATTGTGATATCCATGTTCATATTCCAGAAGGAGCGGTCCCTAAGGATGGTCCGTCTGCCGGTGTAACGATGGCTGCTTCTTTGATTTCTTCACTTACCGATATTCCGATTCGAAAAGATGTAGCTATGACCGGCGAAATTACCCTGCGAGGCAAAGTTTTAGCAGTAGGAGGTTTAAAGGAAAAAATACTTGCCGCTTATCAATCTGGTATTACAACTATTATAATCCCTAAAGATAATTTTAAGAATTTAGAAGATTTACCTAATGATATTAAAAAAAGATTAAAATTTATTATGGTAAATA
>MEYH01000055.1:14923-15177 GCA_001773955.1 Candidatus Sediminicultor quintus | reverse complement strand
TTCATAAATTCTGTCCAGTCTACTAATTGTCCATCAAATTCCGGTCCATCGGTACAGGCAAATTTAGTCTCTCCTTCGATGGTAACTCTACAGGAACCACACATTCCGGTACCGTCTACCATAATACTATTAAGACTGACTATCGTCTCTACCGAATAAGGTTTGGTGGTTTCACAGGTCACCTTCATCATAATAGCCGGACCGATAGTCCATATCTTCTTAATTGATTTATCCTTATCTAAGAGCTCTTTTAA
>MEYH01000055.1:0-14915 GCA_001773955.1 Candidatus Sediminicultor quintus | reverse complement strand
TGACAAAGCCCTTTCGTCCATGACTACCATCATCAGTGGTAACCATCAGTTTTGAGGAGGCTTTCTTAATCTCCTCTTCCATGATAATCAGCTCCTTGTTTCGGGCTCCGATAATAGAAATAACTTCATTTCCAGCCTCTTTTAAGGCACGGGTAATCGGATGGATGCAGGCGATCCCGGTACCTCCGCCTACAGTTATTACTTTTCCATAATTTTCAATCTCGGTCTTTTTACCTAAGGGTCCGATGAAGGAAAATAATTTATCTCCTTCTTTCAGGGTAGAAAGTTCTTCACTAGTCTTACCCACTATCTGAAAGACAATGCGGATTAAGCCTTTATCTCGGTCAAAATCGGCAACAGTTAAGGGGATCCGTTCTCCTTTCTCCTTAATCATTAGAATAATAAACTGTCCGGGTTCCACAGATTGAGCCACTTCCGGGGCTTCTATCCACATTGAATAGATAATTTCATGTAATTTTTCCTGGTTAATTATTTTGTACATTTTACCTCCTAAATTTTGCTAAAATATACCTATAGATTTGCTGAAATTTCTGCTGTATCTTTAGCAATCATTAACTCTTCATTAGTAGGAATTACCATAACTTTTACTCTTGAATTATTATTACTTATAATGGCTTCCCTGGCACGAACTTTATTTTTCTCCGGGTCAATTTTTACTCCTAAAAATTCTAATCCTTCACATGATTCCGCTCTGGTTTCTTGGGAATTTTCTCCAATACCCGCTGTAAAAACAATGGCATCAACTCCGCCCATAGCTGCTGCATAGGCTCCGATATATTTTTTTATACCATAAGTAAAGGCAGATATAGTTCTTATCGCTCTTCTATTACCCTGATTTGCCATCTTTCTTAAATCTCTCTTATCACTTGAAATCCCTTCTGATAGACCCAAAAACCCACTTTCTTTATAGATAATTTTATTAATCTCTTCAACGTTTAGTTTTTCTTTTTCCATTAAAAAGGGGATGATTGCCGGATCGAGATCTCCGCAACGGGTTCCCATTATTATACCGGCAACTGTACCAAATCCTAAACTGGTATCTACGGAAACTCCGTTTTTTACGGCAGTAATACTTGAGCCATTCCCTAAGTGGCAAGTAATTATTTTAAGTTCTTCCAGGGGTTTTTCCAATATTTTGGCAGCTCTTTGAGCTACAAATTTATGAGAAGTTCCATGGAATCCATATCTTCTAACTTTATACTTCTTGTAAAACTTATAAGGAATACCATAGAGATAAGCGCATTCCGGAATAGTCTGATGAAAAGCAGTATCGAATACTCCCACTTGGGGTACCCCGGGCATTAGCTCTTTACAGACTTCTATCCCTAAAATATTAGGCGGGTTATGTAAAGGAGCAAGTTCGATACATTCTTTTAAGGCATCCATAACTTCATCGGTAAGTAAAACTGAGCCAGAATATTTTTCCCCGGCATGAACTACTCTATGGCCTACTGCTACTATTTCAGAAATGTCTTTAATTACTCCATAATCTGGATGAAGCAAGGCATCTATCATTAATTTAATGCCAACCCTATGATTAGGAATATCCTGATGGGTTATAACCGGTTCCCTGCCGGAAGGATAATGATTAATAATTGAATCAGAAATTCCAATCCTCTCCACTAAACCCTTGGCCAGAACTGACTCATCAGTCATGTCGAATAACTGATATTTTATAGATGAACTGCCGCTATTAACCACTAAAACTTTCATTTTATCCTTAATCTCCCTTTTCATAAATTTTAATTTATCTTATTGACTGATTTCTTATTTTTTTATTTTTAATTCTTTAGCAATATCAAACCCCAAGAGCAATGCTTTCTCGTTTATTTCCTTTGCTTTAACCGGAACCCTAGAACACACTGCCTTTTGAATAGCTTCTTGGGAAACCACTTCAGTTAACCCTACAATTATACCCAAAGAAATAATATTGGTAACTAATTTCGTTCCAAATTTTTTTTGAGCGGTTTCAGCAATAGGAAATAAATATATTTTATTTGAGATATTAGGAATCTCTGCTACTAATGTAGAGTCAGCGACCAAGATACCGTCTTTATTTAGATTTTTGACATATTTATCGCAAGCAGTCTGAGTTAGAGCTAAAAGGATATCTGCTTTTATTACTTTAGGATAATCTATAGCACTATTACTTATAACTACTTCAGACCTGCTGGCTCCTCCTCGGGCTTCGGGTCCGTAAGACTGGGTTTGAACCGCTTCTTTTCCATCATATATGCCGGCTGCTTCGGCTAAAATTATTCCAGCCAAAATTAGCCCCTGACCTCCGGAACCACTTAAACAAGTTTCGATTCTTTCTTCCATTACTTATTGCCTCCCCTTTCTTGAGCTTTTTTGATAATCTCTTCATATAGTTCAGTATAGTCTGGTCTATCCTTGCTTAAAAACTCGCCTATAGCATATTTTCCCTTTTTTTCATCAGGGGAAAACCCTTCCCATACCTTTTTGGAAACAGTTATATCTTTTATCCACTTTAACATATCTGCCGGTGATTTCATTTTGTTCATTTTACCGTAAGATACGGGGCAATCAGATATTATTTCTACTACTGAGAATCCTTTTTTATCTAAGGCATTTTTTATTAGAGAAGTTGATTGTCGAGGATTATAAACTGTTCCTCGGGCCACATAACTTGCACCTGCTGCAATAGCCAGTTCAACTAAATCAAAAGATTGGTCAATATTCCCATAAGGAGCAGTAGAACCATACTTTCCAGTTGGAGTAAGGGGCGAATATTGACCTCCGGTCATTCCATAAATCATATTATTAATAATTATAGCGGTTAAATCGATATTACGCCGTGCTGCGTGGATAAAATGATTTCCACCAATTGCTGAACAATCTCCATCTCCCATAACTACTATTACCTTTAAATCAGGATTGGCCATTTTTATGCCAGTAGCAAAAGGTAAAGCTCTCCCGTGAGTGGTATTCATAGTACAAAAATCTACATAACCGGTAATTCTGCTGGAGCAACCAATACCAGAAACCGCTACAATTTTATCTTTATCCCAACTTAAATCATCTATAGCTCTTATTATGGCTCCTAATACAATACCATTTCCGCATCCCGGACACCACATATTAGGAAACATCTCTTCTCTAATATAATTATTAATTACCGTCTTCATTTCCTTATCTCCTCCCGAATCTTCCCTAATATCTCTATAGGATTAATTAATTCACCGTCTACCCGGCCATAAGGTACAACCCGACATTTTCCTTGGGCAGCTCTCTCTACCTCTAAAACCATTTGACCTAAATTCATTTCCGGAACTATAATTAAATCTACCTGTTGAGCCAACTTGTTTACTTCTTCAAAACAGAAAGGCCAAATAGTTAATAATTTTAATAATCCCACTTTTAGCCCTTCTTCTCGAGCCAATTTTACCGTCCTTTCAGCAGCCCTTGCCACCGAACCGTAAGCAATTAAAGCAATATTTGCATCATCTAAAGAATATTTTTGGTAAATTATTATATCTTTAATACTCTTCTGAATCTTATTATGTAAACGCCTTATAAAAGCATCTATTTCTTGGGAATTAGAAGTGGGTAAACCTTTATGATCATGAATCAAACCGGTTATATGATAACGGTATCCTTCTCCAAAGTTGGCCATAGGAGGGAC
This sequence comes from Candidatus Sediminicultor quintus, assembly GCA_001773955.1. GTDB lineage: Bacteria > Atribacterota > Phoenicimicrobiia > Phoenicimicrobiales > Phoenicimicrobiaceae > Sediminicultor > Sediminicultor quintus. The sequence continues at coordinate 11,248 of MEYH01000055.1, read as the reverse complement.
TCCGTCTTCATCTGGTTTAAAGGGTAAATATTCTTCAGGGGGAACAGTAGGTTTTTTTCGGTTTATCACTTCAATATCTTCCGGAGCAGGTATCTCTACCTTTTCCCGCATATGGGCGATTACTTCGTCAAGGAGTAAAATAACTGGTATTCTATATTTTTCACTAAGATTAAATGCTTTGATAGTTAAGGTAAGTATCTCATTAACGGTGGAGGGAGCCAGAGCAATAATGGGGTGATCTCCATGAGTTCCCCATCTTGCCTGCATCATATCACCCTGAGAGGGTTTAGTGGGTAACCCGGTGCTTGGACCTCCTCTTTGAGCGTTAACTACTACACACGGTATTTCGTTAATAATAGCAAAACCTAAATTTTCTTGTTTCAAGCACATTCCGGGACCCGAAGTAGCAGTCAGAGATTTTAATCCAGCTATAGAGGCTCCAATTACCGCTGCCATACTGGCAATTTCATCCTCCATCTGTATAAATTTCCCGCCAATTTTAGGTAATTTAAACGCCATATTTTCAGCTATCTCTGAAGAGGGAGTTATGGGGTAACCGGCAAAAAATCTAACTCCGGCCAATAACGCCCCTTCAGCACAGGCTTCGTTTCCCTGTAACAATTTTATATTTTTTTTCTTTTCTAAATTATTCATCTTTCTCTTCCACTCCTTCTACTGTAATAGCAAAATCCGGGCATCTCAATTCACAAAGACTGCATTTTATACAAGCATCAATATTTTCAGGGATAGGCTTCCCTTGATTATCAGGGACTAATACATCCTTGGGACAAAATTCAACACAGATACCGCATGATTTACACCATTCCCTGCGAATCGATATCTTTACTGAATTATTTTGATAAACTTCTATTAATTTTTCCTGCTTCATTTCTTTTCTAAGATGCCTCCTTCTCTTTTAATGTCTAAAATGGCTAATTTTAACATACTCATAGAACCTTTGTCGGGAACATAAACAAACTCGATGAGGGGAATTTGGGGAGAAATTAATTTTTCTACTTCTTTCTTTCTTCCAGGAGAAGTTATTACTATATCTGTGTTAACCAAAAATTTCTTTACTTCATCTTTGTCATGAGAGATGGTAAATTTAAAACTTGAGAATTTTATTCCTGCCTGTTTTATAGATTGAAAAACCCTTTGGGCAAATTTATCGGTAATACACACCAAACCAATACTTTTCTCTTTGGAAGATAAATGAGCAATTTTCACCATGGTTTCTATTAGAGGATCTAAGGCAATGGCGAGAACCCTCTGTTTTTGATCGGCAAGAAATTTTTTAACTTCGTCAGAGTGAAAAAAGGTAGTAACTACTAAATCTATAAATTTGATTTTCTCTCTAAAAATATCTGGTTCTTTATAGATCTCGTCTATTAATATGGGAATTATGGAAATGCCTGTTCCCAATTCTATCCCCTTAGAAAAAAAATACAATTGTTCCTGATTACATTCAATAAAAGCAATATTAATATTTTTTAATAATTTTTCTTTTTCTTCTATTTTATTATTTACTATTTTTTTAAACTCACCCAACTCAAAATTTAACTCGAGGGCTTCATTAATAGTAACATCGATAATTTCCTCTATTTTTGATAGATTATTATTCGTTTTAGATTTGGTAAACTTAGAGGTTTTCGGATTAGGAAAAGTCCCCCGACCCGGGATAGATAGTATTATATTCTCCAATACTAATTCTTTGTAGGCCATACTTACTGTATTTCTACTAACCTGCAAACTTTCAGATAAATCTCTTTCAGTGGGTAATTGTTTCCCTTCCTTCAAATTACCATTTTCTAATAATTCCTTAATTTGGTGTTTTATCTGAAGGTATAAAGGAATTCCGCTTTTTTTATCAATCTCAATCTTCATAAAAGACTTCCTCTTCAAAACGATAAATCTTTATTCCAATATTGGACTAATGGACTGATTGATTAATCTTTTAAAAGAATAACATATATTTTAAAAAAATCAATAATAATTTTTCTTTTTTTAAAAAAATAATAATTAGTCAGTCATTCGGAAGTCAGAAGTCAGAAAATAGAATTAATTCATGTGTCATACGGAGTGAAATGTAGAAAAAAGCGTAGAGCGGGTAGCGTAGAGCGTATAGTAATTCGTATCGCTTATTGCGTATTCTATATATTTGTTCCCTATTTCTTGGAATTTTGTTTAATAATAATACCAAATTGACTTATATTCTTCAATGTTTTCTCCTCTTTTAGCAAGTTCCTGAAGATATTTATGAATAGAAATATCTTTATAGATATATGGCTCAACTGAAGCTATGCCCTTTTCCCAGGGATGCCAGAGATAAATTCTTCTTCCCTCTTTGTTTATTCCAATTAACTCTCTATCTTGCCAGGCCCTAATGTAATTTTTACCCAATCGAGGGACATTAAAGACCGGTTCATCAGTCCTGAATTGACCGGGTAGTAATCGAACTTCCTCTTCTCTTTCCTGCCGCAGACGGGCAACAGGAACAAGATAATCTTCAGTTTCTTCTTTCCCTTTAGGGTAAAAAGTGTAATAAGGATCTACTCCTGCCTTCTTCATCGCTATCCTCGCTGCTACATTTTGAAATCTTCTGCTGGTCTCCAAGGTATAAACTAATTGATTATACACATATATGCCTTGTTTTCTAAATTTCATCACCGCTTCAGCTAATTCCGGAGTAACCTCTGCTGAACTCTCGATATGGGTTACTATGCAAATATTTCTTTTCCCAGGTTTTATATAACTTCCAATTAATTTGGTTAGTTTATTGGTTATCCTCATAGGAAGGGTTACGGGAATTCTACTTGCCCATCTTATATTTATTACATGTTCCATCTGGCACAATCTATTCATGATGTATTCTATCCGTTTATCACCTAAAGCTAAGGGATCTCCACCGGTAATTAACACATCTTTTATGGAAGTATGTTTACTAAACCAATCTAAAGCTCTATCTAATGACTCCTTACTAGACATTGCTTCAGGCATCATTGGTCCGGTTATCTCCCAATTCCTTTGACAATAAACACAAATTTGCGGGCAGGTATCAATAGGCTTTAGGATAGATACCATGGGATATCTTCTGGTAACCAACTCTTTGGGTGAAGTATCATGCTCGCCCATAAAATCAAAGTAATATGCCTTTTCTTTACGATGTTCTTTCATCAAGGTAACATAATGTATAGGAGGAATAACCTGAGATCTTACTTGGTAATCAATTTTTCTATCACTACAGGAAAAATCGAACAAAGAAAGGTAGTAAGGGGTAATACCAAAAGGTATCTTATTTTCTATAGCAATCTCTATAGCTTTAATATCATCGTCAGCAAGAGGAATTAATTTCTGGAGATGCTTTAAGCCTTCTTTGTTCTGAAAGATATGTTTTAAATGCCAGCGGTAATCGTTCCAATCATCTATGGTTGCTCCAAAATAATCTAATATTTTCTGACGATTTTCTTCTCTTTCTTTTATTAGTTTGTCATCACATCCCGAGGGATAACGAGAAATTAAACCGTGAACTTTTTCGTAAAGTTTGTCTAAATAATTGGACCGGGATATTCCTGCTTCTCTACCTTCAATTTTAACAAAATCTATTATTTCAACCCCATCTTCTTCCATCAATCCTCTTAACCATCCCGAAGAAATATCCGCCCTTCCTTTCATTACCCTGAAAAGGTGAATAAATTCTTCTAAAAAACCTTCGCTGATTTTCTCTGAAACCCTTTGGCTATTTTTAGCTATCTGTCTTAATAAATCTAAAGTACTAAAACCAGCGCTCTTTTCATTTCGAAAGGAGATAAGGTTATTGAAGACCTCTATGGATTCTAAAGCAGCAGCATATTCTAATTTATGTAAAATCTCCTTTCCTTCTATATATTTCCATTCCAAATCTTTAGAAAATTCAAAAAGTCTTTGTCTGGCTTCTTTTAAATTCTTGCTTTCTTTTAACAATTTAAAAACTTCTGAATTTTCCTTCCATAGTTCTTTAATTAAACCCTTATTCATTTTAATTTCTTTCCCCCTTCCCAAATTTCTTCTAATTCAGATAAAGAATCTAAGTTTTCTTTTCTTCTTCTTGCTCCCACTGTTTTCCCTAAATTAGACGCAGTAAAAAAAGCAGCTTTATCGGAATATTTCAATAAACTGGTCTTTTCACGATTTAGTTTAGAGGTTCTATGATTTCTTATCTTATTTTCTGCTCCACTATTTCTAACACTTTTTCTTTCTGTCCTTTTTCTTTTAATAATATTTCTTTTATAGAAGAGGAAAGTTCTGTTCTTACTTTCTCATCTTTAATCATTCTCAAATTTATCTTCACATTTAATATGGCACTCTCCAAGGCTGCATCTGCCATTAAGGCTGCTACTCCAGCATCACTTACTACATTAATATTGCCTTTCTCCGCAACTTGCTGAGAAAGAGTCAGGATATCCAGACACTTATAAGCTACTTTAAGAGGAACTTTTGCTGCCTCAATAAGTGATTCTTGTATCTTCTCTGTCCTTATCTTTTTTTCATCTTCAGTTTCCTTAGGCATTTTGTAAGTAGCCATAAAATTATTAAAAACTTTAACATCCTCTTCTAATAATTGACTTAATTCATAGCGCAATTTTTCCGAAGAGCTTATAATTTTCTTAATATCTTCTTCTACATCTTCATATTTCTTCTTGCCTATAGTTAAATTGCCAACCATAGAAATTAAACCTGCTCCCAGTGCACCAGCTAACGCGGCCACACTTCCACCACCAGGAGTTGGTGAATTAGAAGCTAATTCGTCCAAAAAATTGTTAATTTTTTTGTCGATTAACATTAATCTACCTCCTTAATTTATTAGTATAGAGTATATCGTGAAGAAAGCAGTAGCCAGGAGACAGAATTCAGTATCCAGAATAATATTAGACTATAGCCCCATATTATGTATGGAACTATTATAATACTTCTGACTCCTGGTTCCTGAATTCTGGATACCTGATTAGTTGTAAAATATTTTTAAATTATGGTTTTTAGCCTTTTATACTATACGCTAAAAGCTACCCGCTATACGCTAGTAGAGCGTTTCTTTAACAATGTTACAATGATTTGTCATTGCGAGCGATAGCGAAGCAATCTCAAGTCCTTATAAATAAAGGGATTGCTTCGTCGCTTTGCTCAATGACAGAACAAAATGTAAAGATATTTAGAGAACGCTGTACTAGATAAGTTTTGAATTTTAAATCAATAATATTCTGGCTTCTGAATTCTGACTACTGGCTTATATTTTTTTATTCTTTTTTTATCAATTCAGGATTTTCGTTTTTTATATATTCTATTAATTTAGCTAAATCAATAGTATTAATGAATACCTTTCTGCCCTTCCACCCCCTCATAAAATAGACTATAGATTTTTCTGCACCCTCACTAATCTCTACAGTGCCCATTTCTTTAAAATTAAGTCTATCTTTTCTTTTCATTAAAAACAAAGTCTTTGTAGTTATTAATATCCCTTTTTTATCAATAATTATTTCAGTTTTATTGGATACAACCAATATAAAGAAGAAACCTAAAACCAATAAAATGGTTTGGCGGCTGATAACCCCCCATATTATTAAAATAACTCCCACCAATAAAGAAGAATATTCCAGCCACTTCTTGGTTTCTTTGGGATTATAAGTTTTAATCATTTTTGTCTCCTTTAAGCTGAATTAATTAGCCAATTGACCAATTAATTTAGTTAGCTAATTATCTGTTTGCCATTTACAATAGGTTTGTAACCCAAAAAGTACGCAAAACAGTAATGTAGGGGCACGATGCATCGTGCCCACAGGAGAAATTAGGCAATAATATGGTAAAGGCACAATTCCTGTCTGCGTGCGTATACGCACAGGCAGGCATTGTGCCCCTACAACATAATTATAATCAATCTTATTTCCAACGCAATATGCAACACGCAATACGAGATATAACTTGTTGAAAATATTTTTGGTTTTTTGGGAAATAACCATATTATATTTTTAACCTTTTTTCTTATTCTTTAAGTAAGCTTCAACAAAGCAATTGATTTCGCCATCCATAATTGCCTTTAAATTTCCGCTTTCCACTTCTGTCCGATGGTCTTTCACCATCTGATAGGGATGAAATACATAAGAACGTATCTGGCTTCCCCAGGCAATGTCTTTCTTTTTACCTCTAACCTCTTTTAAATCTTTTTCTTTTTCTTGCTGGTAATTTTCAAACAATCTTGCCCGTAAAATTTTCATTGCAGTTATTTTATTACTGTATTGAGATCTTTCATTTTGACATTGTACTACTATATTGGTGGGTAAATGGGTTATTCTTACCGCAGAATCAGTGGTGTTAACATGCTGACCCCCTGCCCCCGTGGCTCGATAAGTATCTATTCTTAAATCTGATTCCTTAATCTCAATCTCTACCTCTTGATCAATTTCAGGGATAACTTCCACCGAGGCAAAAGAAGTGTGTCTTCTTCTATTAGCATCAAACGGAGAAATTCTAACCAGGCGATGTATTCCTTTTTCTGCTTTTAAATATCCAAAAGTATGGTTTCCATTAATAGTGAAAGTAACATTCTTTATCCCGGCTTCCTCACCGGGTGAGATCTCTATTATCTTGGTGATATACCCATTTTTCTCTGACCATCTCAGATACATCCTCAGTAACATTTCAGCCCAATCCTGAGATTCTGTGCCACCAGCACCGGGTCGAATAGTAACTATGGCATTGTTAGTATCATATTTACCATCAAGCAAAACAATTAATTCTTTTTTTTCAATATCTTTTTCTAAAACCTTTACTTTTTGCTCTATCTCTTCCCAAATTTCTTCCCTATCTTCGTCCAGATTGAGCTCTAAGAGTATTGCCAATTCTTCTAAGTTATCTTTTAACTCCTTAAATTCGCCTATAGTGTTTTTTAGTTCCTTAACTTTTTTGGTAACCTCCTGGGCATTTTCTTGATCAGACCAGAAAGATCCTTGGGATATTTCTTTTTCTAATTTTTTTACTTCACTCTCTTTTATAGATAAGTCAAAGATAAGTCCCCATTTCGTCTATTTTTTTACGAAGTTGCTCCAGCTTATTTTGTAATTCCTCTATCATTTTAGCTGTCTTCCTTTCTATTTCCTACTTCTCTTAATTTTAATCTTTTAACACTGGTAAAATTTTTCTCACTTTTATCTAATTGTATTATACATTTTTTCCACAACAATGTTTATACTTTAATCCACTACCACAAGGGCAGGGGTCATTTCTCCCTATCTTTTTCTTCTTTTGCCCTTCTTCCTCTTCTAATCCTTCCCTTTTAATAAAAGGTGATTTTTTTGTTTGACTGCTAACCATAGGAGCAGGTGTTTCTCTTCTTGTCTGGCTAACCCTTTGAGACTCTTCTTTTTTAAGCCTGACTTTATAAATAAATTTTACTACTTCTTCTTTTATACTGTTGATCATATCTTGAAACATATTGTTAGCTTCAAAGTGATATTCCATCAATGGGTCTTTCTGCCCATAAGCCCGAAGTCCTATGCCCTGTTTTAATTCATCTAAACGTCGTAGATTGTCTTTCCATTCCCGATCAACCACCCGGAGTACAATCATCGTTTCAATTTGTCTCATCAAAGGTGGTGTAAATTCTTTTTCCCGTAATTCATATATATCAAAGGTTTTTTCTGTTAGGATATCTTTCAATTTAGTAATAGATAACTTGGGTATTTCTTCCTTGGAAATACTAAATGAAATAGCGAAAATTTGGTTAATATGATCTTTGAGCCCTGGCCAATCCCATTCTTCCGGATATATTTCTTTATTAGTGTAGCTTTGCAATATATTTTCAATTGTATCTTTTACCATCTCTAAAATATACTCTTTAACATCTTTACTTTCTAAAACCATTCTCCGTTGTTCATAGATTACCTTCCTTTGATATTCCATTTCATTATCAAAATCTAAAAGCTGTTTTCTTATCTCAAAATTTCTTCCTTCTACTTTTTTCTGGGCACTCTCTATTGATTTGGTAACCAAAGGATGCTCAATGGGAACATCTTCCTCCATACCTAATTTTTCCATAATTCCAGAAATCCGGTCAGAACCAAAGAGCCGCATGAGGGTATCTTCTAAAGAAAGAAAAAAACGAGAAGAACCGGGATCACCCTGCCTTCCCGATCTGCCTCTTAACTGATTATCAATACGCCTGCTTTCATGTCTTTCCGTTCCAACTACATGCAAACCTCCTAATTTAGCTATCCCTTCACCCAATACAATGTCAGTTCCCCGCCCAGCCATATTAGTAGAAATAGTCACATTCCTACCTTGACCTGCTTGAGCTATTATCTCTGCTTCTCTTTCGTGATTTTTTGCATTCAGGACATTGTGTCCAATATTCTCTTTTTTTAATAATCTACTTAGTGTTTCTGACTTATCGATTGATACTGTTCCTACTAAAATAGGCCTTCCTATCTTGTGAACTTCAACTATCTCTTGAATAACTGCCTTGAATTTTTCTCTTTCAGTTCTATAGATTACATCCGTGTAACCATATCTGATTAATCTTCTATTGGGAGGAATAACCGCTACCGGTAGGTTGTAAATATGGATAAATTCCTCCTCCTCAGTCTTGGCAGTACCGGTCATACCACTAAGTTTTTTATATAATCTAAAATAATTCTGGAAAGTTATAGTAGCCAAGGTCTGATTTTCGCCGGCAATCACTACTCCTTCTTTTGCCTCAATAGCTTGATGAAGACCATCACTATATCGTCTCCCAAACATTAATCTTCCGGTAAATTCATCTACAATGATCACTTCTCCATCTTTTACTATATAATCAACATCTCTTTTAAATAATCTTTGTGCTTTTAGAGCTTGGATAATATGATGTTGGACGTTTATATTTTTTTCATCATATAGATTATTTATCTGCAACAGCCCTTCGATGCGGCTAACCCCTTCTTCGGTTATAGTAATCGTCTTTTCCTTTTCATATACTTTATAATCTTCCTCTTTCTGTAATCGAGTAGCAACCTTATTTGCTTGCTGGTACATTTTAGTTGACTCCTCAGAAGGGCCAGAAATAATCAAAGGAGTCCGAGCTTCATCGATTAAAATACTATCCACTTCGTCAACAATAGCAAAATGATAACCTTTTTGAACCACATCTTCCAGACGAACTGCCATATTATCTCTTAAATAATCAAACCCAAATTCATTATTAGTCCCATAGGTTATATCTGCTTCATAAGCTTCCTTCCGTTCATCGATTCTCATATCATGCTGGATTAAACCTGCTTTTAATCCTAGGAACTCGTAAATTCCACCCATCCAATATCTATCTCTTTTGGCCAAGTAATCATTTACAGTAACGATATGTACACTTTCACCATTTAAGGCATTTAGGTAAGCGGGCATGGTAGCTACCAAAGTTTTACCTTCTCCGGTAGCCATCTCGGCAATCTTACCCTGATGTAAAACAATCCCTCCAACAAGTTGAACATCGAAAGGCCTCATCTTGGTAACTCGTTTAGCGGCTTCCCGAACAACTGCGAAAACTTCAGGGAGAATATCATCCAGAGTTTCCCCTTTGTCCAGTCTTTCTCTAAATTCAGGAGTCTTGTTTTTTAATTCCTCATCATTTAATTTTAAAATATCTGGTTCGAAACTATTAATCTTTTCTATAATAGGTTGCAGTCTTTTTAATTCCTTTTCGACAGGGTCACCAAATATCTTTTTGGTCCAATCAAACATAATTATTTATTTCCTTTTTATTTTTTTAGCGAAAAGTTTAAAAATATTTTGTAATTGATTAGGTATCCAGAATTCAGGAGTTAGGAGTCAGAAGGATTATAATAATTCATACATAATTATAAATCTATAATTTAAAATTTAAGATTATTCTAAATACTGAATTCTGGCTTCTGATTTCTGTTCATCCTCTTCTGGATTCAGTTCTTTTTTCAACATTGCATTTTGAATTAAGCTGAACACCCCAGAAAACATTAAAAAATCTCCCGCACTCACTACTGAAGGATCAGGGAAAGGGGAAGACAATGGAATAACATCAGCTAAAAATCTAAATAAGGTCTTTTCGGTTATCAGAGTATGGGTAACATAAATCCCTTCTTTTAATACAAGGACAAAATCATTTAATCCTGCTTTATATAAACTACTCAATAATACTGGCATATGGCCGCCATTAGCTGTAATAACTATAAAATTAAATACTATTCCCAGGGAGATAATTTTCATTCCCTTTAACTTTTTATTATTCCAAACTGCCAACAGGAGCACAATATAAGAGAAAATTATCATATAAGAACTGTAATCAAGAATAAATTTAATTTTTTTTGGCCCCAGAAAGATCAATCCAGCTTGAATTAAGCAGGCTAATACTATTAATTCTATTTTTTTTAACGAAATATGGCTCAAACTGCTTAACTTACCATTACGAAGCAGTCCTATTATAATAGAAATAATTATAATATAGAGATATAACATTTCATTCTTTTCTTTCTCTATCAAGAATTGAAATAAGGGCTTTAACTACTTCAGGGTCAAACTGTTTATCGGATTGATCCTTTAGTTCCTTTAATATCTTATCTTTATCTAACTTTTTCCGGTAAGGACGGTCAGAGCCCATGGCATCATAGGCATCGGCTACGGCAATTATTCGAGCCAATATAGGTATGTCTTTACTTTTTATTCCATCCGGATAGCCTTTGCCATTATATCTTTCATGATGATGATAAATTGCTTCATATGAATTCTTTAAAAAATCTACCGGCTCTATAATGTTTGCCCCTATGGCTGGATGTTCTTTTATTCTATCAAATTCCTGGCTGGTTAGACTGGTTTCCTTACCTAAAATTCTATCATCTATGCCTATCTTCCCTATATCATGCAGTAAGGCAGTATATTCTATATTCTCAATATCACGACCGGGCAAATTCAATTCTTGAGCCAAACCTACAGATATTTCGGCTACTCTTTCTGAATGACCTTTGGTATAGGGGTCTTTGGCATCAATAGCTGCTGCCAAAGCACGAATGGTATCTAAATATACCTTGCGCATTTTAGTATATAACTCAAAAGAACGTCGAGCTAAAATCAAGGGGAAGAAAAAAAGAATGATTCCCCAAATTCCTATACTTACATACACCATTGCCATTATAAACCCTATTGGAGCCAAAGCTATATAAGTAGCTACTATTCCTTTAACCCTATTCTTCCAGATAGATAATATAGATATCTCTTCAGC
>MEYH01000054.1 GCA_001773955.1 Candidatus Sediminicultor quintus | reverse complement strand
AATAAGCGCTTTAAAGTTTATATGTCCTCTTCCTACTGAACACCGATTACTATCTGCTATATGAACATTAATCAGGTTGTTTCCGGCTATTCTAATTGCTTCTGGTATATCTCGCTCCTCTATATTCATATGAAAAGTATCGGCCATAATTTTTACATGACTTGAATTTACCTCACAGGCATAATATAAAGCATCCTGAATACTATTGACCAAATAAGTTTCATACCTATTGATCGGCTCTATTGCCAGCAAAATATCTTTTTTCTCCGCATATTTCGCTACTTCTTGAACTGCCTTTACAGAATTTTTCCAGTCTTCCTTTTTACTTAGAGAGGGAGCTAATTTAGATACAGCAGCTGGAACAACAATAACAAGTTTCGCACTTATTAACTTGGCATAATCTATGCACTTGAACAAATATATAATAGTCTGTTCCCTGATCTTCTTATCTGATGAAGCCAGATCCCTTTTTATCTCTTCTTTCCATAGATACATTCCAGCAATAGAAGAAACTTTAAGCCCATACTGCTGTAACATTTTTTTAACCTTTTTAGGTTCATATTTTTCTTTATCCGGTTCTCCTTCAAGTTCTACCGCATCATATTCGTACTTTGCTAACCTTTGAAGACTCTTTTCTAAATCTTCCGTTGCATATATCCAGTTACTGATAGAATATTGCATATTTCTACCTCTCAAAGTTTTCATTAATACAAATAATTTATAATTTAACTGGTTGACCAGTCTTAATTGATTTATTGGCTGCTATAACTATTTCAATCGCCTTTTTCCCATCCTCAATACTAACCTCTGGTTCTTTATTATTTAATATACAATTAGCAAAATATTTATCTTCTTCTAAGTAGGCATCTTTGAATAAAATCCTCCAGCTTCTATTACCTTCTTTGATTAGTTGACTCTTGTTATTCCAAACTAACACCGAATAAGCCTGTTGAGAGCCTATTTGCAGCATTCCCTCTGTTCCTAAGATTTCCATCCTCGCATCATAACCATAGGTAGCAGGGCAACATCCATCAATCATACCTAAAACTCCGTTTTTAAATCTTAAACTAACTACAGCCGTATCATAGAAATCAGGATATTCTTCTCTATATTGGGGGCATTTAAAATTATCAGCTATAGCATATACCTGTTCATAATCACTACCAACTAACCATCTTATAGAATCAAAATCATGACTGTTAACCTCTGCTAAAAGCCCATTGCTTCTTTTTACATCACAATACCACTTCGGAGGTAAACCTGGTCCTCGTCCTACAGATTTTACAAGAATGGGAGTCCCTATTTCTCCACGTTCAATAATTTCCTTAGCTTTTAAAAAATTTTGATCAAATCTCCTCATAAACCCAATTTGAAACTTCACCTGATTTCTTCTTACTGCTTCTTCCATTTGATTTGCTTCTTCCAAAGTGGAAGAAAGTGGTTTTTCGCAGAATATATGCTTCCCAGCTTCAGCGGCTTTAATAACAGTTTCAGCATGAACGAAAGTCGGCGCTCCTATACAAACTGCATCAAATTCTTCACCTATTAAAGCTTCTTCAAAATCAATAAAAAAATTGTTAGCACTTAATTCTTTCGCAGCTTCCTCAGCAATCTTTTTATTAGTATCAACAACTGCAACAATTTCTGTATTAGCTATTTCAAATTCATAGTTTCTTGCATGAACCATTCCTGCTCTACCGGCTCCAATTAAACAAAACTTCACTTTTTCCATTAAAACACATCCTTAATTATATTTCGTTATAAAGTACAACCCTAACTTTCCCTTTATCACCTCTAAAACGCGATTCAAAATAATCCATTGCTATATTGTCCTTGGTATAAGTAATGTTTTGCATTAATTGCATCGGGGCTCCAATTTTAATCTTTAAAATTTGAGCATCATGTTCTTCAGCCACAATCGGTTCCAAGGTAATTTCCGCTTTATAAGGTTTTAATTCATACTTATTAATAAGCGTACGATAGAGTGACTTATTCTCTAAATCTTCATTGATTAAATCTGGACATAATTTATAAGGAATGAAATTCATTACACTTACTACGGGTTCATTCTCAACAAATCTTATTCTGTGTAAAAAAATAATCTTTTCACCTTTTGGGATATTTAATTTTTTAGCTATTGCTCCTCTAACTTCTTTAATTTCTTGTTTAACGATCTTTGTTTTTGTTGTGTAACCTTTTTCTACCATATCATCGTAGAAGGTAGTTAACCTTTGGATAAATCCATAATCTATCTTAGGTTTTGCTATAAAAGTCCCTTTCCCCTTTTCTCGATAAAGTAAACCTTCATTAACCAACCCTCTTAATGCTTGTCTAATGGTAGGCCTACTAATTTGATATTTTTCTGACAATTCTTTTTCTGAAGACAGCAAATCTCCTGGTTTTAATTCTGCTGTCTCAATTCTTTCTTTCAATATCTCTTCCAATTGGAAATATAATGGTATGGGTGAATTTTTATCTAAGGTACTTACATTTATTTTTATCATTTTAAAAGCCTCCGTCTTAATTACTTTTTAGTATAAATCCTATTACATTTTTTAAAATAAGCTATAACTATTTTTGGTTAAGTAGCGCAGTTTCGGAATTTAAAATCGTACCTGTTAAATTCCTCCTCGCTTTCTTGTTTTTATATCAATATTTCTTAATATATTTACATGCTTATGTAAATATGTCTTTACATTCTATATATCTGTATACGACATCCGTTTAAAAAATCCTTCTTTTTTTTAAAATTATTTTAAATTTTTTTTAAATCCTACCTCTTGAGGGCTATCTCTTGAAGATTGTATTTCTTTTTCAGGTATTTTTAAAAGATTTTAAACCTTCTTGATTTATAAATTTTAGGTCTTTTTTACCGTTAAATACTGATAAGTCTTTCTTTGAGACGTCAATTCCGATATAATACATGATGAAACCTCCTAATATTTTTTTAGGAGAGTTTGCCTGGTCGCCCTTCTGTTGCTTTACCTTGTGGCAATGCAAGCTGAAAATATTTTTGGCTTTTTGGGAAATAACCATATATTTTTGTTTTATAATAATTTGGGAGGTTAATAATGAATATAGAAAAAAGATTAGAAGGTAAAGTGGCCATCGTAACTGGAGCCGCTTCTGGAATTGGAGAAGCAGTTTCAAAGATTTTTATCGCTAATGCCTGCAAAGTTGCATTGATAGATACTGATGAGAAACGTTTAAAACAGGTGGAAGCCGATATTTACAATACTAATGGTATATGCCTTACTTTTTGTGCTGATGTAACTGATGAAGATAAGGTCATTAAATTTTTTAAGGACACTGCAGATGAATGGGGTCATTTGGATATTTTAGTCAATAGTGCCGGCCGTGATTCACTTTCTCCACCAGTTTCTGAAGTTACGTTGGAGGAATGGAATAAAACAATCGGTCCAAACATGACAGGTGTTTTTTTATGCTGCCGTGAGGCATTCAGATATATGGAAAAACAGAAGTCCGGCGGTAGAATTATTAACATGGGATCTTCCTCTGCCATGCTTGCATCGGGACCTGGCCATAGCCCCTACCGGGCTTCAAAACATGGTATGATGGGTTTTAGTAAAAATATTTTGATTGAAGGCAAGGATAAGAATATCGGTGTGACCGTGATCAATCCTTCTCATGTAAAGACACCGATGACCGAAATCATTGACAAGGGGCTTTATGATGGTTCTCTGAAAGCATACTTAGATGGATGGTTAGACGAAAAAGAATACAAAGAGGGAATCTATGCTAGCTGTATTGATGTTGAAAATGTGGCTGAAATAACACTTTATGTTGCCACAAGGACTCCTGACGTGACCATTCCTCAGATTGCAATATATCCTACTCATAAAATTCATCGCTATGGGATGGAAGTCTGATATAATGATGATGAGGAAAAAATGAAAGCAATGATTCTTGAAGATTTGGTATAATAAGGTTGTTTTTATCATTTCAGATAAGGCTAAATTAGAAATTAATTCAGGAAAAATATAAGTGTTTTTTTTAAAATCCCTATTAAAATTTTACATTGTCAAATATTTTAATCCATATAATACCCACCATTGATATTAATTGTTTCTCCGGTAATAAAAGCAGAGGCATCTGATAATAAAAACAAAACCACCGATGACACATCTTTAACAGTTCCTAAACGTTTAACTGGTATTAACTCTTTCATCTTATTTTTCTTTTCTTCATCCCAACCATTCATAATAGAAGTCATTATAGCATGAGGTGCTACGGCATTAACGTTAATACCATAAGGACCTAATTGTCTGGCTAATGATTTGGTCAAAGTAATTATTCCACCTTTTGAAGCACCATAACATGGTGAAGTATTATTATCTCCTCGTTTCCCGGTGATGGAAGAAATATTTACAATTCTTCCATACTGATTTTTTTTCATGAAAGGCACAACTTCGCGAACACAATACATAACTCCTTTCAAATTAACTGACAATATTTTTTCCAGGATATCATCTGTGGTATCTTCAATGGAACAATAACTCAAAATTCCAGCATTATTTATTAATAAATCAACTTTACCAAAATAATTTATGGTTTCTTTTACTACCTTGCTTACCTGATTACTTTTCGAAACATCAGCTTGAAAGATAATAATTTTCTTATTATTGAAGTTAATCTCTTCTTTTAAATTATTTACTTGTTCTTCATTAATATCAAAAGCTGCAATTCTAGCTCCCTCCGAATACAAATCTAATACTATTTGCTTACCTATCCCCTGGCCTGCACCAGATATCATGGCAACCTTGCCTTCAAAACATCTCTTAAATAAATTATTTTTCTTCGTTTTTTTACTAACCACCCTTTTTATGATTGACCCCCACTTTTATTAAGTT
Organism: Candidatus Sediminicultor quintus; assembly: GCA_001773955.1. Lineage (GTDB taxonomy): Bacteria > Atribacterota > Phoenicimicrobiia > Phoenicimicrobiales > Phoenicimicrobiaceae > Sediminicultor > Sediminicultor quintus. Next base: position 32,871 of record MEYH01000054.1, on the reverse strand, counting down.
TTTATCATTTTTTTAAATTCATCCATAATTTTTACTCCAGAATTAGTACCTATCCTATCTGCTCCATTTCTTATTAATATTAAAGTATCTTTTAAATTTTTAATTCCTCCAGCAGCTTTTACTTTACAATAATTTTTTACAATACTTTTTATTAACCTTACATCATCCACCGTTGCTCCATTTTTCCCAAACCCAGTAGATGTCTTAATAAAATCTACACCGGTATTTAAAGCACATTTACAAATATTAATTTTTTCATTCTTATTTAAATAACATGTTTCTATTATTAATTTTGTTGTCTTACCCTCTGCAGCTTTTACCAGTTCCTTTATTTCATTCTCAATATAAAAATAATCATGAGATTTTAATCTCCCAATATTAATGACAAAATCCAATTCATCCGCTCCGGAATTAATAGCATCTTCTATTTCTACTGCTTTACAAAAAACTGAAGTTAATCCTAAAGGAAAACCAATAGCACAGCATAATTTCGTACTACTTTTTTTGGTAAAATATTTAGCAATGGAAGCAAATCCCGAATTCACTGCTACAGAGGCAAATTGATATTTTACACTTTGATCGCAAAAAGCCTCGATTTCTGAAACCTTCATATTAGGTTTTAGAATAGCATTATCTATTTTTGAGCTTAGATTTTCATAGGTTATATTCATTTCATTTATTAATCTAAGTATCTGATTAGAATAAACCATACCGAATACCTCTCTGGCCAAAAATCTAAATTTTAAAAAAGAAAAATATTTGCTTACTTAGCCCAACTTAAAGATCTCTTGACCGCTTTTTTCCAACCATTATACAATTCTTCTTTTATATCTTCTTTCATCTTTGGTTCATATACTTTCTCTAATTTCCAATGATGCTCCAACTCTTCTGTGCTGTTCCAAAAATTAACTCCTAAACCAGCAAGGTATGCTGCTCCCAAAGCGGCCATTTCAGTAATTGCTGGTTTTTCTACTGTAACACCTAATATATCAGCTTGAAATTGCATTAAAAAATTACTCTTTGAGGCACCTCCATCTACCCTTAAAGTTTTTATTTCCTCACCGGAATCAGCCTTCATTGCTTCTAAAACATCTCTGACTTGATAGGCTATAGACTCAAGAGCACTCCTGGCGATATGTTCCTTAGTAGTGCCTCGAGTAATCCCAATAATTAGTCCTCTAGCATACATATCCCAATAAGGTGCACAAAGGCCGGTAAAAGCAGGTACAAAATAAACATCTCCTGTATCCTTTACTTTTTCAGCTAATTCACCTGATTCTTTTGCGCTTTTAATTATTTTTAATCCATCTCTTAGCCATTGTATCACCGTACCACCATTAAAGATCACCCCTTCTAATGCATAAGTAGCTTTCCCACCAATATTCCAGGCAAGATCAGTGGTAAGGCCGCTTCTCGATAAAATCGGCTTTTCTCCTATATTCATCATTAAAGCAAGTCCTGTACCATAGGTATTTTTTACCATACCAGGTTTAAAACAAATCTGTCCAAAAGTAGCTGCATGTTGATCTCCTGCAACGCCAGCAATAGATATTTCTTCTCCAAAAAATACCCGTTTATCAGTTTTGGCCAATATACCACTGGAGGGCAATACGTCTGGCAGAATACCTACAGGTATATTCAACATATTACATAGTTCATTATCCCATTGAAGTGTATGAATATTGAAAAGCATAGTTCGAGAGGCATTAGAAAAATCTGTCACATGATAAGCTCCTCCGCTTAATTTCCATATAAGCCAGGAATCAACATTTCCCATATATATTTTACCATTAGCAATCTCCTTCTTTACCCCAGGTACGTTTTCTATAATCCATTTGATTTTCGTAGCTGAAAAATAAGCATCTATCACTAAACCAGTTTTTTCCCTAACTATTTTTTCATAACCTTTATTTTTTAAATCATCGCAGATATCGGCACTTCGGCGACACATCCAGACAATAGCATTATAAACTGGTTCTCCTGTATCCTTATTCCATAATACAGTGGTTTCTCTTTGATTGGTTACCCCGATAGCTGCAATTTCCGCTGGTGAAGCATTGCCTTTTTTTAAGGCTTCCTTTATACACTCCATGGCACTATCCCAATACTCTAAGGGATCATGTTCAACCCATCCTGGTTTAAGATATATTTGTTGTATTTCTTGATAAGCCATAGAATTTATTTCTCCCTTTCGATCGAACAAAATAACCCTTGTACCAGTAGTCCCTTGGTCAATAGCCATCACATATTTTCTATCCATATTAAACCTCATTTTTCTCTAAATAAAGTTATTTAAACTCTATTTTAGTCAATAGTATTTTTAAGTTATATTAAATTAATAGAACTCCTAAAATAACTTAGGGTATACCGATCTTATCATTACGTTTTCAAGGTTATCTTCTTCGATATTCATATTCTAATTATCTTTAAGGTACTATTGAGATTTTTAAACCTTTTCCAGAAATTACTTTCTCAAAAGCGTCTTTAATCTCTTCTAAACCAAAGGTATGAGTAATTAATCCTTGGATATCAAATTCTTTATTGCTCAAAATTTCCATTGATTTTATAAATTGTGAAATAGTTGATCCGGTAGTTGCGGTTATCTTTAACTGCCTGTAGTGAACAATATTAGACTTAAACATAATACTATCTTTCCCTTCAGGTAATCCTCCAAAAAAATTAATCCTCCCTAACTTAGCAGCTAAATTTAGGGCTTCCTCCTGAACAGAAGGAACTGAACAAGCAGTTATTATCACATCAGCTCCTTTTCCTCCAGTATTAATAAATACTTCCTCTTTTAAATTAACTTTCGAAGGATTTAAAGTAATATCTGCTCTATATTTTTTAGCTATTTTTAACCTATCGTCACTAATATCTGAAACCATTACCTTTTTTGCCCCAGCAATTTTCGAAAGAATTAAGTGAAGTAAACCAATGGCACCAGCACCTGCAATCAAGACATTATCGATTGGACTGGTTTTCAGAGATTCATAAGCATTATACACACATGAGAAGGGTTCATTAATTGAAGCTTCAAGAAAACTAAGATTTTCAGGTATTATCATTAGATTTCCACCAATAATTGCTTTATCTGTAACTTTCATATACTCAGCAAATCCACCATCCAGATTAATTCCGAATGCCTCATAATCATTGCATAGATTGTTATATCCTGCTGCACACAAATAACAATGGCCACACCCAATATTGGGGGCTACAGCAACCCTGTCCCCTAAATTAAGTGTAGATATATTTTTTCCTTTTTTAACCACCTCTCCTACAACCTCATGTCCTAAGATTCTATGTTCTCCTTCTTTCATTCGGTGATATCCATATTTTAATATCTTAATGTCGGTACCACAAATATTACAGGCTTTAACCTTTATTAGTAATTCGTTTTCGTTGATTTCCGGTATGGGAATTTCTTCTACATCAATTTTGTTTCTACCTTTATAAATTGCAGCTAAAATTTCTTTTCGCCTCCTTTTATATTGAATAATAAAAAACGATAATTTAAGGACCTTCTATACTAAAATTTAAGGAAACTAAAAAGCAAATACAGTATCATTACATTATCACAATATAAATGAGCTAGGGCCAGTGCTTTAGAGGCATTTTTAAGGTTAAAATATTGAATGATTATCTTTTTAATTGGTACTGATCCATTATTGTTTGACTCTGCCTGTGTCAATATCTTCTTTACTTGTTAATTGACCATAATTCTTAAAACTTTCAATAGTAAATTCTACAGCCTTAATTTCCTTCATATACAAATATCTTCTTTTTTATCCCAAAGAAGCGATCTCTTCACCGCTCTTTTCCATCCAGCATATAATTCTTCTCTCCTATCTTCTTTCATTTTCGGTTCAAATACTTTTGATAACTTCCATTGTTTTGAAATTTCTTCCTTATTCGCCCAGAAACCTATTCCGAGACCTGCTAAATATGCCGCACCTAATGCTGCCATCTCAGTAATTGCTGGCACTTCAATAGGAATACCAAGTATATCCGATTGAAATTGCATGAGAAAGTTACTATTAGTTGCTCCACCGTCTACTCTTAATGACTTTGCATTTATACCAGAATCTACTGTCATTGTATCAAGTACGTCTCTTGTCTGATATGCTATTGCTTCCAAAGCACTCCTTGCGATATGCTCTCTACTAGTCCCCCTTGTAATACCTATTACCAAGCCTCTTGCATACATATCCCAATACGGAGCACACAATCCTGTAAATGCTGGAACAAAATATACTCCTCCTGTATCTGCTACTTTTTCTGCAAGTAAATCACATTCAGGAGCGGTTTTAATTATTTTCAATCCATCCCTTAACCACTGGACTGTTGAACCACCCGCAAATACAACGCCTTCAAGTGCATACTCAACATTATTATTAATCACCCAAGCGATATCGGTGGTCAGACCATTCTTTGAAAATAAAACCCTTTCCCCAACATTCATCATTAATGCTAGTGCAGTACCGTAAGTATTCTTTGCCATTCCCGGCTGAAAGCATACCTGTCCAAAAGTAGCTGCATGTTGGTCACCGGCATCACCTGCAATCGGTAGTTCCTCTCCAAAAAATACATCCTTGTTTGTTGTCGCAATTATACCACTTGAAGGTTTTAACCGTGGTAAAATACTTACAGGAATATCCAAAATATCAAGCAACTCTTTATCCCACTCAAGAGTATATATATTTAAAAGCATTGTCCTTGATGCATTTGAATAATCCTCAACGTGATAAGCCCCCCCACTTAACTTCCATATAAGCCAGCTATCTATGTTACCCATACATATTTTCCCTTGCGAAATTTTTTCCTTAACGCCAGAGACATTTTCGATAATCCATTTAATCTTCGTTCCAGAAAAGTATGCATCGATTAAAAGGCCAGTTTTGTTTTTGACGGTATCTTCGTATCCTCTTGTTTTTAACTCTTCACATATACTTGCAGTCTGGCGGCTCTGCCAAACAATTGCATTATAAACAGGTAGCCCGGTATCTTTATCCCACAATACAGTTGTCTCTCTCTGACAGGTAATACCTATTGCTGCTATTTCACTTGCCGTAACTCCACCTTTTTCGAAAGCTTCCTTTGTACAAACCATAGTTGTATTCCAATATTCCATTGGATCTTGTTCAACCCAACCAGGATTTGGATATATCTGCCTTATCTCCCTATAAGCTTTTGAATGAACTTGGCCTTCATGATTAAATAAGATAACCCGTGTACCTGTTGTGCCTTGGTCAATTGCCATTATATATTTTTTTTCCATCTATTCTACTCCTTAAAATTATTTAATGCTATTTTCGGGCAAGTTTACATTCATATATGGGCAAACTCATGGTATTCTGCCCTTCGGTTTAATAAAATTATTGATGTTATTTCTTTTTATCTTTATCACTTTTTATAAATCCGGAATAAATAAAACTTTATTAAATATCTCTTTTTTATAGTACATCATCTCAAAAACTTCTTTACAATCCTCTAACTTTACTCGATGGCTTATTAATGGTTTCACTTTAATTTTTCCTTTATCCATAAAATCTAAAGAGGTTTTCCATTCATTAACTGGAAGAGGCGCAATGGATGAATTCCATGAACCAATAACAAATAATTCCCCTCGGAGTATCTTATTAACTTCTTTGCTTGGAAGCAGAAGATCATCGTAAGATATTCCACAATAAATCACTCTACCCATTTTACTTGCTGATTGAATTGCTTGTAATTGAGTTATTTTATTTCCCGCTAACTCAATAACAATATCAGCTCCTTTATTATGGGTATAATCCATTATTGCCTCAATAACGTTATTATTTTTTGCGTTAATCGTTAAATCGACTCCCAGTTTTTCAGCTAAATCTAATTTTTCCTGAAAAATATCTATGGCAATAACTTCGGAACATCCTAAAATTTTTAACCATTGTATGGCAATAAGTCCAATAGCCCCTAAACCAAAAACTATTGCTGATTGACCAGCATTAATATTTGCTTTTCCTATAGCATGTAATGCCACGCTCACTGGATCAGTCATTGCAGCACTTTCATAATCTACATTTTTAGGTAATTTAAGAAGATTGCTTTCCTTTACTACAATATATTGTGCCATTGCACCAGGAATACGAGAGCCATAATATAGATAATCATCACAAAGATTATATTTTCCTATTTGACAAAACTCGCATTTTCCACAAGGAATTAACGGCATAGCTGTCACTTGATCTAACACCTTAAAAGAAGAAACGCTTTCGCCTGTCTCCACTATTTCACCACTAAATTCATGGCCGATTATAATCGGCATTTTGTGAGCTCCTTTAATCATTACTCTTGGTATATCAGATCCGCAAACTCCACAAGCTTTAACTTTTATAAGTACTTCATTTGAATCTTTTATTTTAGGAACTTCCGCCTCCACGCAACTTAGATTTGCTGGAGCAAATAAGGTTACTGCTCTCATCATGTTTACTTTTCCTCCTTATTCAGTAGCATTTTAATTTAATTGATTACTTTTTAAAAATTAAAATATTGATTTAATGAAAGAATTTTTTAATAATTCTAGCCAAACATTTATTTTCTACATTCCCGGCATTGGCTTCATCTGTATCCAGATGAAGGGCTAATTTGCTCTTTTGCGAAACCCTGATTACTACATCCTTATAAATAACTCCATGATCTCCTGATACTTCCACCTTCACTCGGTCACCATTTTTTACCTGGTAAGATTCCGCATTTTCAGGAGTCATATGAATATGCCGCGCGGCTCGAATAGCTCCCTCTGAAAGAGTTAAAACGCCTTGTGGTCCCATAAAAATGATAGGCGGAGAGCCTTTTAGATTCCCCGATATTCTGGTAGGAAGGTCTAATCCTAAAAAATAACCATCAGTAATGGATAATTCTGCTTGCGTATATTCTCGCAGGGGTCCAAGAATCCTTACTTTTTCAATAAATTTCATATTCGCGCTAACTATACTCACCTGTTCATTACTGGCAAATTCTCCGGGTTGAGATAAATCCCGTAATTTAGTAAGCTCATAATCCTTTCCATATAAAATATCCAAAGAACCCCTGGTTAAATGAACATGATGATTGGATATCTCTACGGGGATAGAGAAAAGATTAGATGGCTCGTCTTTCGGTTTTATTTCTCTGTAAATCGTTTCAGTTATCATATCTACAAGTTTTTTATAGTCTTTCTCTTCCATTTTTTATCATCCTCGGCTCATCTATTCTTTATCATATCAAAATAACATCAGACACTGACAATCTTTACACTGGCACTACATCCCAGCCGGGTTGCCCCGGAGCGAATCATTAATAAAGCATCTTCGTAAGTACGGATTCCGCCTGCTGCTTTAATTCCCATTTTAGGACCAACAGTCCTGCGGATCAAAGCAACATCATGGGCAGTAGCTCCGGCGGTAGAAAAACCGGTAGAGGTCTTTACAAAACCAAAACCAACTTTTTTTACCAATTGAGAAGCTATTACTTTTTCCTCGTCTGATAGTAAGCAAGTTTCAATAATTGCCTTGGTAGTCGTAGTATTCCTGCAAGCTGTCAATACTGCTCTTAGATCAGCTTCCACAGTCTTTAGATCCCCGTTTCTTAAAGCACCTACATTAATCACCATATCTATTTCATCAGCTCCATTTTCTATGGCATTACGAGTCTCGTAAGCCTTGGTCCTGCTGTCTGTTGCCCCCAACGGAAATCCCACGACAGCGCACACTTTAACTCCGGTCCCCCTTAGTTTCCTGGCACAGTAAACCACCCAGGAAGAATTAATACAAACCGTACAAAAACCATACTGAACGGCTTCTTCACATATTTTTTTCACCTGAGCTTCTGTTGCGTCAGGCTTTAATAAAGTATGGTCAATATAAGGTGCGAGATCAGCAGGCGTGTTAATTTGTATCTTGCAACCTGCGGAAGAACCCTGTATGTTTTTATTACCCAAATCAGATTTAAAAGAAAGATTATCAGAAAAAGATGTTTTCTTTAATTTTGATATTATTTCATCACTAATCCTATCTATCAATTCTTTTTTATCCATCTTATCTATATCCATAATTTTAAACCTCTTTTTTTCATATTTTTATTGATTTCTTTCTACAGCCATTATTTTATTAACTCTTTTCCAATGTCTTCCGCCAGCAAAAGTAGTTTCCAACCAGAGTTTTACCATTTCGCGTAATTCATCCGAAGTGTGTAATGGGCCGCCCAAAGTTAAAACATTGGCATTATTGTGTTCTCTGCTGTTTATAATAGTTTTCGGGTTATAACACAGGGCTGCTCTTATCCCTTTAACTTTATTACAAACCATTGAAGAGCCAATTCCAGCTCCATCGATCATAATTCCTCTTTCACATTCCCCGCTGGCTACCTTCCTGGCCACTTTAAGAGCAAAATCAGGATAATCCACACTATCTTTGCTAAAAGTTCCGACATCTGTAACTCGATAACCAATAGCACGCAAATAATCTCTAATAATTTCTTTGGCCTCAAATCCGCCATGATCTGAACCAATAGCAACACAACCCACTTTATCCCGAACATTATTGGGGATAGGTTGAACTTTTTCAGGGATAGTGGTAGAATACAATCCACTAACCACATTCTGGATAATTTTTATTCTATTCATACTATTTATACTATCACTCATTTTCTTTAACCTTATTCTAAACTTTATTCAATCGCATCGACAATTCCTACAATCATTGTCCTAACCGGGGCAGTCGAATTATTCATGATCAAACGAGAGGAATTCCCTTCATCAATCACCAGGACCGTATCTCCCACCCCTGCCTGCACAGTATCCAAAGCCAAAAGACTTTCCCCTTGCGGCTCTTCTTTATCATTCACCGGCTGAACGATTAAAATCTTATATCCTTGATAAATCGGAAGCTTAATAGTTGAAACTACATTACCGATTACCTTACCTAAAATCATAATTACTCTCCAATATTTACCTGATCAACTATACCCATAATAGTCAGATCAGAGGGGTTGAACCAATTTTTAAGTCCCAAAGCTGCCTCTCTGCCGCTTTCATAGAAAACAATATCATTTATACCTGCCTGAACCGTATCGCAAGCCACTACAGGATCACCAATTTCTTCTAACTTTTCATTAAGAGGCTGAACCAATAATAGTTTTATATCTTGAAAAGATTCTACTTTCTGGGTACAAACAACATTGCCAATCACTTTTCCTAATTGCATCTCTAACCTCCGAATAGACAGCTAATAAAAAATATATAGTCGTTAGTCGTTAGTCGTTAGTTCAAAATTCAAAACTTTTTTCGTATAAAGTATTGCTTTTAAAGTAGGGGTCGGATTTATCCGACCCGTTTTCATTGCGGGTTCGATAAATCGAACCCCTACAAAAAAGGAAATTTCTATACCATTAAATTTAACTTTAGACAATTCTGAAATAACCAACCAAGACACAACGTCTTTCCCGGGTAAAAGTTCTTGCCCGGGTTAAACCCTCTCCGGTAGGAGTAGCGATAGTAAAAGAAGTATAACCGGCGCCTCCGAACCCTAATCCGCTATAACACGGTCCGTTCTTTACAAAGAGAGAACAGTTCATCAATTGGGCCATCCTGGAAAGTGTAGCGATATTCCGGGAATGAATAGAGGCAGTATGCCTGAAATTATGCTCACACTGCACGGCAAAATCTATGGCTTCATCAACATGGTTAAAGCGAACCAGAGGAATCACCGGTAAAAGCTGTTCGGTCCAGACCAATGGATGATAACGGTCTACTTCGCAAAGCAATATTTTGGTTTGGTCAGAAAGGTCTAACCCGATATCCCGGGCGATTACACTGGCATTTTTCCCCACATATTCTTTGTTCGATGCCCCCTCATGCCCGGGCTTGCCCGGGTCAGCAATAACCAATTTAGTAACCTTTTCAATCTGTTCGCCTTTTAGTTCATAAGCACCATTTTTTATCATTTCTTCTTTTAGTTTATCGGCAATTTGGGAAACAGCTAATATCTCTTTCTCACATATACAGACGATATTATTATCAAATCCTGCTCCCTTCACAATATCACGGCCGGCTTTAATCAGATCAGCTGTTTCATCTACAACACAGGGAGGATTCCCAGGACCAGCGGCAATTACTTTCTTATCACTGTTCATGGCTGCCTGAACTACCACCGGACCACCGGTTACTACCAGTAATCTAATTTTAGGATGTTTCATTAAAGTTTGGGCTGAATCAATAGTTGGATTAGCAATGGCACACAGAACATTGGAGGGACCCCCGGCTTTTACAATCGCCTGATTGATTAAGGAAACGGTAAAGCAGGAACTTCTTTTTGCTGCAGGATGAGGATTAAAAACTACCGAATTCCCACCAGCGACCATACTTATTCCATTATTAATAACTGTAGAAGTAGGGTTGGTAGAGGGTATGATAGACCCAATAACCCCATAAGCTGCTCGTTCCATTAAGGTCATTCCATTATCATCGGAATAAGCTGTAGGCTCGAGGTCTTCTACCCCCGGTGTTTTTAAAGCAGCTAATCTATTTTTTTCAATTTTATCTTCTACTCTGCCAAAGGTTGTTTCCTCTACGGCCAATTTAGAAATCTCTTCCAGATTACTCATAATTATTTTGCGTATGCTCCGAATGATCTCTCTACGTCGATCTAAGGTTAATTTAATCAGTTCAAGATGAGCAGCTTCGGCAGCATCGACAGCAGTATTTACTTCTTCAAAAATTCCATCCTGCCCAGAAGAAGACTTGCTTAAAGAATCATTTGATATTGTTTTATCACTTTTGGTACTTTCTAACTTATCAAGAACGCTTTCAATGATTAATTTTAAATCTTTTTCGTTTATTTCCATAATTTACCACCTAGGTGTAAATTTCTGTTTTATCTTTAATAAATAAAATAAGGTTTAATCTCCGGATGGGGGTTGGGGATAATGACCTCTTTGCAAAGCAGACCTTTGTCACCTATAATCTTAACTGCTGCCTTGACTGCAGCTTCCACCTCATCTATATTCCCTATCATTTTAATATAAGATTTACCGCCCATCCCCGCAGCTAATCTAATCTCGTTAATTAAAACATTGGCAGTCTTGGCGGCTATATCGGCAGCTTCAATACTGGCAACTACCGAAAAAGATTCTACTACAGCCACCGCATCCCAAATCTTACATTCAACCGTGCCGATAATTGCCGGAATAATTTGAGAATGTAAATTGGTAATAAATAATTCGTCAACTATGTAACCTTCTCCAATTTCCTTACCAGCGGTAAGAGAAGCATCGACCGCCGCCACATCACCGGTAAAAAGAATTAGAAATTTTCCCGGACAAATCGTTCTCGCATCTATTACTTTCACCGAGGCAGTTTTTACTATGCCGTCTAAAGCTTTTATTCCTACTGCTATGCTATTAAATTCTAATACTCCAAGAACGATTATATCCATATCTTACCTATCTTTCATTATTATTTTTTAATAACAATCCTTTCCTCGTCAATATAAGTTATCCTGCCTCTAATGCTTGCGTGTAACCGGGCACCTAATTTCCCCTCAGGGATTTCAGCAATAAGATCACCCTCATTTACTTGTTCATCAATTTTCACTACAGGTTTAGAAGTAACACCGGTATGTTGTTTGAGTAAAATCTCCACTTGATCGGGATCGGTTTCCATTACAGGTAATGGATGCAGGCCATCTTTATCGTACTTATCCAATCTCAAGCGATTTTTAATCCTCGAACTGGGTATTTTTCTGTAATCTTGCAGCTCTCTCGGATTTTCTTTTTTGCCCGAAAACTTGGGTTGATAGCCGGCTGCCAGAAGATTTTCCTTAATTTTTTGATTTATAATGCGAGGGGATAATTCCATCGGACAGGCGAATACCTCGCAAAGCCCGCATTCACTGCATAGAAAAGCATTTTGAATTATTTCGTACGGAAGATCGAGTCCAAAGTTTATCTGTCTCATAATCTTGTGAGGATAAAGCTCATGACCTAATAAGTAACGAGGACATAAATCGGTACAATAACTGCATTGACAGCAGGCAGCTTTGCTTTGCTTGATAATATATTCAATTCTTAAGGTCTTCTTCAAAACCAGGGGATGATCCCTCGGTAAAACCAGAATACCGCTGGTAATTTTAGTTACTGGTGTATCAAGATCAAAAACTACCTTACCCATCATTGGTCCCCCCACAATCGCTACAAAATCTTCTATGGTAGGTTCACAAAGATTTATAATTTCCCGGAAAGAAGTACCAATCCGGGCAATGATGATACTCGGCTTTTTTACTTCTCCTATGCAGGTTAACGCCCTTCTGGTAACTGCATTGCCTTTTTCTGCCATATACACATTTCTTAAAGTCTCTACATTATTTACCAAACAACCTATATCCGGAGGAATTCCCCCTTCCGGAATAATCTTGCCGGTAATTTCTTGCACCAGAATAAACTCGTCACCAACCGGATAATAATCCTTAAGAAGGAATAGCGATATATTTTTCTTCCCGGCTATAGTTTTTTTTAATTTTTCCGCAATTGAAAGGTATTTTTTCTTCAGGGCAATTACCCCTTTTTTTGCACCAGTCGACTGCATAACTAACTCTAAACCTTTTACTACCTCTTCTCCTTGCCTTTCTATAACATATTTATCATTATAAAGAAGAGGTTCGCATTCCGCTCCATTTCCAATGACTACATCATATTTATTGGCTACTTTAATATGGGTAGGAAAACCAGCACCGCCGGCTCCTACTACTCCCATATCTCTTAGCACATTTTCAAGTGCCATAAATCATTTCCCTTCTTATAAACTATTCGCCTATTTTTTAAAAACAATTTTATTGCGTTCTTCTACCATATCGACAATTCCTACGATTACGCAATCGACTGGTTTTTGATGGGTAATTTCCGTCTGTCTGGCAGAACTTCCCTGAGAAATTATCACTATCTCTTCTACTCCTGCTCCGACCAGATCCACAGCTACCAAATAATTACCACCTATTTCTCCTTTATGGTTGCAAGTTTGAACAAGAAGACATTTCTTTCCTTTTATTCCTTCATCTATTTGGGTACTAACTACAGTCCCCGCAATTTTACCAAATATCATCTCAACCTCTTTTTAAACTTTTCAAAATCTGAAGAAGCTGTTTGCTATTCTTTGTCTTTCCTGTATACATATTCTCCGTTAATATCTATAAAGTCAACGATAGATATTATAGCTGCATCACTGGGTTTACCTTCAGTAGTAGCTGTCATCCGGGAACTGCTTCCGGCTACATAAAAGACTACTTCCCCTAATCCTGCTCCCACGCTATCCATTGCTACCAGATAATCACCTTTCCCCTGCATGTTCGAAGGATTAATTTTCTCCAGAAGTAAAAATTTTATGCCCTCAATTTTCGGTTCTTTCCTGGTTGATACCACCGTACCCACTACTCTTGCCAGTATCATATTTTTTCCTCCTCTATTATGGGTATGTCAATTAATCAGTACTCATTTTTTCTTTTTTACTTTTGACCAGGCCTCTGCCTAAAGGAAGAACTTCATCTACATTACTATGTGGTCGTGGAATAATATGAACAGAAATTACTTCGCCAATTTTTTGGGCAGCTGCATTTCCGGCATCAAGGGCAGCTCGAACAGCTGCTACATCGCCGCGTACAATGGCAGTATTGTACCCACCACCAATTTTTTCATAGCCTACCAAATCTACCCTGGCGGCTTTCACCATAGCATCTGCTGCCTCTACCATTGCTGCAAAACCCCTGGTTTCAATCATTCCCAATGCATCTGTATAAACGTCCATCTTTCTTTTTACCTCCTTAATGTTATTTTTCTGACAAATAATTTTACTTTTTTAACATTTTAACATATTATTATTTTCATGTCAATACTTTCCGGCTAATTTTTATAAAATAAATAAAATTTACCTTTGCCTTTGAATCTTCTCCAAATATCCACTCTCTCTAAAAAATTCAAGAGGATTTAAAGGAACCCCCATCTCCCCCCTTACTTTAAACAAAAGAGGCATTATATCAGTTTCAAAAGCTTCAGTTAGTACCTTCTCCGTCATAATTATATCTTCATCGTGTTGGAATTTTCTCAAGGATTTTCTATCTACAATTAGAGCTTTTGCATAGGTTTTTTGAATATTTTCAACACTTTGGATCATTTCTTCAATTTTTGGCTTAAGATTATGACATTGGTCTATCATATAAGCTATATTGGCCTCTATTTCATCCTCTTCTGCTGACACCAGTTCATTAAAAATAAGGAAAAATTCATAGGGGTTTATAGATCCCACCGTAAGGTCATCGTCAGCATATTTTTTATTATTAAAATGGAATCCTCCCAACTTTCCCTCATCTAAAAGATAGGCTACTATCTGTTCTATATTGGTACCTAAAGCATGATGTCCTAAATCGACCAATACCCTCGCCCTATTACCCAGTTTCATACACAAATTATATGCAGTACCCCAATCAGGTATGTCAGTATTATAAAAAGCCGGTTCAAAGAATTTATATTCTATCAGTATACGCATATCATCTTTTAAATTTTTATAAATCTCTTTCAAACTATCTTCCAATCTATGTTTTCTCTGTCTCATATCATCCTGTCCGGGATAGTTGGTTCCATCAGCTAACCAAAGAGATATGTCCTTAGATTTAAGCGTCTTGGCAATTTCTATACACTCCAGAACATGATTAATAGCTTTTTTTCTCACTTTTCTATCAGGATTACAAAGACTCCCCAATTTATAATCCGCATCCTGAAATAAATTGGGATTTATAGCTCCTGGTCTTATTCCTAAAGAAAGAGAATATTCTAAAAGGGTATTCCAATTATCAGTTGTATCCCAGGGGATATGCAAGGCTATAGATGGACATATACCGGTAACCTTATGTATTTCTGCTGCGTCCTGAATTTTTTCTTCTACACTCTTGGCAGCTCCTTTTTGCTTAAAAATTGCAAAACGAGTTCCTGAATCTGAATAACCCCAACTTGGAGTCTCAATCTTTAATGCCTTTAACTTTTTCTCAATTTCACTTACATTAACTCCCTTTTCTTCCAAAGAGGACTTCAAAATTTTATAACTTGTTTTATAATCTCTCATTTTAATCAGGATAAATAACCCTATTCCTCCTTTCTTTAGAATATATCTTTGTTTTCTATTTTATTGTGAATGATTTTTTAGAAACTCCTCCACTTCTTCGCGATAGGGCATGGCAGGAGCAGTACCAATTTTGGTTACGTTGAGACTGGCGGCAGCATTAGCAAAATAAGCCGCTTCCACCAAGCTCTTTCCTTCTGAAAGAGCAATGGCTAAGCCGCCATTAAAGGCATCTCCTGCTCCTGTAGAATCTACAATCTTTACTTCCTCGAAAGTAGGTACATGAGTAGTTTCTTTAGAATTTACTACTAAAGCCCCTTCTTTACCCAGGGTAACAACAACATCTTTTACTCCAGCAGATATAATTTCCCTGGCAGCTTTTTCAGCTTCTTCAACTGTATTAACATTTCGATTAGTCATTAGTTCCAACTCACTTCTATTGGGAGTAATTAAAGATACTTTTTTTAAAATATTTTTCTCCAACTTCTTCCCCGGGGCAGGATTAAGAATGGAAATAGTATTGTTAGACTTATAAACTAGTTTTATAACATGTTCTACAATTTCCACCGGAATTTCTAATTGTAACAGTACTACATCTGCACTCATAATGATATCTCGTGCATTTTCTACCAATGGAATATCTATTTCCATATTAGACCCAGGAGCTACCACTATCATATTTTCAGCAGTTTTATCATCTACTAAAATAAAAGCCATACCCGTGTGCAGAGTTTTGCTTACCTTGAGATAGTCAATGTTAATCTTCTCTTTTATAAAATTTTTTCTGGCAATTTCGCCAAAATAATCTTCCCCTACACAACCTACGAAACAAACTTCGGCACCTAATCTTGCTGCTGCTACCGCTTGATTTGATCCTTTCCCTCCAGGCCCTAATTTAAATGGCCCTCCTAAAACAGTCTCTCCATGTTTTGGAAGCCAGGGAGTCTTGGACATCAAATCTGTATTATAACTTCCTACAATTACAATCTTACTTTTTTTCAAATGAATCACCTCCGACTATCCTTTTACCGCTCCAAAGGTTAAACCCCTTACTAAATATTTCTGGAAAAATACCACCAAAATAACTCCGGGAATAATGGCAATCAGAGAAAGAGCCGATAATTCTCCCCATTGAATTCCGTGACCCCCAATTAATTCTGAAAGAACCACCGGTAGAGTTCTTACATTGGACCTGGTAAACATAAGGGCAAAAAGAAATTCATTCCAGGCAAAAACAAATACAAATAATGCTGATACCACCACTCCGGGAATGATTAAGGGAAGGGTAACCTTCCGAAAAGCTCCGAAACGAGAATGGCCATCCACTAAAGCCGCAGACTCAATCTCCTCGGGCAGGTCTTCAATAAATCCTTTAATAAGCCATATGGCAAAGGGTAGGTTAATTAATAAATAAGACCATATTAAAGCAAGGTAAGTATCAACTATTCTTAAATACTTAAAAATAAAAAACAGCGGTAATACAGCGATTATGGGTGGTGCAAAGAGCAGAGAAAGAACAAAAAAAGATAAATTTGGCCCTCCAAATTTAAATCTTCCTAATCCATAACCGGCAAAAAGGGCGAGAATGACCACTAAAACAGTACCAACACAAGCTACAATAAGACTGTCTAATGTTCCTTTTGAACCACCCAATGAAAGCGCACGGAAAAAATTATCAAATTTAAAATGATTAATCCAAAAAATGGGAGGATAATGGAAAAATTCTCCTTTTTCCTTAAAAGCTCCTATAAAAATCCAATAGATAGGAAAACCAAAAAGTAGAACAAAAAAAGTAAGTAATAAGTTTTGAAACCAATGGTTTAATTTTTTCCTTTTTTCTCTTTGTCTAAATTCTTTTAATTTTTTATCATTCATACCCATTTACGCTCTCCTCCTTTGCATAACTTTTCTAACAAAGATCATGGCAATAATATTCATGATCACTAATTGCACCAGGGCTAAAGCTGAAGTGTAACCAACTTTCCAATATTTTACCCAACTGATATAAGTGTATAAACTTAGTGTTTCTGTGGTAATACCAGGGCCTCCTCCGGTAAGAATATACACCGGGTCAAAAATCTTAAAAATCCATATGATTCTAAAAAGAATTACCAGAACAAACATAGGACGAAGAAGAGGCAGGGTAATACGCCAAAAGGTCTGCCACCCTGTAGCGCCATCTACATCGGTAGCTTCATAAACTTGATGGGGTATAGATTGCAGTCCGGCAAGTAGAATTAAAGTGACAAAGGGAGTCCATTGCCAGGTATCAACTAAAAAAATAGAAAATAGAGCTAATTTCGGATCAGCAATCCAGGATGAGCCAGCTCCTCCTAAAAGTCGAATAATATAATTTAAAGGACCATAATGTTCGTGAAATATAATTCTCCAATTAAATCCTAAAACTACCGGGGTAACCATTATGGGTAAAGCTAAAATAGTAATAGCCAGTTTTTTAAATCTAAACTTCCTATTTAGAAGAAAAGCAATGATTAAACCCAAGATAGATTGGGTAATTATTCCTGCTATCATTAATGCTGACGTATTTCTAAAAGCATTCCAAAATCTTGTGTCTTTAAATACCAATACGAAATTGTAAAACCAGGCAAATCTCGGGGGAGCAGGAACAGTAAGGCTCCAATCAAAAAAACTGGCGTAGAGCAAAAACCCCAAAGGTCCCACCACAGTAACCACCAGTATAATAATTGAAGGTAAAGTTATCCTTTTTGCAAAACTATTTCTTCCTATTAGAACATTTGTTGAAATTTCTTTCATATTCATCCCTCTTTCTCACTTGAAATTTAATAGGGGAACGAGAACTTCCCGTTCCCCTAAAAAAATATACAACCATTCAAGTTCTAACCCTTAATCAATTAATCCTACTTCTTTCCATCCTACCAAGAGTTCATTGTAAATTTTGATTTGATTTGCTTTTCCTAAACTATTGGTAATACTGTTCCATTCTTTAGCGGTAGCATCAAGGGCTTCTTTTGGTGATAATTCTTTGGTATATGCTTTACCCAAATAGACTTCTAATACATCAAGGTATTGTGCAGTACCAGGCAGACTTAAATCAGGAAAACCATAAGTTAAATTGTTAGCAATAGCAGCCAGATACTCTTTGGCTTCTTTTTCTGGTCCAAACGCTGAAAAAGCTGCCGGATTATTGAAATGAGATTTTCTAAATGGATCAAGACCGGTCTCGGGAGTAGAAACATCGGCTAAGGAAAAATCATCAGAAAGAAGCTTGGCCACATAATAAGCTGCCTCCGGATTCTTACTATCTTTTGCTACGGCGAGAGTTCTTCCGCAAGGCATAGGAGCACGATATGTTAGTTTTCCATCTTTCATAACTCCCGGAACATGAGTAACACCAAGATTTCCTACAATTTTTGATTGAGCAGGATCATTACCCTTCTTCCAGTTGCAGGGCCATTGTAAACACATCGCCGTTCTTCCTAAAATTAAAGCATTGGTTAATTCATCATATCCATAAGAAAGAACATCCGGTGGACAATAAGGAAGGATGTCTACTAATCTTTGCAGGGCAATTACTCCTTCCTCTGTATTTATCATGGGGTTCATATCTTTATCAAAATATTTCCCACCTCGGCTGGCAAATTCTGCTAACCACCAGGCATAGGCAAAACCGCCTCTTTGAGCTAAGAAGGCAAAACCATAGAAATCTGAATCTAATACCTTCCCGGCTAATGTTTCCCCACTCTTTCTAGTGAAAAATTTTGCCACATCCAATACTTCATCCCAGGTCTCTGGAGAAGCAAGCTCTTTGTTATACATTTTTTTAAAATTACTTTTTTCTGTCTCGTCATTAAATAGATCTTTACGGAAGTAGAGACTTAAAACATCACCATCATAAGGAAGAGTATATAACTTGCCTCCATAGTAGTCATACAGTTTTAAGAAACCCTCAGCAATATCATCTAAACGAGGATCATATTTTTTCGCATATTCATCCAAAGGCTTAAGATATCCCATTCCTGCAAACTCGCCCAAATACATAGGGAAGAGTACGATTAGATCATAAGCACCTGTACCGGCAATAAATTCACTTTTTAGCTTTTCATAAACATTGGCAAAAGGTGCAGTAACTACGTTCACCTTGATTCCTGCCTTTGCAAATTCATCAGCATACCATTCAAAAGGACGAGCATTATGTCCTGCATCACAGAAAGCAGTAATGGTTACATCGTTAAATTTTGCTTGACCTTGAACCAGCATAGAGCAGGAAAAAACCAACAACAATGAAGTAACTAAAATAAACAAATATACTTTTCTCATTATAAAACCTCCTAAAAAAATAATTAGATTTTTTATCGAACCTTACGGACATGATGCGTATCTATGCATATGCAAACTTTGAATAGCTTATCACCTCCCTTAACTTTTTATTTTGCGGTTTTGGAGTCATTTGCTTTAATTCTTTCTCCGGTAGTGGGATTAAATATAAGAATTTTCTCTAAATCAAAGGTAATATTAACTCTTTCTCCTAATTTAAAAGAATACCCCGGACTGAGCTCGACTCTGATTAAAGCATCTCCAATTTGCACGGTTAATATGCCGGATTCACCGATATCTTCAAAGACATATACTTCTCCGCTAACGGTTTGACCTTCAACGGGCTCAGAAATATAGATATAAATTGGTCTAATCCCCAGCATTATCTCAATAACATCTCCCTTGTAAAACCTTTCTATAGCATCTTTATAGTTTTCTGGAATCTTCAATTTTTGATTATATAATTTTGCCATATAATCATTTTTTTCTCTTACTAAAGTAGCTTTTATAAAATTCATAGGCGGTTCTCCCACAAAATCTGCCACAAAAAGGTTCTCTGGATACTCATATATTTCTTCTGGTGTTCCAATTTGTTGTAAAACACCTAAATTTAAAACAGCTATTCTATCAGCCAAAGCCAAGGCTTCCAATTGATCATGAGTAACAAAAAGCATGGTAAGGTTCTGGGTTTTTTGGATTCTTTTTATCTGTACTCTAAATTCCGTTCTTTGCTGGGTATCTAAATGAGAAAGTGGTTCATCTAAAAGATAAAGAGAGGCGGGTCGTATCAATGCACGTGCTAAAGATGTCCGCTGTTGATGCCCTCCGCTTACTTCAGAAGGAAGTTTGCTTAAAACGTTAGTAATTTCAAGCATATCAGCTATTTTCTTGACTTCTTTTCTAACTTCTTGATCTTTCCTGCCTCTTATACGAAGAGGAAAGGCAATATTTTCAAAAAGACTAAGATGAGGATATAGAGCATAGGTCTCAAAAGCTAAAGCAATATTTCTTTCTTTTGCAGATAACCAATTTATAATTTCCCCGTCAAGATAAATTTCTCCTTTAGTTATATCTTCTATGCCGGCAATCATCCTAAGAGTGGACGATTTGCCGCAACCCGAGGGTCCTAATATAGCCAAAAGTTCCCCGCTTTTAAGAGATAAGCTCAAATCTTTTACAGCCTCTACGGTTCCTTGCACGTAGTGCTTGTATACGTTTTTTAATTCTAATTTTTCCACAATTTTGCCTCCTAGAAAATTCTATTTCCCGAAATAGCATCGAAGAAATCAAGTTTTTCCTCTTTAAAATCTACGGATACCTTATCCCCCAAAGACACTTTAAAGGATTTTTCTTCCCTAATTTTAATAATGGTATTATTCAGCTTAATTGAAATGACATTATAATGTCCGGCAATTTCACTCATGTACACTTCTGTGTTGAGAATTTTTGCATTTTCCTTTTGCTTTAAACAACAATGCAAATCAAAAGGTCTTATTCCAATAACTAACTTCTCTTGATTAATTTTTGAAAAAAGCTCGTCAGCCAAAGATTTCGATAAAGATATGGAGACATCTCCAATCTGGAAAAAATATTGTCCGTCTTTTGCTTTTAAAATTCCTTCGATTAAATTTGTGGGAGGATCTCCTAATAAATTTGCTACAAAAATATTCGCTGGCTTGTTGAAAATCTCTTGTGGGGTACCAATCTGTTGAGTCACTCCCTTATCTAGAATCAGAACTTTGTCACCCAAAGAAAGTGCTTCTCTAAAATCGTGGGTAGCATATAATATGTTCATTTTACGTATATGTTGAACCCTCTTAAATTCTCCTCGCATTTGATATCTTAATTTTGCATCTAAGTGGGCTATGGGTTCATCCATTAAATATACATTGGCTTTTTTTACCAATGATCTGGCTAACACTGTCCTCTGTTTCTGACCTCCACTGATCATTGAAGGAAGTCTTAAAAGAAGCTCTTCGATTTGTAAAACACGAGCAATCTCTTTTACTTTTTTATCGATCTCATCTTTAGGCAGATGTATAGCCTCTAACGGTGAACTAATATTTTTATAAACAGTTAGATGTGGATAAAGGGCATAATCTTCGAAAACCATAGAAACATTTCTATCCTTAGGTTCCAGATGGTTAACTAACTTGTTTTTGAGAAATATTTTCCCTTTTGTAACCTCTTCTAATCCACTAATCAATTTAAGTGTAGTGGTTTTCCCTGCTCCTGATGGTCCAAGGATAACGAATAGTTCTTCTTCCTCACAGGAAAAGTTTAAATTTTTAATAGCTTCATTTTTTCCATAGTTTTTATAGACGTTTTCGAATCTTAAAGCTTCCATTCTTGCCTCCTAAAATTATTTTGTTAGAGCAATTTTTACTTTTTCCGGAAGTTCTACTATCTCTAAATCTTTTTCTACGGTAGATTTTTTGAGGAGAAGGATAAATTTCATTTCAGGCGTAAGAGCGAAGGGAAGCCAATGCCATACTCCCGGAGCCAGGAAAAAAGAAGCGGTACCGTCTATCCAAAAAGCTTCAATAGAACTTATATCCGGAACATCTTTATCAGGAGCTGCGGGAGCTAAACAGAAAATACCAACTCCTGATGTAGGAATGAAGGACTCCGATGCATATTGATGTCTCTCGATCTTATCCAGTGTAAATTCTCTTTCCTTTCTTTTGATTTCTAAAAATCCTACAGTACCCTCTTCCCCTAACTGTGAAATGTCGGCTACATTATGCCAGTAATTATGGTTTTCTGAAAAGGTGGCAGGGGATTCTTCAAATGAGGGAACTACTATGGTGCCAAACTTGGTGAAATTATCCTTTGTGGGATATTTTACTTTAATTTCCATTTCTTTTCCTCCTAATTTTTAAAATTCTTTTCTTTTTTAATTTAAGTTAGATATCTATAAAAAATTTAACATTGTAACATTTTTTGTGTATTTAATTAATGAATTCATATATATATTCTTCTTATTTGTATATATTAATTTTACCTATCTGTTTATTTTATATTATTCGACATATCTTTAAAAAATCCTCTTTTTTTTTAAAAATAAATTAAAAAAAGTTAATTTTATCACAATTTTGTTTAAAAATACTACAAAAGATAAAACATAAAGATTATTTTGACTTAAGCAATGCTTACGATTCGGATCTATTATATTGATTTTGCATTTTTAAGTAAATATTTTTCAGCTTCTGTTGACCATAAACCATTATTCTTTTCTACTATCTTCGCCAATTGAGTAAATAAGGGGTCAGTCTTTCCTTTTTTCTTAAAATCGGAAATTGCAGTAAGCTCCATCTCAATATTAGTATAGATCAGCTTTTTGTTACCTGATATTTTAGGAAGATTTAAAGTAGTATTCACCACGCAGTTTAATCCACCGATATGAGTAATCATGGCAGCTGGATTTATGAGATTTTTTTTCATCATCTCCAGGGATTCAATCATATCCTGAGTATTTCCGCCACTCGTTCCCACAATATGGGTCGATGCATAATGTACATTATAAAAATTAAGCACTGCGGAGAACTCTGGGTCACTTGGACCAGCAAAAAAATTCAAACAGCCATCTTTTGCCAAAATTTTATCACCCTGTTCTACAACTTCTTTTACCGGTGCAAAAACAAATACATCATTATATTTTTTACCTTGAGTTATTGAAATAAGATATGCTTCCGGATTTTCAATATCTTTAGTATTTATATATTTTAATTCAACCTCTCTCTTTTTAGCCTCATCTACAGTGTGAATTGAGGAAGCTCTTTTTAATCTTGCCTCATCAAGATCAGTAACTACTAATAATTTAGGTCTCCTATCACTGTGCAAGGCATAATCTATTGCCCCAAGACCCATTGGACCTGCTCCAGCTAAAATTGCCATATTCCCATTTTTTACTATCCCCATATTGTGAATATATTTACCCTGAATTGTATGATAGGCAGCGTGAAAAGCTCCTATTATGCAAGACATTGGTTCTGCTAAAGACCCGCCGTAAAAGGCTTCTCCCTTATATTCTAATAAACAATCCATCTCCATCACTTCATTAGGGATAATGATATAAGTAGCATCACCGCCTATATAAGGAAAAGAATATCCGGGAGCATGAAGACTCCCTTGATAATTTAGAGCAGGCTGGATAGCAAATTTTTGACCTGATTTGAATTTGTACTGCCATTTTTTACCAATTTCAACAAGTTCACCACAAAATTCATGACCAATTATCACTGGATTTTCTGCCACATTAGTCGGTACTCTTTTATGATTGGCTCCTTGAATGGCTGCTTTATAAGAAGACATACAGAGACTATCAGAAATAATATGAGCAATAATTTCGTCATCCTTAATTACCGGGAGTTCAAATTCTTCCAGCCTCAAATCATTTTTTCCATATAATCTTACCGCTTTAGTCTTCATTATCCCCGCCTTCTAAAATTAAAATAATTATTTCAGCATTACCTGGCCGCCGGTTACCGGAATGGCCTGGCCAGTTTCATATTTTTGATCAATTAAATAATAAATTGCTTTTACCACATCTTCACCGGTACAACCTCTCTTCATGGGAACCTTTGACTCATAGAATCTCTTCACATCTTCAATGGTCTTTGCGCCTGGAACTTTCCCGGTTCTAAGGTATTGAACAAAAAGACCATTTTCCGGATCAGCCCATAGTGGACCTTCAAAAAAGTTCCCAGGACAAATGGAATTTACTTTGATGTTGTCATTAACAAGTTCTAAAGCAAAACTCTGAGTAAGGCCTAAACTTCCAAACTTACTTCCCGCATAAGCACTATTTTTATTGGAACCTTTAAGCCCGGATTTCGAGTTAATTTGAATAATATCGGTAAAATATTTTCCAGTGGGTATATTTTGAAGAGCCATAACTTTGGAGGCATGTTTTACGCACAAAAAATAACCAAAGTAATTCACTTTATTAACAAAGGTAAATTCACTGAATTCCATCTCTTTTAGGCTGCCAGCTTTTAATACCCCCGCATTGCTTATAAAAATATCCATACCGCCAGCTTTTTTAACTACCTCGCATATCATTTTTCTAACAGAATCTTCATCCGTCACATCTACTTTTATTGCCAAAGCTATCACCCTTTTATATTTAATGTTTAGCTCCTCTGCCAGCTGGTTAGCCCCTTTAACATTAATATCGGCAATAAATACCAGGCATTCTAATTTTGACAACTCTCTCACTATACTCTCCCCAAAACCCTGGGCACCTCCGGTTACTACTGCTATTTTATTTTTTATTATATTATTCCTACATAATTTTCCATCATGGCGATACTCTTCCGAACTTCGATCGCCGCCACTATCGGTTATTATCTTTGAATTTTTTAGGATATCTTCAAAATTATTTTTTATATTAATCGCCTGGTCATAAGATTCTCCCAAGTAAAAGATACTAATATTTTTAAGAATTACGATTTTTGGTTTTTGTTTGTATTGCTTAATATAATCTTTGAACTTATCGATGGTATAAGAAATTATTTTTTCTACGAGTTGTTCCTGGTTTAACAGATGGCAATTTTCTATTTCTTTTAAATAAAGAGGTAATATCTCTTCTGATTTAATTTTATTAAAAGCAACGCCCACTTTCCTTGAATCATCTTCAAATATACTAATATTTCCTTTTTCACCATCAAAGGTTAGCCCGCGTAAAAGCGGGGCAATGGTTTCTACATAGATATTTTTCATCTTTCTCCTCCGAGAAATAACACCTAAATATTATTTAAAAATTTATTTTTTGGTAGGCAAGTTCAGGGTGCCGGCTATCTATTTTCCTGCCAATTTCGCTATAGGCTGCAATCCGCTCTTTAAGTGATTTACCTTTTAACGGATTTTTATTATTAAACAGAGCATATTTTTCATCATAATTCGCCAGTTTTTCATGGGCGATAAGAGCCCAGGTTGCCTCAATTAGATGAGCAAACTCTGGTCTTAGAATGATGGGGTAATTAAAAGATTGCCGTGAGCTGTTTATATCCACACCGCTTATTTCCATAAGTTCATATTTTTTACAGAGTTCTTGCAAACGTAAAAGTTGGCTTAGAGTATTACGCGGCGGCATATAAGTAATTGCCTTAAAACCTATTTTCTTTAATTCAGGAATAAGTTCCTCTAAAAAATCATCCTCAAACTTTTCAGCCCTCTTATCACCTGTGGGCGAATCAGTCACATCTCCTAAATAAGCATAAGCAGAGATAGCATTTATAGAATTACTGAACTTTACTGCCTCATATACAGATATGCACTCCTCATAATCTGGTTGAATAAAAATTTTATCTAAAAAGGAGCTTTTTAAAATTCCCAAAAGATCATATAAATAAAATGGATTACTTTCATCCAAGAGAAATTTTTTAATCTTTTCAGAAAACACCAGGTCAAGATTATCTTTTAAAAATGAAATAAGTTTTTCCCCTTTCCCCGTTTTTTGAATAATTTTTCCAGCAAAAGCAAAAAGAATATGACGTTCGGTAATGCTCCCGCCTTCTTCTGCCTGGGAAATTTTATAAACCTCTTTATTGAAATCAATCTCTCCCATTCCATAACTTTTAATTAAGTTATTTAGTTTAGCCAGTATTGTTTTATTTCTCTTATTCCGAGCAATCTGTATTGGATTTAAAAATTTCTTAGCTTCTGGTAACTTTGAGTCAGGAATACCATGAATAGCAATATAACCTATATTTTTAGAATCCGGGTTATTTAATGTTCTTCCTTCGACTATAGTTCCGGAAAAATTTACTCGTAATTCAAATCCTACAGTTGAGGCAATGCCCATTATCTTGCATGCCTCTATTAGCTCCTTACAACCGGAAACAGAATCATGATCCATAACCCCTACAGCTTGAAGACCGGCCTTCCAGGCTAAATAAGCAGCCATTGAAGGTGAATAAGGACTAAAGGAATAGATAGTATGCACGTGATTATTTACTTCTTCTGTTTTTTTTAACTGTTCTTTTTCTATTTCTATTAATTTATAGATTTTTTCTAATCCATAAAGCCTGGACTTTTTATTACTGCTATTTATTTTCTGAATAATTTCATCTTTCATCTTTTTATCTCGAACTAATTTTAATCTTCAATAAAAATCTTATACCCCAAATTTATTTCTCCTTATCTGCTCGGCTGTAGACTGATCAGTGGTAACTTGATGCCCGTCTAAAGGATAAAGGCGTTCATGAATCGCATCAATAATCCATCCTTTCTGAGGAAAGAAACTAGATTCCATTTCTGCCGCTGGAGTAATCCAGTTACGGGAACCAACTACCACTACAGGACCATCAAGATAGTCAAAAACAAATTGGGAGATATTGGAAGCAATAGTATGAAGGAAGGAAGCTCGTTCACAAGCATCGGAAACAAGTACAAGCCTTCCCGTCTTCTTCACAGATTGGATAATCAATTCATAGTTTAAGGGATTAATAAATCTTAAATCGATTACTTCTGCTGAAACTTTATATTTCTTTTCGAGTTCTTCTGCAGCCTCCATTCCCTTATAAAGAGCTGCACCTATGGTGAGAATAGTAACATCTTTTCCTTCTTTCCTGATTATTGGTTCACCTTCCGCTACTTCGTAATAATCTTCGGGAACTCCAGTGGAAACAAATAATTCTCCCATATCATAAAGTTTTTGACTTTCAAAAAATACCACCGGGTCTGTACCGTGTAAGGCGAGATTTAACATTCCTTTGGCATCATAAGGAGTGGCGGGAAACATTACTTTAAGACCAGGGATATGAGCAAGCAGGCTAGTCCAGTCTTGAGAATGCTGGGCACCATATTTATTCCCCACTGAAACGCGAATGGTAAGGGGCATAGTAAGAAGACCGGCTGACATTGACTGCCATTTGGACACCTGATTAAAAAGTTCATCCCCTGCCCGTCCTATAAAATCACTATACATCAGCTCTACCACCACACGCCCACCACACAAAGCATATCCTGCCCCTGATCCCACAATGGCTCCTTCAGAAATAGACGTATTGAATAATCGATGATAGGGAAGAGCCTCGGTTAAACCTCGATACACGGCAAATGCCCCTCCCCAGTCACGATTTTCTTCCCCATAGGCTACCATCGTTGGATCTTCATAAAAACGATAGAGCATAGCCTCAAAGAGGGCATCACGATAGGTAAAGACTTTTACTTTGGGATAAGCTTTACTATTTTCATCTAAAGCAAAACGGTATTTATGGGTAATCGATCTAACCCGGGGATTATCTTCTGGGGGAATGAGAACTTCCGGTGTTCGATCTTCCATCCTATCTTTGCAGAGTTGAGAAAACATGACTGATTCAATAAAATCAGCTTTAACCCTGGGTGAGATTTCCAGAGACGCCGCTAACTTCAGGGCTTTGGTAATTCTCAAGGTTGCTTCTTGTTTTAAGGCATCCACTTTACTGGATGTTATAATTCTGTTTTTCTTAAGGTAATCTACATAGCCTCCAATACAGTCAGTCTCTTGCCAGGCAGAAATTTCTTCTTTGCTCCTGTAAGATGATGCATCAGAGGGTGAATGACCTGAAATTCGATAAGTGATGGTATCCAGAAGAACCGGACCATTTCCTTGGAGAAGAATTTTTTTCTTTCTTTCAATAGCATCGGCCACTGCCAAAGGATTATAACCATCAACCCGTTCAGCATGCAAGTTTTCAGGGTTTACCCCGGCTCCTACCCGGGCAAGAATTTTATAACCCATCGTTTCACCTGAGGTCTGGCCACCCATGCCGTAGAAATTATTAAAGAAATTGAATAGAATAGGAGGAGTACCTCCAATATCTTTATCCCAAAGTGTGCGGTATTGATCCATTGCTGCTAAGGTCATGGCTTCCCATACCGGACCGCAGCCCATAGAACCATCACCGATATTACAGATTACCATACCTGGCTTTCGATTAATTCTTTTAAAAAGAGCAGCACCTACCGAAATATCCGCTGCCCCTCCTACAATAGCATTATTGGGCATACTGCCAAAGGGTGCAAAAAAAACATGCATCGAACCACTCAAACCTTTATTAAAGCCGTTAGCCCGTCCAAATATTTCTGCCAGAACTCCGTATAATACAAAATCTTGAGCCAGTGATTTAATATTACCTTTGTGTTCCTTTTCTACTGCTTTTAAGCAGGTTCCATCCATATAAGATTTCATTATCTTCAGAAGTTCATTCTCCTCTAATTCATCTATGGCCGAAAGACACTTGGCTAAAACTTCTCCGTGACTGCGATGAGAACCGAAAATAAAATCTTCGATACCCAGATGTACACACTGACCCACCGCAGATGATTCCTGGCCAATAGATAAATGGGCAGGGCCTGAGTGATTGTATTCAATCCCCTCATAAGAACCTTGGGTTTTTATATAATTAAGCATGGATTCGAATTCTCGGATTATAAGCATATCATAGTAAATTTTAAGGAGTTTTTCTTCTCCGTACTTCTTTATCTCTTTTTTTTCATCAGGTTTGTACTGATTTATGGGAATGTCGTTTATTTTTAGGATCTGCGATTTTCTAACTTCTTTAGGGTCAATAAAAATAGATTTAGGCATAACCTTCTCCTTTCTGTTAAAATATCTTGCTATTTTCTAATGATGATCAAATCACATATCTTTTTCTGTTATTGTTATTGCAATTTTATATCTGTCAAATTAAAATTAGCTATTAGTTTATTAAGTTCCTGCAGGAATTTAGCTGCCGGAGCACCGTCTACTGCTCGATGATCAAAGGTAAGCGATAAACCCAGGTGGGGAATAAATTGTATTTTATCTTCTTTCATCATTGGTTTAAGAGAAACACTGCATACACCCAGAATTGCCACCTGAGGAATATTCAAGATAGGGGTAAAACTTTCAATCCCCATTGTTCCGAGGTTGGTTACCGTAAAAGTCCCACCCTTCAGTTCATCCGGCAAGATAGTTTCCTCCTGGCAGGCAGTAATCAATCGTCTTACTTCTTTTGAAATATCCTTTAAAGATAAGAGGTGGGCATTATGGATTATCGGCACCATAAGCCCTCGTGGCGAGTCTACAGCAAATCCCAGATGTACCTGTTCAAATTCAAGTATCTTGTCTTTAAGGAAATGAGCATTCATGTTTTTAAATTTGGGAAGAATATTAGCCACGACATAAAGCAGAAAATCATTAATATTAATTTTGCTTAACCCTTTCATTTCAGGACTGGATTTTAGCGATTCCCGACAGGCCAATAAATTAGAAGCATCAACAGAAGCATTTAAAGTAAGTTGAGCAGTACTTTGTAAAGAGGTAAGCATTCTTTCAGATATAATCTTCCGCACTCCTTCTACTGTAATCTCCTTAACTGGTCCCAAAAAATTCTCACTAACCGTACTTGAAACAAGAGGTTCACCTTCAGATATTGCTTTTTCTATATCCTTTTTTATGATCCTTCCTCCAGGACCTGAACCGCCAAGCTGGGAAAAATCAATTCCCTTTTTTTCTGCAAAGCGCCGGGCAAGCGGAGATATAGGCATTAAGCCATCTGCAAAAGAAAGTTTTGTTTTTTTAAGGGATTCGTCTGGCGTGATGGCTTTCTGCTTTTCTACATATTCACCTTTAGAAACAGAGATGGTTTTTTGGGGGATAAGATGGTCAATTTTTTCTTCTGGCTGTCCGATGATAGCAATAGTAGTAAGAACTGGAACATCGTCTCCCTCTTTATAAAATATCTTAAGCATTGTTCCGGCCTCAGGAGCTTCCACTTCAAAGACAGCCTTATCAGTTTCTACTTCACAGATAGGCTCTTCAGCTTTTACTTTGTCCCCTACTTTTTTATTCCATTTAATAATAAGACAGGATTCAACAGATTGTCCTTGTTTGGGCATAAGTACTGCTATAGCCATTTTAACCCTCCTTGGTATACTTTATCATTCTTCTAAATAATATATAAATAAAATAATAATTTGGTATTAAAAAAATAATAAATGTTTCATATTTAACTAATTTTATCTTTATTCTTCAGGTAAATATTTTTTAATATCAAAGGATTTTCTGATTATCTTTCTACCATCAACCATGGATTTAATTTGCCCCATAGATTTTGCCTGAATCATTAGATTCCCAATGGCAGCTGCTTCAACCGGTCCTGCAAAAACAGGTAAACCTGTTACCTTAACAACAAGCTGACACAGAAGACTGTTTCGACTTCCCCCTCCTATAATATATATCTCTTTGATAGATTTACCGGTAATTTCTTCTATCATTTTAATGGTTTCTGTATATTTACCTGCTAAACTCTCAATAATCCCTCTGGTAATCTCTGCAGGTGACTCCGGCACTTTTTGCCCTGTTTCCTGGCAATAAGTTTTTATTCTATCTGGCATATTATCATCAATTAAACCGGGTTTTAAGAATTTTGAGTCATCAGGGTCAATCCTAAAATTTGCAGGGCCATATTTTAAAGCTATTTCAGTCAGTTCATCATAAGAATATGACTTTACCATCTCATCCCAGAATTTTTTACACTCCTGAATAATCCAGAATCCAGTAACATTCTTCAAAAACCTGAAGCCGCCATCGGCAGAACCCTCATTGGTAAAATTATATTTAAAACTCATTTCGTTAATAATTGGTTCAGGGGTTTCTATCCCCAATAAAGACCAGGTACCTGAACTAATATAGGCATAATTAGTATTATCTTCCACTGGAACAGCTGCCACTGCAGAACCAGTATCGTGGCAGGCAGGAGCAATAATCACTACTGTTGAATCAGCACCAATCTCCCGCGCAATAGCCGGTAAAAGTTTCCCGATTTTTGTCCCGGGCATAATTATTTCTCCAAATAGTTCCTTTTTAAATCCAAGTTTATCCAGTATCCTGGTTGACCAGCCCTTTTTCATAGGATTATAGAGCTGAGTGGTAGTAGCGATTGAATATTCATTTTTTATAATACCGGTTAGCCAGTAATTTAAAAGATCGGGAATGGTCAGGAAATATCTTGTATTTTTAAAGATTTGAGGTTTTTTCCTGGCAAATGAATATAGTTGATAGATAGTATTCAGCTGCATAAATTGAATGCCGGTCTCGGCAAATATTTCCTTTTTGGGTATTATATTAAAAACTAGCTCCATGATATTATCTGTTCTCTTATCTCGATAATGGTAAGGATTTCCCAGAAGATCACCGTCATCATCTAAAAGAACATAATCAACTCCCCAGGTATCAATGCCAATACTCGCTATCTGATTGGGATATTTTTTAAAAGCTTTCTTTAAACCTTTCTTTATCTCATTAAATATGCCCAGAATATCCCAAAAAATACTATCTTCTACCCTTACTAAATGATTGGGGAAACGGTATATTATTTCCATTTTTGACAAATCCCCAACAATTACTCTCCCGCTCTCTGCACCCAGATCAATCGCCACAAACTTTTCCATGGTATAACCCCTTTTGATTTAGTTACAAACAAAGAAAAAAATTGATTATATTTTTTTAAACAGATTTTGTCGATATTTTTCATCTGGTCTTTCAGATATATAGTTTACTATATCTTCGGAAAAAGTATTTATCCCTCCTGCAAGTAATGCTCCAAAGCGAATTTCCGCTGCTTTATCTGCCATAAAAGTAATATTTTCTACTTCAGCCGGGGTAGATCCCAATGCAATAAATCCATGATTCTGGATATAAATAGATTTAGGTCTTTCTCCATGTTTATCTAAAAATATCTCAATTTCTTTTTTTGCTCTTTGAGCAAGTTGAGCCCCCGGATCCGTATAAGGAATAAAGACCGATTCTTTTCCCAGCAGAATAATTTCATCAGGATAAATTCTCCCTTTTAGATTCTCCGGGAAACTCTTTGAACAGGTCAATCTATTTACTGCTGTGGGATGAGTATGGCCAACAAAGTTTACTCCCTCCAAATTAAGACAAATAGCATGTAATAAGGTCTCCACAGAGGGATTAGGTTGGTATTTTTTATCGACCTTAGCTTTTTCAAAGATGTAATTAATTTCTTTAGCACCAGGATTCTCCATATTTATAAGCTGCATAATCGGTTCAAAATAAACCTGAATAAAATCATTCTCGGTTACAGTTGCAAGCTGGGTCCCGCTTGCTTTTATAAAAAAACTACCAGCAATATCTTTTACTTCAACTTTAGCCGAAGTATTACCTTCTCCAATAATTGCAAGATGATAGTCTATTCTTCCCAAATTATTAGAAAGCCTTACCAGTTCGCCTAAAATTTTACTTCTAATATCCGGTTTATTTATCATTTTTTCCTCCTCTACTAAGTCTCTTACCTCTAAGTTAAAAGTTAAATCTAAAAAGTTAAAATTATCTTTTTTACTTTTTGCTTATCTTTCTCTTCTTGTACCTTTTACTTTTTACCTTTTACTTTTTACTTTTAACTTTTTAGATTTAACCTATCTTTCTTTATTCAATCCAGATGAAAAATCTCTTCCAAAGAGGC
>MEYH01000053.1 GCA_001773955.1 Candidatus Sediminicultor quintus | reverse complement strand
TTACTTGTAACATACTAGCCCTGGTTAACCTTGCCAGCAGAGCTGCACTGCCTATACCCAGGGTAAAAGCAGGTAAAATCGCCTGCTGCCAGGTCCCCCACCTGGCGACTGGTAATATATTTAATTTTAAAGCAAAAAACCAAACCAAAATAGGGCCTAAAGTCATTGCCGGAACCGAAACGCCAAGCAATGCAAAAAACATAGCAAAATAATCAATATAAGAATTTTGTTTTAAGGCAGAAACCATCCCCAAAGGAATTCCTATCATCATAGCAATAATCAAAGCTAAAACCCCTAATTGGGCTGAAACAGGAAAATGTTCACTTATAATATCATTTACTGTTCTGCTTCGAGAAGAATAAGAGGGACCAAGATCACCATGAAAGGCATTCCAGAGATAATCGGCATATTGTTTCCATAGAGGGTCATCCAAGCCGTAATAAGCCTCTAAATTGGCAATGATTTCTTTGGGTAATGTTTTTTCTCTATCAAAAGGCCCTCCGGGGATAGTATGGCCCAAACTAAAAGTTATTAAGGATATTACCAATAAAACCGGTATTGCCCATAAAATTCTCCTGATAATATAATTGACCATATCTTCTCCTTCCTTTTATTATTTTATTAATATAAAAAATGATATTTTTATTAATGAAATAATTCCACATGAAAAATTATATCATAAAATTGTAAAAAATAATAACTAAAAATAACCATGCAGCCTTTTTAAAATTTTAAAGACTGCACGGTTATTTTATAAGATATTCAATTTAGATTAAATCAGAATAGTAATATTAATTCTTCTATTCGTCATTTATTATTCTACGACTTTCCACTGGTCAAAATGTTCTCCACCTAAAGGTGAGTAGGTGCGTTGTAGATAAGGTTTACACATCCGCGACAACATATAGAAGTAAATAGGAGCAATAGCAGCTTCTTCTTCACAGAGGATCTGCTCCGAACGTTTGTAAAGTTCATATCTCTTTGCCGGATCAGATTCACGGGCAGCCTGTTCAACTACTCTATCAAATTCAGCATTACTCCATTTGGGGTTATTATCACTATCGGTGGAATGGAAATTCTCATAGACCCAGTTATTGGCGTCAGCATAATCAGCACACCAACCTAAACGATAGATCTGAGGAGCATCTTCACTTAAAGTCTTAAGATACACTTTCCACTCTTGATTTATTACATTAACTTCTACTCCTAAATTTTCCTTCCACATCTGCTGAATTGCCTGAGCAATTTTTGCATGAGCTTCAGAGGTATTAAACATCAGAGTAATTTCTGGTAATCCTTTTCCTCCGGGATATCCGGCATCGGCTAAATATTTTTTAGCTGCTTCCGGGTCATAACCTATGCCTACTCCTTCTGCTGGTGGGATGTGACCAAAGATGCCCGGGCAGGTAAAGGTAGTGGCAGGTGTCTGCCCTCCCTTAAGAACAAAATCGATCAAAGCCTGTCTATTAATAGCAGCAGAAAATGCTTTACGGACTAAAACATTATCAAATGGTGGTTTAGTATTGTTAAATCCATAATAATAGGTGCAGGTATCGGGTATATTGACATATTCTTTGCTCAGAACAGGATCAGCCTTTATTCTGTCTATATCCTCTAAAGGAACAGCATCTACAGTATCTATTTCCCCGGCTTCATACATTGACATAGCAGTAGAAGCTTCTACAATAATCACACTACGAATGATATTAATATCTACTTTATCCGCATCATAGAATTTAGGATTCTTTGCCATCACTATTTCATCTTCATGTTTCCATTCCTTCAAAAGATAAGGACCATTAGTTACTATATTCCCCGCTTCAGTCCATTTATCTCCATATTTTTCGATAGCCCATTTTGGAACAGGTCTGGCTACCCACATCCCGGCAATACTAGGAAAATAACCAGCAGGATGATTTAAAGCAAATTGAACGGTATAATCATCTACCGCCTTTACTCCAATATGACTCAGATCAGTTATCTCACCGGTATTTACCTCTTTGGCTCCTTTAATGATATAAAGTACATAAGCATAATCAGAAGCAGTATCCGGATCACAGGTTCTTCTAACAGCATATTCTATGTCATGAGCAGTAACCGGTTTTCCATCACTCCATACTACGTCTTTTCTCAGATGAAAAGCCCAAACCAAACCATCCTCTGAAACTTCCCAGGAAGTTGCCAATTCCGGCATAACCGTTGTTTCACTTGTGTATATATCAAAAGCCAGGTCAGTTAAGCCCAGAAAAAGATTTTCGACCATATCAATAGAAATACTATCAGTAGCTAAGGCAGGGTCTAAAGATGGGGGTTCAGAGCCAATATGATAAGATATCTCTCTTTGGGCTCCGAAAGCTGAAAAAGTTATTCCAATGATTAAGATCAAAGATAACGTTAAAATTAAAATACTTTTTTTCATGATTATTTTTTCCCTCCTTTATTTTTTAGTTGCTTAATAGAAAAAGTTCCCGAATATTTATATTTCTTTATTACACCTCCCCTTTAATTTAATTTGCCTTTTCGCTATTTTCGTTGTTGGGCAATCATGTCAATTAATCTTTATAGAATAATTCTTATCACCTAAAAAGGCAGATTCTCCTTTAATGTTTATACTACATCTTACTCTAAAAGTCCTTCTTTTTTAAAAATATTTTTTAAAATATCTCTCTTATCCTCTCCCTCTTACTCCGCCTAAAAATTTATCCTTCTTTAATTTTGGATTAAATCCCTTCTTTTGCATTACCCCTTTAATATAGTCCATATATTCTTTTCTTTGCTCAATCATCTTTATCTTTTCTCGTTTATGCCATTCTTCCTTTTTCTTCTTCTCTATTTCATGTTTATCTTCTTTCTCCTTCATTTCATTTCACCTCTCTATTTAGTCGTTAGTGAGTAGTAACTCGTATCGCGTAAAGAGGAATAGTTAATTGGTTAGTGGTTACCTGGTTAGTTAGCTTCTGTCATTGCGAGGAGCAAAGCGACGAAGCAATCCCTTTATTTATAAGGACTTGAGATTGCTTCGCTATCGCTCGCAATGACAAATCATTGTAACATTATTAAAGAAACGCTCTACTAGTTAACCAACTAACTGCCTAACTCTTTCCTTATTACTCATTACTTATTACTCATTATTGCTTCTCTATACTAATAAAAAGTTTGCTTTAAATTTAGTAAGGTCAGCTAATTTTACACCATTTAATAAATCATCCAATTCTTTTCCTTCTAAAGTTTCTCTTTTAATTAGATTACGGGCAATCTTTTTCAATTTGCTTTTATTTTTAGTTAAAATATCTTTGGCTTTAGAATAAGCACTTTCAACAATTTCTCTAACTTCTTTATCTATTTTATTGGCAACCTCCTCACTATAATCACGTTCTTGAGAAATATCTCTCCCTAAAAATATTTCATGTTCTTTTCTTCCTAAAGTAACCGGTCCCAAAGCTTCACTCATACCGTACTCAGTTATCATTTGGCGGGCAATTTTGGTAGCTCTTTCCAGATCATTCTGCGCACCGGTAGTGACATCTTTAAATATTATATCTTCAGCCACTCTACCCCCTAATAAAACTGCTAATCTATCCATTAATTCTAACTTACTAATGAGGTATCTATCCTGGGTAGGAAGCTGTAAGGTATAACCTAAAATAGCATTGCCTCGAGGGATAATAGAAACTTTATGCACTGGATCACAATTAGGTAACATTTTAGCCACAATAGCATGTCCCGACTCATGATAAGCAATTATTTCTTTCTCTTTATCGCTAATTAACCTGCTCTTTCTTTCTGGCCCGGCAATAACCCGATCTATAGCAGCTTCGAATTCTTCCATTCCGATTTCATTCTTACCCTCTCTGGAGGCCAATAGGGCAGCTTCATTTACCATATTGGCTAAATCAGAACCCACAAAACCGGGAGTCCTTCTGGCTAAAACCTTAACATCTACATCTTTAGCTAAGGGTTTACCTCGGGCATGGATTTTTAAAATTCCTTCCCGTCCTACTATATCAGGCCTATCTATCACAATCCGCCGATCAAATCTTCCCGGCCGCAGTAGTGCAGGATCTAAGATATCCGGACGGTTAGTGGCAGCGACCATTATTACACCTATATTTTGGTCAAAACCATCCATTTCTACCAATAGTTGGTTTAAGGTCTGCTCTCTCTCATCATGTCCTCCTCCTAAACCAGCTCCTCGATGTCTTCCTACCGCATCGATTTCATCCATAAAAATAATACAGGGGGCATTGGCTTTGGCTTGTTTGAATAAATCTCTTACTCGAGAAGCACCAACTCCTACAAACATCTCCACAAAATCAGAGCCGCTAATACTAAAAAAAGCTACTCCTGCTTCACCGGCAATAGCTCGAGCCAGTAAGGTTTTACCTACCCCTGGTGGTCCATAAAGTAAAATCCCCCTGGGTATTTTTGCACCTAATTTCTTAAATTTAGCAGGATTTTTTAAAAAGTCAATTACTTCTTGAACTTCCTCTGCTGCTTCATCAATTCCAGCCACATCTTTAAAGGTTACTTTGGGGCTCTCTTTCCCTAAAAGCTTGGCCTTGCTTTTTCCAAAGGACATAACCTTATTTCCTCCGCCTTGCATTTGTTGTATCATAAATAACCATATTCCAATGATTAAAAGCATGGGTAATAAAGATGAAAGCAACTGCATCCACCAGGATACTTTTACTGGAGGTTTAGCTTCTATTACTATATTTTTACTTCGAAGGATGTTTATCATCTCTGGGTCATCAGGTGAATAAGTAGAGAATTCTATACCATTCATAAGCATACCAGTAATTGTATTATCAACAATAGTAACTTTAGATACATTATTTTTTTCAACTTCTCGTAAAAATTCAGAATAGGTAAGTTCTTTTTGAACGGCAGATTTGGGCTCAAAAAATGAACTTATAATTGAAACTGTAATAATTAACATCAGTAAATAGAGACCGATGTTTCGGTAATTTTTATTTCCTTTTGAGTCTTTTTTATTAAAATTAGGTATTTTAGCCAAGAATAATTTCTCCTTTTTTCACAAATTTCTCGAAATAAGTTTACATTATACGCTTATTGTAAAATAATTTTAGCATATTTCCTATATAAAAACAAATACAACGAAATATAGTATCAAGTATATAGTATCGAGTTAAGAATGAGAAAGAAAAGATAGAAAAAGTAACATTTTTCTATCTATCTAACTACCCCACTATAGTTTACACTAACAAATCTCGTAAATCGAATCTCGCAAAGAAAAACAGAAGTCAGGAGCCAGAATCCAGGAGTCAGAATATGAGATACCGAATACTATTTACCTTCTGGCTTCTGACTACTGGCTTCTGAATTCTATCTACTTGAATCATTACAACTTGTAGAAAGTGCTTTTTACTTCAACTCTCCCTTGTATATTTCGGGGTTAAGGGTAAAAACAAAAGGAACATTTCTAAACTTTCCTGCATAATCCAAACCATAACCAACTACAAATTTATTAGAAATATCGAATCCCAAATAATCGACTCTAACCTTAACTTTCCTTCTGGTACTTTTGTTCAAAAATGTGCAAACTTTTAAGCTGGCGGGTTTACGTGATTTTAATATCCGAAGCAGATAATCCAAAGTCAATCCGGTATCTACTATATCTTCAACTACCAAGACATCTTTACCTACAATAGTTTCATCCAAATCTTTTAATATCCTTACTACTCCCGAAGACTCTGTGGCTGCTCCGTAACTGGAAATAGCCATAAAATCAAATATCATAGGAATTGAAATTGCTCGAGCTAAATCTGCCATAAATATTACGGCGCCCCTTAATACACCTATAAAAACCAAGTCTTTATCTTGATAGTCCCGGGTTATTTTTTTACCTAACTCGAAAACTTTTTCTTTAATTTCTTCTTCTGTAATTAAAATTTCATCAATTTCGTTATTTTTTAGCATTTTTTTCTCCTTCCTTGTTAAAAATTAAAAATATTCCTGCAAAAAAATATTCTTTATTTTTATTTTTACGCGGAGCACTTTTTTAGTATCAGAGTTAATTTTTACCCGGTCATCCAGTCTCATTCCCACAACCCATATTATTTGATCTTCACTATCAACCAGGATAGGAATTAAATCTCGATAACTTTTAGGAATTTTATTATCAATAAAAAAATCTTTAATTTTTTTTAAGCCCTTCATCTTTAAGGGATAAAATCTATCCCCACTCAGTCTATTTCTTAATTTGAGAGGGAGTTTAACTTTATTGTAATCAATAAATTCCAAAAATTTCCCTTTAGATTTTTTTCTAATTAAATTTAAAGAATATTTTATGTCCGTAGAATTTAATATTTTTATTTCAACCTTCATACCCAAAGGTTTAATCTCTGTTTTCCCTGGAATTAATATATCATATTCCCAAGGGGTAGGTATCTCTTTTATTTGATCTTTAGAAATCCTCTTTTTATAAATCATTATTTTGTTATAAATCTTCTTGGCCATTAAATTATCAGGGAGATAAATATCTTTTTCACCCAGTTGGTATTCAGTAAGTTTTAATATTTCATTACTATGCTTAAAACTAATAGAATAAAGATTTCCCTTTACAACTTCAATAGATTTTCTAATTATCCTCCCCTTTAAAGCCGGGTGAAGAGAGGAAAATTCTTTTAAATCAATAATAACTGTCTCGGGATTTTCTCGTTTTGCAACTTTTTTTAAAAAAAATTCTGTTTCTTGGTTTAGATATACTGAAACCTCACTGATTATGCTCCTAAGGCGAAGTATAATATCTTTTATATTTTTATTATACTCTTTGGAAAGTAAAGGTAAAAGCTCTAATCTGATTTTATTTCTAAAATATACAACTTCTTTATTGCTCGAATCTACCCTATATTCTATTTTATTTTCTCTACAGTATTCTTCAATCTCTGTTCTGCTGCACTCAATTAAAGGTCTGATTATTTTGCCTCGTACCGGAGGAATTCCCATCAAACCCTCTAATCCACTACCCCTTAAAAATCTCATCAAAACAGTTTCTACCTGATCATCAGCGTTATGACCCAGGGCAATCTTGTTGGTTTTAAACTTTCTGGCAGTTTCTAAAAAAAATTTATATCTATACTTGCGAGCAGCTTCTTCCAGAGTTAAATGTTCTTTCCTTGTAATTTTTGTAAAATTACAGCTTTTAGTTTCGCAAGGTAAACCTAATTCTTGGGCTAAATTTTTAACAAAATTTACATCTTCATTTGATTCTTTTCCTCTAAGCATATGATCAAGGTGCGCAATAAAGAAGGATAGATTATATCTTTTTTTAAAAGATAATAAAATACTTAGAAGTGTTACCGAGTCAGGACCTCCTGATATCCCAATCAGGATTCTGTCATTGAAAGAGAGCATATCAAACTTCTTTACAGTTTGTAAAACCTTCTCTTCTAACATTTTTTGTCCTTTTGTATTAAAGGCCTTTCTATTCAGAAAGGCCTTTAATTTTTTAATAAATATTTTTGGTGGCGGTGCTGAGATTCGAACTCAGGACACTGCGGGTATGAACCGCATGCTCTAGCCATCTGAGCTACACCGCCTAAATTAACAAAAAACCTCTATCACTTTGATTAAGAGGTTTTTGGAAGTTGGTTGCGGGGGGCGGATTCGAACCACCGACCTTCAGGTTATGAGCCTGACGAGCTACCTGACTGCTCCACCCCGCGCCGTATTTTGATATTTTTAAAATATTTATTTTGTACATACTAATTTTAGCATTTTTTTCAAATAAAGACAAATTTACTAACCAGGTATTGCCTTTATAGGTGCCGGAGGCCGGAATCGAACCGGCACGAACCTTACAGCTCGCAGGATTTTAAGTCCTGTGCGTCTACCTATTCCGCCACTCCGGCAGACTGCAATCCATTATATGATAAATCTTTTAAATCGTCAATAGCTTACAAACAAAATATAGTATCAAGTATATAGTATCGAGTATCGAGTTAAGAAAGAGAAAGAAAAGATAGAAAAAAGATATACGAATTTTATTTTTCAATACCTTTAATCAATATTTCATCAGGTTTAGTAAGACCCAATTCCTCTCGGGCAATTTTTTCTACAGATTTATCAGATTTTAATGATTCCACCTCTTCTGATAAATTATTTTTTTTCATTTTTAATTCTTCTATCTCTGATTCAAATCTTTTAATATCTTCTTTTAATTGCAATGTTCGGGCATATTTATCCGAAAATAAAAAAACTATATACAATATTAAAAGTAAAATTATAACTAAAACTATTTTAGAATGAAATATTGACCTAATTGATATCATTTTATTTTATATTAAATACTGCCTTTCCGCGATAAATTGATGAATCTCCTAATTGTTCTTCAATACGCAGTAATTGGTTGTATTTGGCAATTCGGTCCGTTCTACAAAGAGAACCAGTTTTAATCTGCCCAATATTAGCTGCCACAGCTAAATCAGCAATAGTAGTATCTTCCGTTTCTCCGGAACGATGAGAAATTACCGCAGTAAAACCCGCCCTCTTTGCTGTTTCAATAGTATCTAAAGTTTCGGTTAAAGTTCCAATCTGGTTTAATTTTATTAAAATTGAGTTAGAAGCCTTTAATTCAATCCCTTTGCCAAGTCTCTTCTTATCAGTAACATAAAGGTCGTCTCCTACGATTTGTATTTTATGACCTAATTTTTGAGTTAGTTTTTGCCATCCTTCCCAATCATCTTCTGCAAGACCATCTTCTAGGGAAATTATAGGATATTTATCTACTAAGGAAGCATAATAATCTATCATTTCACCGGAAGTTCTAGTTACTCCCTCTCGAGATAATACATATTTTCCATCCTGGTATAATTCTGAGGCAGCAGGGTCTAAGGCTATAAAAATATCCTTACCTGGATTATACCCTGCTTTTTTAATTGCTTCTACTATTAACTGGATTGCCTCTTCACTAGATTTTAAATCAGGAGCAAATCCACCCTCATCTCCCACCGCTACATTGTATCCTTTATCTTTCAATACTTTTTTCAGAGTATGAAAAGTTTCTACTCCCATCCGAAGACTCTCTTTAAAATTAGCTCCACCAGCCGGAACAATCATAAATTCCTGCAAATCCACTCCACTATCGGCATGTTTGCCGCCATTTAATATATTCATCATAGGAACAGGAAGTTCTTTAGCATTAATTCCGCCGATATAGCAATATAAGGGCAAACCAAAAAAATCAGCTGCTGCCTTTGCTGTCGCCAAAGATACTCCTAAAATAGCATTAGCTCCCAAGCGGTTTTTATTAGGAGTCCCATCAAGTTCAATTAACAGTTTATCAATCAATAATTGATCTACGGCATCATATCCGATAATTTCAGGAGCAATAATCTCATTTACATTCTCAACCGCCTTAAGAACTCCTTTTCCTAAGTACCTTTTCGGGTCACCATCTCTTAATTCAATAGCCTCATGCGTGCCGGTACTGGCTCCGGATGGAACCTGTGCTATACCAAAAGCTCCGCTTTCCAGTTCCACTTCTACTTCAACGGTAGGATTACCTCTGGAATCTAATATTTCTCTCGCATAAACCTCAAAGATATTACTCATCTTATCCTTCTCCTCTCCCTATTTATTTTTTAAAAAATAAAAGTCATTAAAAATATTGACTCATAAATTGAGTAAAATTTTTACCCAAGATTATTATTAGCCAAAATATTTAAATATTAAAGAACCTATGCTAAAATAAATAAACAAGCCGCCCATATCAATAATAGTGGTAATAAGAGGACCGCTTGCAATTGCCGGGTCAACCTTAATTTTAGTAAAAATTAAAGGTAATAATGTGCCAATAGCAGCTGCCACAACAAGAGTTATACATAAAGATAATCCAATTACTATCCCTAATAAAAAATTATTTTGCCAGATAAGCGCTACTACTGATAAAGCTATTCCTACAATTAAACCTATTAATAAACCAACTTTAGTTTCAGCCCATATATTCCGTGCCAACTCATCTGTTCTGAGTTGGCCAGTAGCTAAAGCACGAACTGTAATAGTTGAAGATTGGGTTCCTACGTTTCCACCCATGTCTATAATTACAGGTATAAAAAAAGCTAAAGCAACTACACTTTGTAGTATATCAGAATAAAATTTAATAACCGAACCAGCAAGTACTCCTCCAGCCATACATACAAATAACCAAGACAACCGCGCCTTCGCTCTGGTTAGGGGACTTGCTTTTATAAGTTTATCTTCATACACCTCGGATGATCCGACCATCTTATGAATATCCTCGGTAACCTCTTCCTGTAATACATCAATAATATCATCTACAGTGATAATTCCCAATAAAGTACCATTTCTATTAATAACTGGTATAGCTAAAAAATCGTAATCAGCAATTATTCTAGCTGCTGTTTCCTGGTCCTCTGTGTCCAAAACGCTGACTACGTCTTCTTCCACAATTTTTGATATTTTAGCTTTAGGATTAGCCATGATTAAATCTCGCAAAGAAATAACTCCAATTAGTTTCTCTCTTTTATCTACAATATAAATATAGTAAATCATCTCTGCTTCCGGGCTAAGTTCTCTTATCTTGTTTATTGCTTCCTCAGCAGTAAGATCTTCAGGAAGAGCAACAAACTCGTTGTTCATTATGCT
Organism: Candidatus Sediminicultor quintus; assembly: GCA_001773955.1. Lineage (GTDB taxonomy): Bacteria > Atribacterota > Phoenicimicrobiia > Phoenicimicrobiales > Phoenicimicrobiaceae > Sediminicultor > Sediminicultor quintus. The sequence continues at coordinate 15,718 of MEYH01000053.1, read as the reverse complement.
TCCGGCAGTATTCTCTTTATACTTTAATAGTTCCTCGATCTCTTTTGCCTCTTCTTTAGGCATCAAATCTAATAATTCACGGGATTCTCGGGGAGTTATCTCCCCTAAAAAATCAGCTGCTTCATCAGTATCCATTTCTTCTAAGATATCAGAAGCCTTCTCTTTACCCAGAGCATCCATAATATTTGCTTGTAATTCGGAATTTAATTCTGAAAGTAATTCCGCAATTTTCTCATCATCTTTAATTAATTTAAAGATTTCGACAGTTTGTTCTAATGGTAAATAGTGGGTTACTTCAACAAACTCTGTCGGATAGAGGTCAAAAATAATTTCTTTTACTTCTTGAATCTTTTTTTCTTCTAATAACTTTATTATTTTTTCTGAAATTCCTTTTATCTTATCTTCCATTGGTTCAAAACCTCTTTTATTGGCTGGTAAAGCAAAAATATAGCCCGAAATTCATAACTTTTTAATTATTATATAGAGAATTCAGTAGCCAGGAGTCAGAAGTCAGAAGGATACTCAATATAATATATCTATATTACTATATTTAATTATTTTTGTCATTCTGGATACTGGATACTGGATTCTGGCTTCTGAATACCTTATTATAACTTCAATCTTCTTCTTTTTTAATCTCTTTTATTACTTCATACAAGGAACTTGCTCCCTCAGCTGGAATATTCTTAAGGGGAACTTCTATTACTTTTGCTCGTAGGATTTTGTTTGTAAAATTAATTTCTAATTCATCGCCAGTCTTTATTTCATCTCCCGCTTTGGCAATTCGATCATTAATCCTGATGCATTTAGCCAGACAAGCTTTTTTCGCTTCTGTTCTTCTCTTTATTAATCTGCTTACTTTTAAAAATTTATCTAATCGCATATGTTTATCAATTACCCAATTAGCCAATTGACCAATTTACCAATTAATATAGTCATTAGTGTATCTTACCTACGGTTTTTATAATTTTGTAGGGGCACAATGAATTGTGCCCTCTCTGTCTTTGTATTATTTCCGTTTACTGTGGTCACGATGCATCGTGCCCCTACATATTATACATTACTATTTTCTTAACCAGATGCGGTTCACGAGATACAAGATACGAATTACTTGATACTCGATACGCGATACTCGATACTGTTTTATTCTTTTGATTTCAATTGCGGAAAAAGTATAACTTCTTTAATTGAATCAGAGTTAGTAAGCAACATCATTAACCTATCAATGCCTATGCCTAAACCGCCTGCAGGAGGCATACCGTATTCTAAAGCTTCGACATAATCTTTATCCATAAAGTGACTTTCCATGTCTCCTGCTTCTTTCTTGGCAACCTGTTCTTCGAACCGACGTTCCTGTTCTGCCGGGTCGTTCAATTCGGTAAAGGCATTGACTAGTTCCATTGAACTGATAAACAGCTCAAAGCGCTCTACTAATTCAGGGTTATCTTTGTTCTGTTTTGATAAAGGTGAAAGTTCGAGGGGATAGTCAATAATAAAAGTTGGTTGAATTAAAGTGGGCTCTACAAATTTTTCGAAAAGCTCATTAATAATTTCACCTCTATTTATATTGCCTTTTATGTTTAAGTTATACTTCTTTATAACTTTGCTAAAATCTTTTTGAGAAATCTTATCCACCCGAATTCCAACTGCTTCTTCTATTGCCTTATACATGCTTATTCTTTTCCAGGGAGGAGTAAAATCAATTTTATTTCCCTGATACTCAATCTCCAAATTGCCTAAAACATTTTTTAATATATATAATATCAATTCTTCGGTAATTTGCATCATGCTATGGTAATCACCATATGCTTCATATAACTCCAGCATAGTAAATTCGGGATTATGTTTAGTAGAAATACCTTCGTTTCTAAAATTACGGCTTAACTCATATACCTTTTCAAGCCCTCCAACCAATAAGCGTTTTAAATATAGTTCTGGGGCAATCCTCAAGTAAAAATCTCTATGAAGAGTATTATGGTGAGTGATAAAGGGACGAGCTGTAGCTCCACCGGGGATAGGCTGCATTATGGGAGTTTCAACTTCTAAAAAGCCTCTATTATCTAAAAAATTTCTTATGGATTGCACAACCCTACTCCTTTTAATAAAAATTTCTCGGACTGATGGGTTTACCATTAGGTCTAAATATCTTTTTCTATATCTTATCTCCACATCTTTTAGTCCGTGCCATTTTTCGGGTAAACTGCGTATGGACTTGCATAGAAGAATAAATTCTTCTACAAATACAGTAATTTCACCCGTTCTAGTTTTAAAAATCAGACCTGAGACTCCCAAAATATCCCCAATACTAATTTTACTAAAAAGTTTAAAAGCATCCTCTCCAACTTTATTTGATTTTATATAAATTTGGACTCTTCCACTTATATCTTCAATATTAGCAAATACGGCCTTTCCATGTGTCCTTAAAGCCATCAACCTGCCGGCTATACTAAATTTTTCTTGGCCGCATTCACCAACCTGTAAATCTTTATTTTTTTCTATCAAGTCTTTTATTTTATAAGTCCTATTGAAACTATGCCCAAAAGGATCAATGCCTTCTCTTTTTAATTCTTCTATCTCTTCCCGTTTGTTAGATATAATTTCTGTTGTACTTTTTTTTATTTCCACCCGATCCACCTCTTTTTGCTCTTATTACTAAATATTTTGTATAAAAAACATCATAATACAATACCAAAATTATTAGGATTTTTCTGTCTGATAAATCTATTGGGCAATTTAAATTTCGATTATATTTATAATTAGCTTATTTTACTAAAAGGTTTAGAAATAAATAATGAACAAAGCATCGTTATATTTTAATTTTTCTAATAACTTTGTTCATTATTACAATTAATAACTATTTAGGGCTGCTAAATTAATGCATACCGCTATTTAATATCTATAATTTTATATTTAATCTGCCCTGCCGGGACTCTAACTTCTACTAAATCACCTTTCTTTTTTCCTAAAAGAGCCCTTCCAATAGGAGAAGAGATGGATATCTTACCACAATCTGGCTCAGATTCCACATAATCCAAAATAGTATATTTGTACTCTTTTTTATTTTTCATATCCTTAACTAACACGTCTGACCCGAGTAATACGCAATCTGGATTTTCTTCTTTGTCTATCAATTCATAATTTTCAGTAATTTTTTCCAAAGCCAAAATTCTTCCTTCTATAAAGGATTGCTCATTTTTAACTGAGTTATATTCTGCATTCTCAGCAATCTCTCCAAAGGTTACAGCATTTCTAATTTTTTCAGCAATCTCTGTTCTTTTTACCCTTTTAAGATAATTAAGCTCTTCTTGAACCTTTTTCAAGCCTTCTTCCGTTAGCATTACCTTTCTGTCAAGTGTCATAAATATCTCTCCTCATTAAAAATTGTTATATTTAAATATTAAATAATAAATATTTCCTCTTAAAAAAGTAAATATAAGCACCATTAACTTTTCTGACAGATAATGGTGCTTATATTATATAATAATCTTTATATAGAGATTATAAGATATCTATATTTTATTGTCAAATAAATTCGTTATTCGTTATTCGTTATTACGTGATCAATCCTAATTTTTTCCCAGCCCTTTCAAAGATATCTAAGGCTTCATCAATATCTTCAGAAGTATGAGTTGCCTGAACATGGGCTCTTAACCTATTGGTTCCTTTAGGAATTGCCGGGAAAAGGATGGGACAAATAAATATTCCCTCATCATTAACTATTTTACACAATTTTAAAGTTCCTTCCTCATCGCCGATTAATATAGGAACGATACTGGTAGTACTGTTCATGGTATTATAACCCATAGAATTTAACCCATCTTTAAATTGTTTGATATTTTTCTGTAAATTTGTTACGCGCTCAGGCTCATCTTCAATAACCTCTAAACAAGCTAAAGCAGTAGCAGCTGCTACAGGAGGGAGACTTGCTGAAAATATAAATGGCCTGGAATTGTGCTTTAAATAAGTAATTAAATCTTTATCACCTGCCAAATAACCCCCAATACTGGGAATAGTTTTACTTAGTGTTCCCATGTGAATATCTACCACACCTTTAAGGCCAAAATGTTCTTCTATGCCATGACCGGTCTTCCCTAACACCCCGATAGAGTGAGCTTCATCTACCATTAATTTGGCATTATACTTTTTAGCTATCCGAGATACCTCGGGTAAATTAGCTACATCTCCATCCATACTATATACCGCATCAACTATAATCAATTTATTAATATACTTTCCAGAATTTACTAAAATTCTTTCCAGGCTTTCCATATCGTTATGCAAGTATGATCTATGAGTTGCCCCAGAAAGCATGCAACCATCAATTATACTGGCATGATCTAATTTATCAATTACAACCAAATCCCCTCTCTGACAAAGTGTAGTTATGGCTGCCAAATTAGTAACGTACCCACTGCTGTAAGTAACCGCATCTTCTGCCCCTTTGAATTTTGCAATCGCTGCCTCTAATTTTTCGTGTATCTTGGTAGTACCAGCCAATAACCTAACTCCCGCAGCGCCGGTCCCGTATTTTTCAATGGCATCAATAGCCGCTTTTTTTATTTTGGGATGAGTAATCAATCCCAAATAATTATAAGAAGCAAACATTATCATCTCTCTGCCATCAATAGTCACTCTGGATCCAGAAGCTCCATCAATGCTTTTTAAGTAAAAATACTGTTTTTCATCTTTCATTTTTTTTAGTCTTTGGTTAAGTTCATTTATTTTTTCTTCTAATAGAATCACCATTTCTCTTCCTCCTCTTTAGCATTAAATTTTTGCTTAATTTAACTTCTCTATCCTTGGCTTAAAGCCAGTTTTTTCTATTAATTTTAAATAATCTTCTGGTTGCAATTCTTCCGGAGATTTCCCGGATATAGCTGCCAAAGTAGCTTGAAATACATTGGTTCCAAAAGATCTTCCCTCGAATTCCGGAGTCGTAGTAATTAAATAACTCACCCCTCTTTTTTTAAGATCTTCTACATTAAAGCTGGTAACGGTATTGGTTATAACAATCTTCCCCTCCATATCCTGGGGCATATACTGGCTTATAGCCAAGTAATCACCAGCAATGATATCGGCATCATAAAAATATTTAACGTATTTTAAATTAGATTTCTCCTGCTTTTCACCTGTAGGATATAAATATTTTATAGGGACATATATTAATATTGGCAAAAGCAACCGAGCAAAAATTTCAATACTTCGAAAAGAATGAAGCGGGATAGGAATATTTAAACCAAATATTAAATCCCCAAAGGTCATTTCACATCCAGCCTCTATCAGTCCCTCTGCCATTCCAAATCTATCCACCGTGATAGTGACTAAAGCCTTTTTCCCTTTTAAGGGAATGTCAGTTTGAGTATCGATATATTTTACTACACTCTTCTCTAATACATATTTTATCCCGGTACCATCAACAATAGGAGTTTTTTTAATAACGCTAATTATCTTTTCTGACTCTCTTATGGTATATCTTTTCCCTTGGGGCCCGGAATACAAATATAAATCTGTCCCTCCCAAACTGAAGATATCTACCTTCCCATCATTCTCTTGGAATATTTGCATCATTTTTTTCACATCGCCATCAGTTCCTCTTCTTTCGATTTCAACTTTCTCTCCTAAGACTTCGATCACGACTTTATGATCTCTGGTGGAAGAACCCAGACTAACTCCTAAAACTTTCTTCATTCTTAAATCCCCCTATTTTTTGGAATTTACATTAATTTTTAATCTGTCTTACTATTTCTATGATCTTTTCAGGATTAACATATTTACTCTCTTTAATAGGTGAATGACCGATAACTATGCCAATCACCTGAACACTGAATATTTTCTCTACTATAGGTACTCTCATATCTGAACCCAGGAAAATAATCAAATCAAAATCTGCTAAGTTGACAATTATTTTCATGACCTCATCAAATAATTCGTTTTTTCCCTTTTTCTCTATAAACTCAAAGCGTTCCTTCTGGGTTAAAAGCAAAACATATTCAATCCCCAACTTTTCTGCTAAAAGAGTTATCTCTTCTTTGTTCTTGATAGGAAAACCGATTAAGGCAATCTTATTACCTTTTCTTATCTCTCCTAAACTTTCTAACCGGGAGACAAAAGTTCGTTCAACTCCTAATTTGCGGGCTACTCCTTGCTGAGTCACACCTTTAGTACGCAATTCTAAAATTTTATTTATTTCTTTATTTAGTTTTTCTTTACTTATAACTTTCTCGCCAATTCGAATAAATTGCATCCTTAAAATCTCCTGTATACATTTTTGTATACACGTAATATAACATAATTTTTTTGCGTTAGCAAGTTTTTTATTCGTATCTTTTGAGGAGCAGCGTGGAGCGTACAACAGTTCATTTTAAGGCTATTGAATAGTTCCTCCTCCTATTACCACATCTCCCTGGTAAAATACTGCTGATTGTCCCGGGGTAATCGCTCTTTGGGGTTTTTCAAAATTTATTAGCACTTTATCTTCATGGCAAGGGGAAATAATTGCCGAAGATTTTTTACTATTGTATCTTATTTTTACCTCTGCCTTTATAGACTTTGAAAGTTTATCACCAGAAATAAAATTTAAATCTTTTACTAGTAATTTATCTCTATAAAGATCTTTATCATCGCCCAGAGTAATTACATTTTGCTGGGGATTTATTTCAGTTACATACCTACGCTTATTCAAAGATACTCCCAATCTTTTTCTCTGTCCAATAGTGTAAAAAGGAATGCCTTGATGCTCTCCTAATATTTTTCCTTCTTTATCTATAAACTTGCCAGGTTTGATAGTATCTTTAATATGTTGAGTTAAAAACTTTCTATAATTATCATCCTGGATAAAACAAATTTCCTGACTCTCTTCTTTTTTATAATTTTTTAATCCGTATTTTTTAGCCGCTTCCCTGGTTTGGCTTTTCTTAAATTTGCCCAGAGGAAACAAAACGCAGGGCAATATTTCCTGGTTTAATCTGTAAAGAAAATAAGATTGGTCTTTATTTTCATCTACCCCTCTCTTAAGCAAATATTTTTTGCTCTTCTGGTCATATTTTTTGATAGCATAATGACCGGTGGCTAGATAATCCGCACCTAAAGATTTTGCTTTCTCCAATAATAATCCAAATTTTATTTTCAGATTACAGACTACACAGGGGTTGGGGGTTCGGCCGGTGAGGTATTCCTGGCAGAAATAGTCTATAACTATATTTTTAAATTCTTTGGTAAAATCCAGAACATGCCAGGGGATTTTTAGCTTTTGAGCGACCTGTTCCACCGATTCTAAATTTTCGTTACCTTCATAATGATGGATAGTTACACCGAGGACATTATAACCTTCTTCTTTTAGCAAGGCAGCAGCTAATGAACTGTCCACCCCTCCGCTCATAGCCACTACTACCTTTTTTTTTAAATTTTTCATCATAGTAGTTTATTCTCTTTTTATGCTTAGCATCTATCCTTGTATCCTTAGGATTTCTAATTTATCTTCTATCAATGGTTTTACCTTTATAGTTCTGACCAATTCTTTAGATTTACGGTAATAATTAATATTGACCTCTTCATTTTCTTCCTCATTTCTATCGCAATATCTTGCAGTAATCCGACAGGATTTATCGATCAGTTCGTTATTTACTTTAGACCCCTTTTTTAACAAAGAAACCGGTCCTTTTAAATTTTTAGCTTTAAAAAGGAAGTCTCCATCTTGAAAAAAATTTTGTAGTTGTTCATTCTCTTCTTTATTTCTTCCTACTACCAATTTAATATCTTTACTTAGTCTGAAGTGCCGGCCTAATTTTAACAGTTCTATCTCTTCTGAAGAAAAAACGCCTTGAGTAAATAAATCTCTTAATCTTTTAGAAAAAGACGGTTCGGTTAATTTGCAACCTCCAGCCGGTGAAGGATAATCCTTTATCCCCATTTCGTCAGCCATTTTCATTTGTCTTTTTCTCGAGCGGCCAGAAATATCCAACAATTTATTTCTGTCCACTAACCCCCCTTTTTCAGGAATGGTCTCCGTTAACAATAAAGCAGATAATGGACGAAGAATTTTACCTTCAAACCCTGATTCTCTCTCAATTATACTTAAGCTATCTCTGTTCTGAGACATCGGTCTTTCTCCCAAAACTTCGCCACTTAAGATAAAAGAAGCTCCTATTTTGTTCATATATTCTCCCGCCTTTTTGAACATAAGGGTATGACAGTCTATACAGGGATTCATATTCTTTCCGAACCCATACTTGGGGTTTTTTAAAATTTTTAGAAGCTCTTCGGTAATATCTATTATTTCTAAGTCTATATCTAAATCCTTTGCTATTACAAAGGCTTCATCCAAACCAAAGAAGGGAGTCTTAAAATTAACCCCTTTTACTTCTACCCCCTGCTCCTGGATAAGCTTTACTGCTAAGATGCTATCCAGACCACCAGAAAACAAAGCAACCGCTTTTATCTTATCTTTCATCTTTTTGTCCTTCTTTTATTTTTTGGGCTATTTTACATAAATCTTTCAAAGAAACAGCATCTAATGTTTGGTTTATCCTCTGAGTTACTTCCTCTAATAATACCCTGATGGTACAATCTTCTATTTTTTTACATCTCTTTGGGCTATCCTTATTAATTTTTTTACCAGCTAAAATACAATCAACTAAAACTATCGGTCCCTCAACCGCTCTAATTATGTTACCGGCATTAATCCTCTCAGCTTCTTTGGCTAATAAATACCCTCCGCCTGCTCCCCTGGTACTTTTCACTAAATCTGCTTTCTTTAATTTATTAAATAATTGTTCTAAATATTGTAAAGAAATATCTTGTCTTAGAGAAATATCTCTTAAAGAAATCGGCTGTAAATTATTATATTGATTTTGCGCCAAATCTATCATAGCTCGAAGTGCGTACCTTCCTCGAGTAGATAATTTCATTAGTCTTTCTCCTTAATTAATTTGACTTTACTTAAAAAGTATATTATTTATGACTATTTTTGTCAACTTTCTCCTTAAAAAAATTTGTATCGAGTATCGCGTTAAGAAAACCATAATCCAAAACTTAAAATCTTTTCGTATAAAGTATTGTTTTAAACCCTATACAATCAACTTATACTAATTGCAAAATAAAAAAAGAACAGACTTAATTAATCTGCTCTTTTTTTATTTATATTATTTTTTATATTGCATACTCATTTTACTCGCAAGTAATGGCTTCTACCGGACAACCATCGACAGCCTCTTTGCATGATTCAATCAAATCCTCCGGTACCTTGCTAACCTTTACTGTCGCTATATCATCCTTCATTTCAAATACTTCAGGACAGGTATCTTCGCATAATCCACACCCGGTACATAAATCTTTATCAACTACAGCCTTCATTTTACATTTTCCTCCTTCTATTATAATTACCGATTTTAAAATTTATTTACAACATAAAGAGCATACCTTAAAAAAAGATAAATTTCAAGTGTTTTAACAACTTTTTATATCCCGTCAATAATTCTTATATTTCATATTCCATAAAATCCTCTGCTAATATAGTGTCAGGAAATACGCTCTGGGCCTCAACAAGTAAACCACTCTCGGTTATTGTCAACTTATTATTCGAGCTATATCGAGGACTAATGTGAGTTAGTATCAATTGTTTAACCTGGGCTTCTTTAGCAACCCTGGCAGCCATTGTGGTAGTCGAATGAAAATTTCTCTTAGCCAGGTCTTCTTCCTGTTGGGAAAAAGTTGTTTCATGAATTAGGAGATCGGCACCTTTAGCCAGCTGCAATAAATTCTCGCAATAGGTAGTATCACCACAAAAGACTATCTTCCTACCTTTTTCAATTTTGTTTAAAAAATTCTCCCCCTGGAAGATTCTTCCATTGGGTAACTCAACTGTTTTGCCCTCTTTTAGAGTACGATAAATTGGACCAGGAGGGATATTTAATCGGCGGGCCTTATCTATTAAAAAATGACTCCTATCCTTTTTTTCTTCGACAGAATAGGCATAAGTTTTAATATTGTGATTTACTTCTGTATATCGAACTGTATACTCCTCATCTTCCCAGATTATTCCTGCTGATAAATTTGGTGGAATAATTTTTATCTCAATGTCATAAGGGATATAGGTTTTGGTTATACTTAGGGTTTCTTTTAAATATATATCGAGATCTTCGGGACCAAATATTTGAACTTTTTGCTGATTTTTTCCACCCCTTAAACCCCGGGAAGCTAATAGCCCAGGAAGTCCAAACACATGATCCCCGTGTAAATGAGAAATAAAAATCTTCTCTAATTTAGATAATTTTAAAGAGGTTTTTTGAATCTGCTGTTGAGTGCTTTCCCCGCAATCCCATAACCATAGTTTGTTTTTTTGAATAAAAACAAGAGCGATAGAAGATACATTGCGTTTCAAAGTAGGCATACCCGAACTAGTGCCTAAAAATATAACTTTCATTAATTTTCACCTAATTTCTTCATCGTTTCTTCCACACTCAGCAGCCTGGCCTTTTAAAATTTCTATACCGTGCGGCAACGCCTCTAATATTATTTCTAAAGATTCTCTTACTCCTTTAGGACTGCCAGGTAAATTTATAATCAAACTTTCTTTTCTAATCCCTGCCACCCCTCGAGACAATATCGCTCGATTGGTCTTTTTAAAACTTTCACTTCTGATGATTTCACTAATCCCTGAAACCTCTTTTTCTATCACTTCTAAGGTAGCGTCTGGAGTAACATCTCTTTTGGCTAAACCCGTTCCTCCGGTAGTTAAAATTAAATCGAGATGTAATTTATCAACTGCCTTTATCAACTCTTCTTGAATAATATCCTTTTCGTCTGGAATAATTTGATAATATTTTACTTCTCCATTAATCTTCTTGACTACTTCTTCGATTACTTTTCCACTTAGATCTTCTCTCTCTCCTTTTGACCCTTTATCGCTTATGGTTAAAATCCCTACCTTAATCATCCTGAAACCACCTCAATTCCATCACCGGCTTTTACTTTTCCGCCCTCTAAAACTCGGGCAAATATTCCTTCTCTGGGCATTACACAATCCCCAATCTTCTTTCTAATTTCGCAGCCATGGTGGCATTCCTTCCCTATCTGGGTTACTTCCAATAAAACATTTTCTCCAACTTTTAATTTTGTTCCCAAAGGAAGTTGATATAAGACAATACCTTCCACGGTTAAATTCTCAGCAAAGTCCCCATGTTTTATTTTAAATCCCTTCCCTTTCATTTTATTAATGCTTTCCACTCCTAATAAGCTAATCTGCCGGTGCCATTTGCCTGAATGAGCATCTCTTTCTAATCCGAAGTCCTCGATTAATAACCCTTCGGTTATCTCTTTTTTTATAGTCCCCTTCTTTTCACTTCGGCATACAGCTACTATCTTTCCCTTTATTTTATTATCCACTTTCCCTCTTTCTCCTTATCATTTATCGGTATATTCATTCCCTCTTTTTTAATGATCTCGAAAAATGCCCGCTCTTGCCCCCGCTTTTTTCCAAAAGATATATCGATTGAATAGTCATCCCCCTATCTACTGCTTTACACATATCATAAATGGTAAGACCGGCAGCTGCTACTGCAGTTAAAGCTTCCATCTCCACTCCGGTTTTGCCCATGGTTTTGACTTTAGATTGAATAATAATCTTATTGTCATTCTCATTGATGGTAAAATTAAGATCCACATTGGTAAGTATTAAAGGATGACACATGGGAATAATCTGGCAGGTCTTTTTAGCAGCCATAATACCGGCTATCTGGGCTACTGCCAAAACGTCTCCCTTGGCAATCTTTCTATCTTTAATCATTTTCAAAGTCTCTGGCTGCATAACTACAGAGCCTTCCGCAATAGCTATTCGTTGTGTGTCCTCTTTGCCTCCAACATCCACCATATGCGCCCTTCCATTTTTATTGAAATGGCTTAGTTCTTTTTCTTTCATTTACTATCCTCCAATTTTAGACATATTAAAAAAGTCTCTATTTGAGAATTTCTTATTTAATTTATGGCCTTCGGGTTTTATGTTTATTGCTTCTTCAATATTATTTCTTATTATTTTACTCCTGATTACTTTATCATCGGTTTTTGCATTCCTTATTGCCTGCTTAATATCCACCTCTTTATTAGAAAACAAACAAGGCCTGAGTTTACCTTCGGAAGTTAACCTTATCCGATTACAAGTTTCACAGAAATGCTGGCTAAGGGCAGTAATAAAACCTATGGTACCTTGGCCACCTTTGACCTGGTAATATTTTGCTGGCCCATTGCCTGAATTTATATTAATAGGTTTAAATGAGTATTTTTCCGCTAAACTCTCTTTGATTTCCAAAACTGAAATAAATTTATCCCTATAATTATCTTTTAGCTCCTCTCCAGAGGGCATAAATTCAATAAAACGAATATTTAATGGTCTTCCTAAAGTTAATCTTACAAAATCTTCTACTTCGTCATCGTTAATTCCCCTAATTAGTACAGTATTAATTTTGATAGGCCATAACCCTGCCTTTAAAGCAGAATCGATCCCTTTTAATGCTTTTTCTAAACTTCCCCCTCGAGTGATTTTTTTATATTTTTCTTCCTGCAGGGAATCTAAACTAATATTTACCCGATTCAGTCCAGCATCTTTTAGTCTTTCGGCATACTCAATTAAGAAAAACCCATTTGTAGTTAAAGATATATCTTCTAATTTTTTAATCTCTCTTAATTTCTTTATAAAATCTACTACTCCTTTTCTGGCTAAAGGTTCGCCGCCAGTAATCCTGACTTTGGTAACACCCAAATTTACTGCTTCTTCGATAATTTCTATAATTTCTTCATACCTTAAAATTTCTCCATGCGGTATAAATTCAAATTGTTCTTCGGGCTTACAGTAAATGCACCTATAGTTACATCGATCGGTAATAGAAACCCGAAGGTAGGAAATTTCTCTGCCAAAATTATCTATTAGTTTATTCATTCTTTTATTACCTTTCCACTCTGAGAGAGGTCATATCCACCTAAACTCAACACTTTTTTCCTAAATTTTTCCGATCTAATAATAGTCAATAATTTTTGAATCCTTAAAGAAGAGTAGTATTCTTCAGGTATAATTATATCATACCTTTCTTTGGCTACTGGCACAAAATCTAAATGAAAGGATCTGACAGCAGACAAAATCCCCAGGCCTGCATCTACGCTCCCCTCAGTTACGGCAGAAGCAACCATTAAATGGGTGTACTCTTCCTTGGAATAACCCTGAATATCTAAAGGATTAATCCCTTTCTTTTTTAATAGATAATCCAATAAAACTCTAGTTCCTGACCCTTTCTGTCTATTAATAAACTTTATATCCTTTTTAACTAAATCACCTATTCCTTTGATATTTTTTGGATTTCCTCTTTTTACCATTATCCCTTGTTCCCGGTAGGTTAGATTCACAACTATCAATTCTCTCTGAGGAAGCATCTTTTTTATATAGGGAAAATTATATTCTCCACTCTCCGGATCCAATAGATGAGCGGTGGCAAGATGGGTTCTTTTTTGTTTTAAAGCTAATAACCCCCCCATACTTCCTACATTAAAGGACACTAAATTAAAATCAGAAAACTCTTCCTGTAATTCATTTCTTAAAATATCCAAAACTAAATCATGGCTCCCGGTCACAATGATATTGTTCTTTATTCTATTTAAATCTTCTAAAAGTTCAGCTTCTACTTCTTCTCCAAAATCTACCCCCTCCTTAAACAAGGGAATACGAATCAGGGCATCTGCTTCTACCAAAGAAGTAACCACTCCCGCTCCTCGGGAAAGAGGATAAGCCATTATTTTTCCATCTATATTTCCTAATTTTACTCTCAAGAATTCTTCATCTCCTAAACGAGAAACCACTTTGTGGGCCATATGGACTTTAATTTCTTCTCGCTTTTTTACAGTTAATCCTAATTTACAGAAGATTAAAGGTTTCAAAAATTGCTCCGCAGCGATGATTGCCGAGATCGGGTAACCAGGAAGACCGATAAGAGGAGTGTCATCAATAATTCCTAAAATTGTCGGTTTCCCTGGCATAATAGCTACTCCGTGAACCACAACATCACCTATACTTTTAACCATCTCGGAAGTGAAATCTTTTGAGCCAGCAGAAGAACCGGCAAGGACCACTACTACATCATTTTGTGAGGCAGCTTCAAGCAAAATCCTCTTTAAATCTAAGGGGATGTCTTTAACAATTTCGTATACCATTGCCTTTCCTCCCCACTCGTAAATCAAACCTTTAATTATTTTAGAATTATATTCAATAATTTTACCAGGACTAATTTCTTCCCCGGGTGAAATCAATTCATCGCCCGTAGGTATAACTGCTACCCTGGGTTTCCTGCGGGCAAAAAATTGGTTTACTCCTCCTGCCAATAAAGCTCCAATATCTACTGGACGGATTTTATGATTTACCGGGATAATTAACTGATTAGCTACTACATCTTCCCCAATGTTGCGGATATGCTGCCCTGGGAAAACTGCCGAAAATATTTTAATTTCTTTAATATTTTCTTCTTTTAAATCATCGTTAAAACCATTAAAAATATCTATGTTCTTCTCTCTTTTAAATTCATTTAAAGGGTTTATATCCTCAATCTTTATCACTGCATCAAAACCGAAAGGTATGGGATTACCGGTATTTATAAAATGAAAGTCCTGATTAATCTTTAAAGTAATAGGAGAAGATTCGGAAGCTTCATAAGTATCCCTTGCTCTGACTACTACCCCATCCATAGCTGCCGCCTGATAATAAGGAGAGGATATCCTGGCAAAAATTGGTTCTGCGGTAATCCGCCCTAAAGAATCTTCAGTAGAAACCAATTCCCTTTTGAGAGGTTGGGCAAGTTTGTATTTTAATAAAGTTTTATAAAATTTTTCTTGAGCTTCTTTTAAAGTTAATTTACTTAAATAAATATTCCTTTTCAACTCAATTTTTCCTCCCTAATTAGTCATTAGTGAATAGTGAATAGTCGTTAGTATATCGTATAGCGTAGAGCGTACAGCGTTTAGCGTATAGCATTAGATTAATAAAATGCATGTCCTAATTAAATTAAAAACTTAAAACGAAAAGCGAAAAACTATAATTCAAAATTTAAAACTTTTTTCATATACTGTATATTGTTTGGTGTAGGGGTCGGATTTATCCGACCCGGATATTCTGGTAATTTTTTATAAGTTTAGTTAAAATAATTTAACCACTACTTTACTGCCCTTTTCTAATCCTTCGATATTTAATCCTATCTTTATTAAACCTGAAGCCCGAACCATAGTGGAAATTAATCCTGATTTCCCCGGAATAGGTTCGGCATAAAATCTTTCGCCTTCTTTATATACAAATACCCGCACATAATCTTCTCTTCCCGAATCTGAAACCATATTGCAGGTCAACTCTGCTTCTATTTCTTTGGCAGAATTATAATTATATTCTCCTCCCTGTAACCGGCTAATCAAAGGCCGTACAAAAAGGTCAAAGATTATCATCGCTGAGACTGGATGACCGGGTAAGCCAAATATCGGCTTATTGTCAGCTACGGCAAGTATAGTAGGTTTCCCTGGTTTTACTGATACTCCGTGAATCAACACACCGGGTTTTCCTAATCTATCAAGCACTTTTAAGGTAACATCCCTTGCCCCCACTGAACTCCCTCCGGAAATAATTACCGCTTCTACCTTATCTTCTTTGATAGTCTTTTTTATCTCCTGCTCCAATAGAATAACTTCATCTTTAATAATC
>MEYH01000052.1:7063-10833 GCA_001773955.1 Candidatus Sediminicultor quintus | reverse complement strand
GCTCATATTTTCCTCATCTTGTAGCTAAATTATAGCATAGATAGAATTAATTCTCAATAAAAACAAGATGGCGGACAGAAATTTTTAATTCAAAGAGTTTCTCTTAATTTGCTTGCTTTTTGAAATTCTTCTTTTAAATTACCGGGGTTGTTTTTAAGTTTACCCTCTATTACCCTGAGATAATTTCTAAATTCCTGAATCATTTCTAAAATATTTTCCTGATTGGTTTCACAGATATCCTCCCACATCTTATAAGGACTGGAAGCAATTCGGGTCATATCTTTAAATCCCTCTCCTATGGCTTTAAAATAATGATCATTATTCTCTTGTTGACTTAATTCACCTATCATGTTGGTTAAAGAAACTGCTAAAATTTGGGGCAAATGACTTATTGCACCGGCAACTCTGTCGTGCTCGAGAGGGTCTAATACTAATCTTTTTGCACCTATCGTATTGATTAATAAAAATATTTTTTCAAGTGCAATTAAATTACTTTTTTTAGACGGAGTTAAGATATAGGTTTTATCCTGAAAGAGATGAGAATCTGCTTCCTCTATGCCATATTTTTCTGAACCAGCTATAGGATGACCACCAATAAAATAGACATCTTCAGATAATATTTTATCCGCTGTTTCCACGATCTGACCTTTAGTACTACCAGTATCAGTTACTATGCATCCTTTTTTAATAAAAGGGTTAATTTGGGGTAATAAATCTAAAATTGTTTTTACGGGAGTAGCTAAAATTACTACATCTGCTTCTTTTATTCCATTTTTAAGATTACTGGTACCTTCATCAATTGCCCTTCGAGCTATGGCTTTTTCGATTATTTCTGATTTATCTATACCGCTAATTTTAAATTTTGGATTTTTCTTTTTTAAGGCTAATCCGAGAGAACCACCGATCAGACCTACACCAATGATAGTTATCTTTTTAAAGTCACTTTCTTCTTTCATTTTATATTTCTCCTTTCGGAACCACTATCTCTTTTTTTCAAACAGGATCTCCCATCTCTTCGGCGCTTCTTCTTGATCAAGAAAAAGTCTTTTCTGTTACTTTCATACAGATTACCATATTAAATTTCAAAAATCCTCTTTTAAAAATAAAATAAATAAAAAACTATGGTCACAGCCAATAAAAAAAGAAGTGTCATTATTCCCCCGGCTTTTAAATAATCTTTATTTTGATAATTCCCTGAAGTCATCAGTATGGCATTGACCTGATGTGTGGGCAAAACAAAGGAATTGGCAGAACAAATCGCTGCCATTAAGACCAAAGGTCTAGGGTCCATCTGCACCAACCCAGACAGATTAATTACCAAAGGGACTAGAACAACCGTTGAAACTACATTAGACATAAACAAAGAAAACAAAGTAGAAAGAACAGCAATAGAAAATAGAATAAAAAGTGGGTGGCTTATCGGCGCAACTAAGAATATTTTTTCTGCCAGGAAAGCAGCTGTTCCGGACTTCTGCATAGCAATTCCCAGAGGAATCAACCCAGCAATTAAAAAAACTACTTTCCATTCTATGGCTGAATAAAAATCTTCCATGGTTAAAACACCGGTTAGTATCATGGCAATTGCACCGGAAAAAAGAGAAATGGGGAGCGGAAATCCGGCTATAGATAAACCAATCCCACTTAAAAAACAAGTTAGTGCAACCCAGGATCTATCTTTCTTTCCCTTTTCTTTTTTAATTGAAGTAATGAAAATCACTTTATTAGATTCTTTTAAACGATTAAGATTTTCCCACAGTCCATGAAAAATCAAAATATCCCCTATTCTAATCTTTCTGTCTGAAAAATCACTCTTCACTTCTCTGCCCTGGCTAAAAACCATGATAGGTTCAACATTGAAATTTTTTCGGATAGCCAGCAAACGAATACTTTTACCAATAAAATCAGACCGGGGAGGGATTATTACTTCGGCAAAGCCTGCTTTCTCCGAATTTTCAAAATCTTGAAGCACCTCCAATTCTTCTTTTAACTGAAGCCTAAAATCTTGAGCAAATTTTTGTATATCTTCTTTATTTCCTAACAAGGCTAGTTCCTGTCCTGCTTTAAAATAAGTCTCCCGCCAGGGAGCATATATCATCTCTTTTTCTTGGGATAAAGCTAAAATATTGAGATGATACTGATCCCAGATACGGGCAATTTCGGGTGTCCTTCCAATTAAGGAACTCTCCTGGGGGATGAAATAACGATAGACTTGATAAGGTAGATGCCAGGTATCAATTAATAATTTTTGTTCAGGAAGCTTTTTTTCTTCCCTTCCCTTGGGTAAGATGAATTTCCCTAGAAATAAAAAATACAAAATACCTATCAGCAATAATATTAATCCGATGGGAGTAACCTGAAATAAACCTAAGGTCTTTAGTCCTGAATCTCTCAGTAAATCATTTAAGATAATAAGGGGGCCTGAAGCAACCATGGTTAAATTTCCACCTAAAATAGCCGCAAAGCCCATCGGCATAATCAGTTCTGATGGAGAATAATTTTCTTTCTTGGCTATCCTCAATATGATGGGAAGAAAAAGTGCAGCAGCTCCGACATTTTGTATGAAAGCAGATAACAAGCCTACGGAAAGTGAAACCAGTAAGATTAATTTTTGCTTGCTATGGCCAGCTAATTTTAAGATCCAATTAGAAAATCGTTCCATAATCTCCGTTTGAGAAATACCATAACCCATCACCATGACAGCTATCATGGCGATAACGGCATTACTGGAAAATCCGGAAATAACTTCAAGGGGTGTTAAAATGCCGGTCCAACTCAAGGTTAACATACATAAAATAGCAATCAAATCAATGCGAAAAACATCCAGGATGAATAAAATTACTGTTACGACCAAAATAGTGATCATAATGGAATAGTGGGAAATCACTATCATCCTCCCCTTTTTTTATCCCAATCATCAACCTAAATATTTTTTAATTATATCATACAATAGGAATTCAATTAAGGGGAAACCAGATTTTTCAATCAAATTGTGGGATGTGTCCGGGGTCAGGCTTCACAACTTCATAAAAATTATTAATCGATTCGATTTATTGAAAAGTAGTGCCGTAATAGGTTATAGTTTTTTTTAATTTTCTAGAAAGGAATGATGCCAATTGTTAGCCTGGTTTAATGTTGCTTTACTAATCATACTTACTTCTCTTTTCCTAGCTCTCGAATTGAACAAGCGCTGGTTAAAAGGTAAAAACAAAGCGTTTAATCAGTTCTTAAAAAGAGGTAGAAGAATACATCCCTACGTTGGAGGCATTCTTATTGTTACAGGAATCCTACATGGGTATTTTAAAATTGGTAGACTTGACTTTCACACAGGTTCACTATTATTGGGTATACTGGGTCTTAATGGCATTAATGGTATGCCTTTTTATGTGGCACACAATAGTATCATCTACGATGTTTCAGAAATTCCCCAATGGGCTAATGGTACACATAAGGGGCAATCCGCTGGAACAGACTTAACTGGTAAAATAGAAAAGGCGCCTTATGGTGTCAAAAATCTTGATTTGGTAAAAAAAATGAGAAAAGTTTCAAGTCAAGTAAGGATCGAATTTAAAATCTATTCGACAAATCCCGGCACTGAATTAAATTAAACAATAACTATTTAACTTCATTAAGTTGAATTCCTAACGCATCGGCTATACCCTGGCCATATGCTTTATCAGCTTTCAGGCAGTTGCCAATATGTCTGATTTTAATTTCCCGGGGTGCAGTGGCAATATCTCGTGTGGTATTGGCAAAGAGTACAGCTTGCTGGC
>MEYH01000052.1:631-7042 GCA_001773955.1 Candidatus Sediminicultor quintus | reverse complement strand
GGAGTCCGGGTTGGGTGTAATAGTCCTGATCCTCCCGATGATTCCAGTGGTCTGCTGCTCCTTCGAGAGATAAAGGGGGTTCCTTAAAATTAGGCTGCTCTTGCCATTCTCCATAACTGTTGGGTTCATAACCAATAGTTGCTCCATAATTACCATCTACACGCATGCTACCATCCCGGTGATAGCTATGGAAGGGACAACGGGAAGCATTAACCGGGATAAGTTGATGATTGACTCCTAAGCGATAGCGCTGAGCATCACCATAGGAAAACAGCCGCCCTTGCAGCATCTTGTCCGGGGAGAAACCGATACCGGGCACAATATGGGCAGGGTTAAAAGCCGATTGTTCCACTTCCGCAAAATAGTTTTCCGGGTTGCGATTCAGCTCTAGTACGCCCACTTCAATTGGTGGATAATCTTTATGAAACCAAACTTTGGTCAGATCAAAAGGATTATATGGACACTTTGCAACATCCTTTTCCGGCATAATCTGAATAAACAAGGTCCAACAGGGGTAATCCCCACTTTCGATGCTTTCTAAGAGATCCCGTTGATGGCTTTCTCGATCCTTAGCGATTATCACTTGGGCTTCTTCGTCGGTAATATTCTTGATTCCCTGTTGGGTTTTAAGGTGAAATTTAACCCAATAGCGTTCATTTTTCGCATTAATCAGACTAAAGGTGTGACTACCAAAACCGTGCATATGACGATAGGAATAGGGAATGCCCCGGTCACTCATGACAATGGTGACCTGATGGAGTGCCTCGGGAAGAGAGGATAAGAAATCCCAGCTATTTTTGGCACTGCGAAGATTAGTATGCGAATCCCGCTTGACTGCATGATTTAGGTCCGGAAATTTAAGCGGATCACGGAGAAAGAAGACCGGCGTATTATTACCTACCAGATCCCAGTTGCCTTCCTCGGTATAAAATTTTAAGGCAAAGCCCCGGATGTCCCGTTCCGCATCAGCTGCACCACGCTCCCCAGCTACAGTAGAAAAACGGGCAAATAATTCGGTCTTTTTTCCTACTTCAGAAAATATTTTAGCTTTAGTATATTTAGTAATATCCTGGGTAACGGTAAAGGTTCCATAGGCACCGGAACCTTTGGCATGCATCCGTCGCTCAGGGATTACTTCCCGGTCAAAATGAGCAAGCTTTTCTTAAAACCAAACATCCTGCATCAGCATCGGACCACGTTTACCTGCGGTCATAACATTCTGGTTGTCAGCTACCGGAGCACCAACTTCGTTGGTTAATTTCTTTTTTTCTTTCATTTTTTTCCCTCCTTTAAGATTTTATAGTAAAATATCTTACCATAATTATAGGTTAAATAAATTTTAAATGCAAATCTTCAAATTACCTCAAAGCAGCCAGGTTCACAATCGGAAGCGTACGGGGTTCAAGCTTTCGTTTTAGATTATTTAAAAGTTTTTGGGAGTTAATCATATTGTCTGTTACGCTTCTTTTGTCTTATAGTGCGAATAGAAATAATGTGTATACTAACAGCTGCTGCTATCAGAAACAATAAAATTCTAACCAGGACAATTTCTACCGTACAAATAGAAAATATTATGGTAATCCACAATAAAGAAATAGTCCATATTTTTACTTTCCGGCTAATGCCTTTCCCCTCTCGATAGTTTTTAATATATCCCCCAAACCATCTATTATGTAAAAGCCAATAGTAAAATCGTTCTGAACTCCTGGCATAGAGAGCAGCAGCAATCAAGAGAAAAGGAGTGGTAGGCAAAAGAGGTAAAAAAATGCCGAGAACACCGATAGCCACAAAAAATGTTCCGGTAATAATCAATGTTACTCTAACTAATTTGTTTTGTATTTTGTGAACCCTGTAGAAATATTTATCCTGTTTTTGATTTTCTTCTTTTTTCTTCATGAAAAGTCCACTATTGGATTAAAAAATAATCAGCGGTCTACTTTTCTTTCATCATATCCTGAAACGCTTCATTCCCTTCCATTATTTCCATGAGGCCTTCCATCATCGCTTCCATATCTTCCTGGGTCATGGATTCACCAGCCTCTCCGAAATCTGGCATATCCTGAAAAAAATCAGACATACCTCCAAACATGGGTTCCTGCGGTTCTAATTTGGTTCCATCAAATAAATCATGATAGTCCGGTATTATATTCTGCACGGGTAGAGACTATTTCCATATTACCCATACCTCCCATCGAACTCATAAAAGCCTGTGCTTGTTCTTTTTCTTCCGGAGCAAGGGAAGGATCATCAATTTCCATTTGATTGGATATACTCATCCGATGTGAAATCAGAAATGACCCGACCGGTCGATAATCCAGAAATCGTGCATCAGTAGATAAAATAAACATTAAGATAAGAAAGACTATAATAACAGCAAAGAAATTCTTTTTTAGAATTTTATAACTCTTTTTCTTACTAAGAATTTTTTAATTATATAAAGTTCTAATAAATTAGTCAAATTAAATTGACTATGCACTACTATATTTTATAGTATAATAATGATGATAGAAACCAAAAAGAGGAGAAAATAATATGAAATATGATTTTGATTTGACATGTATCGGGATGGGACCTGCCGGAATGGCTGTTTCTGCCATGGGGGCGGAAATGGGGTTAAAGGTTTGCGGTATTGAAAAAAATAAAATCGGTGGGGAATGTATGAATGTAGGCTGTATTCCCAGTAAATCATTACTCAGGATTGCCAAATACCGGCATTCCTTTATTAAGCTGAAGGAAATGGGTTTAGAGAAAGGAACTATGCCGGGAGTGAAAAGCCCTTTTGGGAAGATTAACAAATACCTGGATTATATTGCCGAGGCCAAGACCATTAAAATGTTTGACAAAATAGAGCTCATTTTAGGTAAAGGTGGGGCAGGCTTTGTTGATCCTCATACAGTGAAAGTCGGTAATAGAATCGTTACTGCCAGAAGAATATTTATTGCTACCGGAACCGAACCAATGGTTCCTCCCATTAAGGGTATATCAGATGTTGATATCCTGACCAATAAAAATATATTCAATTTACCTGAAATCCCCGAAAGTATGACCATTATCGGGGGCGGTGCCATCGGCTGTGAAATGGCACAGGCCTTTGCCCGGTTGGGGACTAAATGTACCATTGTCCAGATGGATGATTTCTTGATTCCGACAGGAGAAAGATTGACCGGTAATCTATTGGAAGATGTTTTTAAGAAAGAGGGTATCGGGGTTCAGGCTTCGCAACTTCACATTTTCCTGTTTTTGTTGTATATTTTGTGAAGTTGTGAAGCCTGAACCCTACTAATTCATTAATCATTCATCCTATTTACTGTCTGCTTTTAGAACTCCTGCTTTAGCAAAATTTTCCAATTCCATTTCCCTGATAATAATAGATACTGCTTCTTTGGGGCAATCCAAAGTTTCTGTAATCGCGTCCGTGACTTTCTTCACCATCTCCCGCTTCTGTTCTACAGTTCTTCCTTTTAGTAATTCCACTTGTAAAATGGGCATATTTTAAACCTCCTTTCTTTGATCGTCATTAATAACCGCTAATCGGATAAAAATCCGAATTGCGTCCGTGCGTCCAGGTCAGGCTTCGCAACTTCACATTTTCCTATTTTTGCTGTATATTTTGTGAAGTTGTGACCCCATTAATCTCAAACCCTTATACCATAAGGCTTTCCGCCCACATCTAAAATAAGCCATTTTAAGCTCTTTTAAGCGCCTATTTTGAAAAATATGACCAATCACCTTAGCCACCCTCAAGAAACGCAGCTACGGCAATATTTCGTTCAAACCCTTATTTTATAAGGCTTTCAAGCTCCTAAAAATAGGGTTTTTAGTCCTTTTTTGCTTCATTTTCTCTGTATTTTAGAAGAACTAAAACCATCCCCTATAACAAAAAAACACGGAAACCCTTATGTTTACTACGTTTTAGAGACTTACTTATTTTCTTCAATAAGAACTGCTAATCCTCTAATTCTATCTATATTGATCTACCTTATTTAACTAAAAATCAGTTATCCTATTCCTCTGCCTTTCTTCTTTACTATAAAAAAGGCCTTCCTGAAAGCCTTGTAAAATAGGTTTTAAAGGAGGGGAAATAGGAAAAAGTTACCAAATTATTGAGATAGTACAACCGTCCTCTATTTCTTTTATAATTTTTGGTTAAAAATCTAATTCCCGGAAGAATGGTTTGACCTCATCGAAAGTTTTTGATGCATATACCTTATGCTTTATTTTTATTACATCAGGTTTATCCAAGGCAAGATATTTGGTGAAAGCTTTTATCCTGAGAAGCCTTAATTCAGGCGGGTAATATTCTTCCACCAGAGATATTATCCTTTCAGTTATCTCCTTTTTATCATTGGGGTCTGGCCTTTCATCCTGCATTTCGGCGAAGATGAAGGGGTTACTTATTGCCCCCCTGCCAATCATTATTCCGTCCACTAGATTTAGTCTTTCCAATGCTTTATCCCGGTTGAAGATATTTCCATTCCCGATGATCCTTAAACTTGACCACTCTTTAATTCTCTCGGCATATACCCACCTTGCTTCCGAACTGTATCCGTCCGTTTTCAGCCTGAAATGAACCGTAACCGCATCAACCCCCTCACTTTCCAGTATTTTCAGTATTTCGAATACATTCTCCTCTTCATATCCAAGCCTTATTTTTACCGTGAAAGGGATGCTGATCACTTTCCTGACCTTTCGGCAGATCTCTCCAATTTTTTTCGGATCTTTAAGTAAAGCCGCACCTGCCTTCTTTTTTATAATCTTCCGTACCGGACACCCCATATTTATATCTATCCCGGAAAAATCAGTTTCCGCTTGGATATATTTTACCGCATCTATGAATGAGTCCGGTTCACTTCCTAAAAGCTGGATAAACTGCGGAGTGTTAAAATCAAATGACCTGATCATTGAGAGAGTTCTGTCCTGTTTCCTTTTGAGCCCTTCCACAGAGATCGGTTCAGTTACCATAAGCCCTACTCCACCGATTTCATCAATGACCCTTCTGAAGACAATATCAGTGAGGGAGGCCATGGGAGCTAGTATTGTCCGGTATTTTAAGTGCAGATTCCCGATCTTAAGATATTCCATCATAGCTTATTGAATAATATTAGGGGGTCTAATACCAGGGAATTAGGTTTTACCATATCACTTTTCATATTCCCTCTCATTCAATTGTATTTAAATGAACTAACACAATAAAAGGATTTAATAATTTAATTCTTTTACTTAATATCCTAAACTTTCTCCAACTAATACGATGGTAATATCTGAAAGATTAGGTTTCTTCTCAATAACCACGGAAACTTTGCACATTCGATCAGGAGAATCGCAATCAGTACAGTGCCCTGTTAACGCACAGGTGGTTTTCAGATTTAATCGTCTTCCATTCAGTGGACCGGCAATAGTTCTTATCCTGGTAAAAGCTTCATCTAAAGTATCCACTAATTTATTAGCTCCGACGATAATGATGACTTTTTTTGGTCCGAATGCCATCGCAGCTACCCGATTACCGGTTCCGTCAATATTTACCAGTTGTCCGTCAAGGGTAATGGCATTACTGCTGGCAAGATAGATATCACTGGTCAAAGCTTCTTTCCGGTTTTTTATTTTTTCTTCTAATGTAGATGCTTTATCCCAATGCTCAAAAATAGTGTTTCCTTGTTTTTCCAATGCTTCAACCAATCCTATTTCTCTTATTGTAATCGAACCGCCGATTCCTACTGTGGCATCTTTTGGAATTGATGATATTACTTTTTCCAGTGCCTCCTTCGCATTGTCGGCATAGATAGCTTCAAAATCATTGGCTTTAAGAGCTTTTATTACTAACTGGCAGCGTTTGGTATAAATATCTTTTTGAATATCCTGATCCATTTATTTACCTCTTTTCTTTATAAAATCTTCTTCATTTTACATTTAATTCTACATTTAGTTAGATACAATATGATAAAATTCGATTGGTATCTTGATTATTATCTATACCTTACTGGAACCTTATCGTAAATTATACAATAATTTCATCAATCAAAACTATTTGATTATTGTCTTTCACCCTGCCAAATTCAAGTTTAATATCATATAACTCAATGCCTTTTTTAGCTAATTGTTCTTTTATAATATTTCCTATTTGTCTAGTGAGATCTTTTAATACTTTGTATCCATCTTTAGAAAGTATTCCCAACATATCCAGGGCATCTTCAGTAATGGGAGGGTCATTTCGTTCATCATCTTTTAGCGTAACCTCCACCAAAGCGCCTAAAGGCTGTCCTTCTTCTGCATACGAACCATAGCGGCGTAAAAAGCTGCCTACGGCTCTATACCGGCAAATTACTTCAAGGCCTTTTCCAAATAGTAACGCTGGCTTTACAGTCATAGCTGCTTCCTCAATATTGGCATCTATATAATGTGTAGGCATACCTT
>MEYH01000052.1:0-612 GCA_001773955.1 Candidatus Sediminicultor quintus | reverse complement strand
AAACAACAGTTAACGCCAGAGATAATTCCATAGTTATATCTATAAAATAATGCCTCCCTTGCTTTTTTCGAAAGCTATGACAGGGGGATGAGACGGGTCTGATGAATCAGACCCCTACGTTCCCCTCATCCTAACCCTCTCCCTCCAGAGAGGGATTGGCCTCTTTATTTAATAAGCCTTGAAGGGCACGGATAGCCAGAATATAACTCTGGCAGCCGAAACCAGCAATCTGGCCTATACAGGCAGGGGCAGTTACTGATTTTCCCCGAAAATCTTCCCGAGAAAATATATTAGAAAGATGGACTTCAATTACTGGAATGGGACAGTCTCTAAGAGCATCGGCAATGGCATAACTATAATGAGTATAAGCGGCTGGATTAATGATTAAACCATCTAGCTGAGAAGATAACTTTTGAATAGATTCTACAATCTCTCCTTCGAAATTGGATTGCTTTATAGTTAGTTCAATATCTTCCTTTTTAGTAAAAGATTCAATTTTATGATTCATTTCTTCCAAGGTTAAATTTCCGTAAATCTTCTGATCCCTTTTTCCAAGCATATTTAAATTTGGTCCATTGATTATTCCTATCTTTAACATAATTTCCACTCCTT
>MEYH01000051.1 GCA_001773955.1 Candidatus Sediminicultor quintus | reverse complement strand
GAGTATTAAAAGGTATTTCAATTTCAATCCGCCCTTTGGTGCCAAAGATATTAACCCGCTGGTAAGGCACCAGCTGGGTCGCACAGGTAAAGGTGGAAGTGCCGCTGCTAAACTCCAGTATGCCAGAAGTCAGGCGATCAACCTTCATCTCCGGATCTTCTTCCCTGATACCGCAGACCCGCCGGGGCTCAACCCCAAAGATAAACCGTGAAAGCGAAATACAGTAACAACCGATGTCCATCAGTCCCCCGCCACCGGTATCAGCTTTGTTGCGAATATTATCGGGGTCAGTATTGTAGTAGGAGAAAAATGATTGAATCGTCCGCACTTCGCCTATTTTTCCTTCGTTAACCTTTTGCTTTGCCCATTGCCACTGCGGATGGTACCGGTACATAAATGCTTCCATAACCTTTAACCGGGGAAATTTACGGGAAGCCTCCAGCAGTTCCTGAGCTTCAGCTGCATTTAAACCAATGGGTTTCTCACATAAAACGTGCTTGCCGGCCTTCAGTGCTTTGATGGCCCAAGGGACATGTAGATGGTTGGGAAGCGGAAGGTAAACAGCATCGATGTCGGAGTCGGCCAGCAGTTCTTCGTAGGAACCATAAGCCTTCTCTATATCCAACCGCCTTGCTGCTGCCCGTGCCTTTCTCAATTGGCGTGAAGCAATGCCAGTAACCTCGCAATATTTCCCTAACTGCATAGCGGGAATTACCGTTTCAGTACCAATTTTAGCGGTGCTCAGGACACCCCATCGAATCTTTTTCATTTGATTGCTCCCTTCTGTTGACCAAGATATTTTTCAGTCACATAAATGACAGGAGACAGTTCTTTGACAAACTAAGGAGAGCTAAAGAAGGGCGGTACTGAAATACCTTTCTGCCCGGTCAGGCAGTATAGTCACCACCCGGTTTCGCCCATTATCCACATGTAAAGCAGCAAAGACATTAGCCCCTGATGAGGTCCCCACCAGCAATCCTTCTTCTTTGGAAAGTTGGCGAGTAGTTTCAATAGCTTCTTCATCAGTAACCGTAAATACCATATCTACCTGTTTTACATCCAGGACAGCAGGGATAAATCCGTCACCGATTCCCTGAATCTGGTGAAGGCCTGGTTCACGTCCCAATAAGGCAGAACTATTTTTTGGCTCCACTGCTACAATTTTTACTTTAGGATTTTTTTCTTTTAAAAATTTCCCAATCCCCTGAAGGGTTCCCCCACTTCCTACTCCAGCTACAAACACATCTACCTTCCCTTCCATTTCATTCCAGATTTCAGGTGCAGTTTGTTGATAATGAATTTCAGGATTGTGGGGATTTACAAATTGGTCAGCAACAAAATATTTCTCCGGTTCTGCTTCGGTAATCTCTCGCATCTTTTTTATGCTTCCGGGCAGGCTCCCTTTAGCCGAGGTGAAGATAATCTTTCCCCCAAAGGCTTGAATTATTTTCTTTCTTTCTTCACTCATATTTTCCGGCATTATACAGATTACCTGGTAGCCCTTCTGCACCCCCACCAAAGTTAAGCCAATTCCGGTATTCCCGGAAGTTGCCTCAATAATGGTCATCCCCGGCTTAAGCTTTCCTTCTTTTTCCGCTATTTCGATAATGTATTTAGCTACTCTATCTTTAATGCTCCCCCCGGGATTTAGATATTCAGCTTTTACAAATACATTTCCCGAAGACATCTTCTTTAATTGAATTAAAGGGACATTTCCTATTGCGTCCAGAACAGAATTTACCAGCATAAAAATAGGCCTCCTAAAAAATCTGCCAGGGAACGGTCCTCTGGCAGGAAATAATAATTTCTTGATTAAGAATTATAACAATATTAGTCAGGATTTGCAAGAAAAATAATGATTGACAGAAAAACTATGATTGATTTAGGGGAAAATGGGGAACTTATTCTAAAGGCAGTTCTGGTTCTTCTTCGCTCTCAATTTCCTCTTTTATTTTGCTTTCAGTTTCTTCCCTTGTTTTGCTTTCAGTTTCTCTTTTAAGACTGCTCCCTAATTCTTGAATCTTCTTCTTTTGACTGGAAATTATCTTCATTTTTTTTATCCCAGAAGGAACTGACACTAATAAACTCATCAGAATCCCCAAAGCAAGAGTAATCAAAAGTACCAGAGCTAATGAGCTTTTAAATCTCCAGGTCAAAAAACTTACCGTTATTGGGACTGCATTCTGAAGGGCAAAAACAACAGCAAGAATAGCCACAATAATAGCCACAATCAATTGTAACTGCATACAAATAACACTCCTTTTTTTCCCATATTATTTTGAATGATTAATTTATTGATCAATTTAACTTTTTCATGCCTCCTATTATTACTATAATTTCATATTAATTATACTATATTTAAATTTTAAATAAAATCTTTCTTACCCCTCTTTTATTTTTATACTACATTAATCCTAAAAATTCCTTCTTTTTTAAAATAATAAATGAAATATTGATTTAAATGTGTTTATGAAAAAAATAGATAATAGAATTAGGGGACCTCCTATTCCACTAAATTCATTACAGAGTGGCAAAGGAAAATCCCCTAATATAATTGTCTCCTTTTAAATTTTTGGTAATTCTCTTAAGGCCTCTTCAATTTTTTCCTGGGGATAGGCATAATCTTTTAATTTTCCGGCAAAGTAAGCTTCATAAGCAGCCATATCCACATGGCCATGCCCACTATGACCCAGTAGTATTGTTTTTGACTCTCCAGATTCTTTACATTTAAGTGCTTCATCGATAGTAGCCCTGATAGCATGGTTTGTTTCCGGAGCACTGATAATCCCTTCATTTCTGGCAAAAGTCACTCCCGCCTGAAAAGTCCCCAATTGGTGTTCTGCCCGCGCTTCTACTAATCCTAATTTTAGTAAATGACTGATAATAGGAGACATACCATGATACCTCAAACCTCCCGCATGAACAGGTGGTGGAATAAAACCATGCCCCAGGGTATACATCTTTAATAAAGGAGTAAGCCCGGCTACATCACCATAATCATAACTATAAGGACCCCTGGTTAAAGTCGGGCAGCTTGCCGGTTCAACATTTATTATTTTTAAATCAGGTTTTAACCCTTCGATCTTATCTTTTACAAATGGTAAAAAAAGACCGGCAAAGTTTGACCCTCCCCCCACACATCCAATAATAATATCGGGATATTCACCAATCTGTTCCATAACCTTCTTTGATTCCAACCCGATGATAGTCTGATGCAGCAAGACATGGTTTAATACACTTCCTAAAGAATAATGAGTATCATCACGATTAGCGGCCTCCTCTACCGCCTCACTAATAGCCAGTCCAAGACTTCCCGGACAATCAGGATCTTTAGCCAACATATCTCTTCCGGCTTGGGTTTCAGGAGAAGGACTGGGAATACAGTTTGCCCCCCAGGTCTGCATCATTATCCGACGATACGGTTTTTGCATGTAACTTATCTTAACCATATATACTTTAATCTCCAGACCAAAACAGGCACCGGCAAAAGCTAAGGCACTGCCCCATTGCCCTGCCCCTGTTTCAGTAGTTATTCTCTTAATTCCTTCTTTTTTATTATAGTAAGCTTGAGCTACTGCAGTATTAGGTTTATGACTTCCAGGAGGACTGCTCCCTTCATATTTATAATAAATCTTAGCAGGTGTATCCAGTGCTTTCTCTAATCTCCAGGCCCGATAAAGGGTAGTTGGCCTCCACATTCGATAAATATCCTGTACTTCTTCGGGAATTTCTATATATCTCTCCGCACTCATCTCCTGTTTTATCAACTCCATAGGAAATAAGGGAGCAAGGTCATCAGGCCCGATAGGTTTGCCTGTTGCCGGATGTAAAGGAATCGGGAGCGGTTCTGGTAAATCGGCTAAAATATTATACCAGGCAGTGGGCATTTCTTTTTCATCAAGAACAAATTTAACTCTTTTCATTTTTTTGATCATCCTTTCAAATTTAAAAATTTAATTTTAACTAAAATATCTTTTTTGCTTTTTTGTGAATATCTCTTGCCCCCTGAGGGGCCAATTGTAAAATAAAAATAAAAACATACCTAACCTCCTTTGCTCTGTTTTTTTTAAAAAATTCTGAATACTCTTTTTTACAAATAAAAAAGCCCTCAGTTCCCATTTATTCTAATAATAGGGACGGAGAGCTATTTTGTCCGCGGTGCCACCCTGATTGAGTCTAAAAGATTAATATAATTCAATATTAATATTATGATCTATTAGGCCCCTCTTGATTAAGTGTACGGGCATACAAACAAAAAAACCTTTCATCCCCAAGAGACGAAAGGTTAATTCCGTGGTGCCACTCTAATAGGATTTTTATTTATTTAGAAAAATCCTACTTTCTAAGAGTACGGGCAATATAAATTAAATATATACCGATACACTTTTCCTGGTTACGGGGGAAAAGTCCGTCAAAACTTACTCGAACTATTTTAGTCCTTTCAGTCTGAAGCTTGTGGGTCCATTTCGCAAATCCATTAAATTTTTTGTCGATTCTCACCGTAAACGACTCTCTGTTAAATTTTGTAATCTGCTACTTCTCCCACGCCTTGCTTTTAACTATTTGTTATTTTAAATAATTATAACATGGGTGTCAAGTACTATTAATTCGTATCTCGTGAATCGTATCTCGTGAAGATAATAGAAACCGAGAATCAAAATAAATTCGTCATTCTTCTTGGTCAGCGGGTAGCAATCTCTTAAACAAGTTAATAATTTTCATAAATCTTACGAAAATGAAACCCGTAGACGGCATAGGTTATGGCCGTAGGTAAGAGTTGCGGACGCCGAAACAAGGTCCAGAAAAAGATTTTCCAATAATAAACTCTTTCTTTCCCTATTATTCCCAGCTGCCAGACAGATTTAAGGAACGCAGTAAGATAACAAAGATGAAATTGATATCTTTTCTTTTTTAAAGTTTTCATATTTTTTAAAAGCGTCAGGAGACGTTCATAGTAACATTTAGGAGAATAAATGGTGTTGAGAACTCTTTTATAGTTATCGATAAGTCCTTTATAGTTCATTTTGGGAATAAAATTAATGGAAAGGTCAGTGTTATCACCTGTGGCTTCTTTTAATAATCTATCCTCTTTAACCATTCTCTGGTATAGCTTGGTGCCTCGAGGAGCGTTTAATAGCCCGACCATGGCGCTGACAATGCCACTTTTTTGGATGAATTCAATTAGTCTTTCAAAAATTGCCGGTGTATCATTATCAAAGCCCATAATGAATCCTCCGTTAACTATCAAACCAAACCTTTGAATCTTTTTAACACAAGCAATTAGATCACGATTTTTATTTTGTAACTTGTTGCATTCTGCTAAGCTCTCCTCGTTAGGAGTCTCAATGCCCACAAATACTGAACCAAACCCTGCCTGAACCATCAACTGTATAAGTTCCTCATCATCGGAGAGATTTATCGAGGCCTGAGTAGTAAAGGTAAAAGGATACTTTCGTTCATCCATCCAATGAATCATCGCCGGCAGTACTTCACCTTTTAATTCTCTTTTATTCCCAATGAAATTATCGTCGACAATAAATACTCCACCTCTCCATCCCCGTAAATAAAGACTCTCTAATTCTGCTAATATTTGGTCTTTAGTTTTTAATCTCATCTTATGCCCAAAGAGTAAGGTAACATCACAAAAATCACAGTTAAAAGGACATCCACGAGAATATTGAATACACATAGTGGCATATTTATTTACATCAGCTAATTCCCAAAGTGGAATGGGAGTCTTTTTTAAATCTACCCACTGATCTGAGGTATAGATATGTTTAAGGTGTCCTCGTTCTAAATCTTCTAAAAATAGAGGTAGAGTGATTTCAGCCTCATTAAGTATAAAATAATCTACGTCATCCTCAAAGTCTTCGTATTCGGATGTAAAAAGAGGACCGCCGGCAACAATCTTAGCTCCCAACCTCTTACATTGAGCGATTATCTTCTTCACCGATTCTTTTTGAATAGACATAGCACTAATAAATACATAATCAGCCCATTTGATGTCTCTATCAATTAATGCTGTTACCGTCATATCTACCAGTTTTTTCTCCCAGTCTTTAGGAAGCAGGGCAGCTACGGTTAACAGTCCCAAGGGAGGGAGACTCGCCTTTTTAGAAATAAATTTTAAAGCATATTTAAAACTCCAGAAGGTCTCTGGGTATTCAGGGTAAACCAGAAGTATTTTCATGTTAATCTTCCCCCTTTTCCTGCCCACACTTTCTTATTTCACAGACTGTGCAATAATTAAAAAGTCGACCAGACTCTTCCAAACACCCATCACAATTTA
This sequence comes from Candidatus Sediminicultor quintus, assembly GCA_001773955.1. Classification (GTDB taxonomy): domain Bacteria; phylum Atribacterota; class Phoenicimicrobiia; order Phoenicimicrobiales; family Phoenicimicrobiaceae; genus Sediminicultor; species Sediminicultor quintus. The sequence continues at coordinate 10,347 of MEYH01000051.1, read as the reverse complement.
TATTTTCTGGTTTTATATCGCATTTATATAATTTAGACCAAACTTTTGCTACTTTTTCCCTTTCCTTATCATCGTCTTTCTGAGTAGCTATAAAAGCCAGACATTCAATACAGGTTAATCCACAAAAAGCAATCATTTTATCCATAATTCCTAAATCCCTTTTTATTTTACACTATTTTGTTTTATTCTATACTATCTTAGTAATTTATTCAAATAAAAAGTTTAATACTCTCTTCTGGACACTTGACAATAGAAGTGTTTTACTGTAAATTTAAGAACACTTTTAGTTGCCGCCTGAATCCAAAAAATATAATTCAAAATAAATAATTGAGGAGGGAATAAAAATGAACTTAATTGACTTTGGTGTTTTGATTCCCTTCGTCTTGATTACTACCTTCACTCCGGGACCCAATAACCTGAGCTGTGCCTCCATGAGTATTAATTTTGGAATTAAAAAAACCATGAATTACATCTATGGAGTTGTTACCGGATTTTTCTTACTGCTGTTACTCTGCGGACTTTTTTCTAACCTGCTTTTTACAGCCATTCCCTCTGTTGAACCTATCATGCGCTGGATTGGAGCAGCCTATATTCTCTATCTGGCCTATGGCACTTTTAAAGCCAGCTTTTCCTTTCAGGAAAAATCTAACCAGTATCTCTGGGGTTTTTATAAAGGTGTATTGCTTCAATTTATAAATCCTAAAGGAATCATTTATGGCCTAACCCTTTACTCGGTCTTTCTAAATCCCCTTATTGGTAATCCCTTCTATATTATCCTCTTCTCATTGGGCTTTGCCCTCATAGGTCTCTGTGCTGTTTTAACCTGGGCTTTATTCGGGGCAATGATTAACCAATATCTGCACCATGTAAAATTAAGAATGATTATAAATAGTATCCTTTCCCTTCTCCTGGCCTATACCGCAGTAAAGATTAGCGGAATGATTTCCTGAATAATTATTTTTGGGAGTTACCGGATATCGGCTGCGGTACGCAGTCTCACGCCTTTTTTATTTCCTTTAATAATCCACATAAAACATTTAGTCTCTCACTAATAATTTCATCATCTTTACGCAAACAATCATCAAATAAATTAGTATCATTTTCAATATATTCATTATCTTTACAAATTGATACATTCATTGCGCCGCCTTGTAACCCAATTCTATCTAAAAGAGGATATTTAGGATAATCCTTTTCATTTTTATGATAACGTTCTAAAAAAAATATTCTAGCTTTACAAATTAGTATTGCTAAATCAAGTACTCTATGCAATGGCATTTCTTCTGATTGCCTAGACCACTTTTCGCCGGTATGACGCCATATTTTTGCGGAAATCTCTAAATTCCCTCTTTCATTCCATTGAGCAAGACCTAATGATAATCCTTTTGCATCTGAGTTATTTGTATATCTACCATCAATTAAGTCATAATCTTCCGAAATAATAACTGGTTTGTGCTTTAATTCAGTTGGAATCTTCATTTTATAATCCTCCTTACTAATTTAGTAAATAACTAAGTCAGTAGTTTACTATATCTCTCCATAATAGTCAAGATGATTTTAACAGACGATTTTAATTAAATTAAATATTTTGCGGATGATAAGGTGTGAGATTGTGTAGAATATCCCTAGCATATGTGACGTTTGCCCGAAGGGTAAATGTGCAAAGCCCGGAGCGAAGTGGAGCACATTTACTCTGTTATATGTTATTGCTATTTTTTTGTTCTATTCTAATTAAAGTGATAAAAGATGCAAAAATTGTTGTTAATAGCTGTAAGAATGGTGAAATAAATATCATTAGGATTAACCAACCAATAAAACTTATTTTAGGGTCGTAGAGAATAAAAGGATGTCCAAAATTTTGAAAATCAGACATGGGATCAAAAAGCATTGGAATTGTTCTCCCCCAGATAACAATCATTATTAGAAAAGTGAAGACTGATGCCAAGAAGGATAATCTCAAAATTTTATAAAACATTAAATGAGAATATTCCATGGATGTACAGATTTTTTTAACAATATACCAGCCAAGCGGAAATCCAAATAATATGCATAAAATTGGAATACCCATACCCATTCCAACACATATTATCTCGATAAGTACGTACAAAATAACGACAATTTTTGCATCTAGTTTTAATAACTTTTCCGTCATATTGCTATCTATTTCCTTTTGTGTGACAAGAGGCAATTCTTTGTCACACTTTAATCATCGATACTAAGTAAAAAATGTGATAATGTCCCTATTTATTTCAAAACTATTTGTCGAGAATAAAGATTTAACTCCATGCCTTCTATAATAGTAATTCATTAAAAAATAATAATCTTCTAATTGTGTTCTACTATGAAAGCAAAAAAATTTCAAGGATGTGCTGCTCTGTTCCCTAAAAGATATGAACTTTATTAAAAAACTACCTCTTGACAAACACTTAACAAAATATTCATTGCTTTTTTCTCTTTATCCGCTAATTCTACTAATATTTCAGAAGCCTTATTGATATATTGAATGTCTTTCTCATTTCCTGCCTTTATAAACAATTTTGAAACTGCTCTCCATAGCCGGGCAATATCGACAAACATCTCGTAGGCTTCCTTTATTTTTTCTACTTTTAATAGCTGGTAGCTTTCTTTTAGGAAATCTCTGTAAAGGTTTCTAAACAGCGCGCCGCCGGTACCGGCTTTTTCCATTAACATGGCAGTTGTTTTAAAATCCCCCTCAACATTTTTACTTCGCTTAAACCATTTTATTATTTCTTTGCTGGTTTTTAGGATACCCTTATAGCTAATATTTTCTATAGGGGGGTTTAAGTAATTTTTAGCGTTATTGCCTATAGCCTGCATAATTTCTTTCTTTAAGTCATATTTTTTATTGACGGCCTCAATAGTATAGGAAAGATTTTTAGATGACATAGGTCCTTTTTCGTTTCTGGCCAGTTCAAAGTTCTTTAAAGAGGTTTTAACCAACCCACCTTGTTGCATGGTATCAGCCAGATAAGCGTTATTTTCATCATATCCGTACATTGCCGCATAATGACCGGCAAAATGAATTTTATTCGTAAAATAGTCCAGATGATAACAATCCAGCTTTATCCCCACGGGAATCCCTGAATCAATGTTCCCTTTTACATTTTCCCAGGCTTTTTTGGGTGAAGATGTTTCCCAAACATTCAATTTTAAGTTGAGGTGTCTGGTAATATTTTGAGTTAATAAATCCGTCCTTATCCTTCCTCCGATGAAAGGGAAATCCATCGTTTTCATGTTCCAGATAATGAAGTTCAATCCCTCACCCAATCCAAAAAACATGGGTTCGGATAAGTTTATTCCTTGATGGAGAAGCAAGCTGCCGGTTGCGGTTGTTTCGCAATGTTGACCTTCAAATGGTTTAAAGTTTTTAATTATCATTTTCCCTCCCTTTTATAGTCATTTTACAATATTAATTTGATATCTACTCATAAATTTTTTAAATCTTTCAGTTTCCAGAATAAAAATCTTATTTCTTTTTTTTCTCATTCATTTTTAACCTTTAAAGAGATAGATAAAAAAAATGAAAGCCATTACTAATGATAAAGACAGTCTGATAAAAAGTGCTATAATACTTCCGATAAAAGTAGCCATACCAGCTTTTAAGGCCATTGAATTTTCTTTGCCGGCGATAAGCTCTCCTACAATTGCACCGATAAACACGCCTAGTATCATTCCGAAAGGAGGAAAAAAGATGATGCCGGCTATCATCCCTATTATTGCTCCCCAGATTCCGTATTTGCTAGTGCCGTATAATTTTGCTCCCAGTAGAGGGAGAAAATAATCTATCAGGGAGACTATAACAGTTAAGACAGCAAACCTGATTAAGAAACTTTTACTAAAAACAGGTTCTTCTTTGGCAAATTGAAGTAATATAAGGGCAGCATAACTAAGAGGGGGTCCGGGAATTGCGGGAAAAATACAGCCAATTATTCCTATAATAATACAAATTATCCCTAATAAAATTAAAACAAATTCCATAAGGCTCAGCATTTTCCTTCTTTAAACATAGAACTAATACTAAAATAAATTAAACAAAATCTTGATGTATTATTAGTTTAGCGGTATTATTTAATATATGATAGATTATATCATGATTACAACCCAAAAAGTAAATACAATAGTAATGTAGAGGCACGATGCCTGTCTGCGTGCGTACACGCACAGGTAGACATCGTGCCCGCAGAAAAAATTAGGTAATAATATGGCGAGGGCACAATTCATTGTGCCTCTACAACTAAACAATAAATAGAAGTCTCGGAGGGAGCAAATATCATCAAATGAAAAATTTAGAAAACGAGAGAAATGTTTTAAAAACACAAACTCATTCACTTAAAACTCAGACCTTTGCCGAGGAAATTGCCAACAGCATTACTCACGGTATCGGAGCAGGTTTAAGCATTGCTGCTCTGGTAATTTTAGCAGTTCTTGCCAGCAGGCGCGGTGATGCCTGGCGAATAGCAAGTTTCAGTATATATGGAACTACACTGATCTTGCTTTATCTAACTTCCACCCTTTACCATAGCTTTGTAAACCCAAAGATAAAAAATATTTTTAGAATTCTGGACCATTCAGCCATTTATTTGCTTATAGCGGGAAGCTACACACCTGTTACCCTTACGCTGATGAGAGGAGCCTGGGGATGGACACTTTTCGGGCTTGCCTGGGCAATGGCAATAGGAGGAATTGTGGTAACGGCACTCCTTTTGGATAAACTTAAACCTTTATTGGTATTATCTTATGTAGTTATGGGATTAATGGTGGTTATTGCCATAAAACCAATAATACAGATAGTCCCCCGGGGAATGATTATCTGGCTTTTTATCGGGGGAGCTTGTTATATTTTAGGAATAGTATTTTATTTATGGAAAAGACTGCCTTATCACCACCCCATCTGGCATCTTTTTGTGCTGGCAGGTAGTGTTTCTCATTTTTTGGGTATATTATTCTATCTCACTTAAAAAAATAATTAAAAAAATAGGGACACATCCCATTTTATTTTATAAAAAATAAAATGGGATGTGTCCCTATTTTTTTTGTCCCTATTTTTTAATTTCGTTCTTAACACACTTCACCACTTTGTCCACAAAAGTCTTGTCAATTTTACCCACCAAAGAAGGGGTTTCAAAGATACGTTCAGGTAAACGATAATGATCCAGTGAAAATCCTTCCTGAATTTTAAATCTATATTTTTCCTGGTGAATCTTTTCTCCTATGCCCATAAGGTCTGCTTTAGCAATATCAAAACCTGCCAAAGAGAGAGCTTCGGAACAAATCTCCGGAGTATAAACCCCTCGGGCAAAAAAGCAAACTACAAGACTGGAAAGTATCTGACGCCAGCGTTCTTCGGTTAACAATTCTTTGGCTAATTTTTCGGGACTAATTTTCTCTTTGCTTAAAATCTTCTGGTCTATACTGTATCCCGCATTATCCAGATGACTATGCCTTGCCCCAATTAGAAAGCCGATATGAGCAGCCGGACCGGTATGATATCCTGCCATTTCGTTTCCACCAAAAGCAAGAGCAAAGTCTTCTCCTCCGTATTGTTGGGCAGTATATTCGACTCCCCGGGCCAGAGCCTGATAGAACTGGTTTGACTGCTCTAAAATATATTGTACTGCTTTGATATAAGTGGAATAATCCCCCCAGCTAAATTTGATATCTTGAGTTTCTTTTTCAGAAATAATCCCTTTTTCCTGAGCCTCGGTAGCCCAGGCTAAAATTACCCCGCTGCTCATAGAGTCCAAACCTAATCTTTCTATCTGGTCAATCAGTTTTAAGAGTCCTTCAGTATCAGATATACCAAGCATTGACCCCAGGGCATAAATAGGTTCATAATCATAAGAAATCATGGATGTTTTATAGAAATATGATTCATCCTGGTAAGGTTCCCTGAGCGCAGCAATATGAACACAGCCTACCGGACAATGAGAACAGGCTAATCGACGGCCTAAATATCCCTCAGCCAGCTTCTCTCCGGAGATATTTAAGGCTCCTTCAAATTTCGCTTCTTTCAGATTACGTGTAGGAAGGCCGCCCAATTCATTTAAGGGAAGGATATTCCCTGCAGTCCCGAGGTCGTGATATTTCTTCATCACCGGTGAGGAAGTAGCCTCCTTATAGATATGGTTATATATCTTCCGATACTGGGTTTTATCCCCGGTAGGAAGAGAATGTTTACCGGACAGGACTACCGCCTTCAATTTTTTACTGCCAAACACCGCCCCCAGGCCTAATCTGCCAAAATGCCGATAGGTTTCAGTAGTCACACAGGCATAAGGAATTAACTTCTCCCCTGCTCCTCCTATCCGCATGATAGTCCTTAATCCTGCAGCGGGTTCATTTTGTTGTATAATTCTCCCTACCGTAAAATTGTTAGTCATCCCCCATAGAGCAGAAGCATCTCTGAAATAAATGCGGTCACCATGAACGGCTAAATATAAAGGGGTAGAACTTGCTCCTTTTATTACCATTGCCCCGTATCCGGCTAAACGAAGTGCTACTGCACTCCTTCCTCCACAATGGCTCTCTCCCAGATTACCGGTATGAGGAGACTTAAACATACCTACAGTCTTTGAGGCTAAAGGGAATAGACCGGTCAAGGGGCCTACCGCAAATATAATAGGATTTTCCGGACCTAAAGGGTCACTGCCTGCGGGACATTCTTCTTTTAGAAGCTGAATAGCTGCTCCTGTACCCCCTAAATATTTTTCAAAAAGGTCTTCTCTTCTTTCTATCCAATATTTTTTCTGAGAAAGATCTACATAAAGAACATTGGCCAGGACATCATCTTTAAACATATCAGGAATCCCCTTTCTCAAGTTCTAACACCTCATGGGGACAGTACATTGCACAATAGCCGCAATAGGTGCAGACCATCGGTTTATTAATTTCATCATCCCAAAATATGGCTCCTATAATACAGGCATCTTTGCAATATCCGCATCCGATACATTTAGTAATGTCCAGTTTTACCCCTCCGCCTTTTTTAGGAACTAAAGCACCAGTAGGACATACTCTGGCACAGGACGGGTCAGAACAAGCCCGGCAGACAATGACGATAAATCCTCTCTCCATCCCCCCGGCAGACCTTATCCCTATACTGGATCTGGCCAAACCTGCCTCACCTTTTCGCCGGGCACAGGCAAACATACAACTCTGACAACCAATACATTTATCTACATCTTTCACGGTTAATCGCATAGTTCCCTCCCCATTTTCCCTGAGAAACTTTGAAAATCATCCTTTAGCCAGATGAATAGGTTTACCGATTATTCCCTCTGCTGCTTCGGCGATAGTCTCTGCCAGGGTAGGATGGGCATGAATAGTATTTACAATCTCGAAAGCAGTAGCCTCCATAGATAGAGCCAGGGTCCCTTCGGCAATCAGGTCACTGGCATGAGCTCCCAGGATGTGAAAACCTAAGAGTTCAGAAGTATCAGCATCGGCAATTATCTTTACCATTCCTTCAGTCTCTCCCATACCCAGAGCCTTACCGTTTGCCATAAAGGGGAATTTGGAGACTTTAATGTTATTGTTTTCTTTTCTGGCTTCCTCTTCAGTTAGTCCCACACTGGCTACTTCGGGCATAGAAAATACACAATTAGGAACCACTTTATAATCCATTAAAACCTCTGTACCGGAGATATTCTCTACCGCAACTATTCCTTCGCGGGAAGCAACATGAGCTAACATTATCTTACCTACCACATCTCCGACTGCATAGATACCGGGAATATTGGTTCTCATTTTTTCATCTACTTTAATCGCTCCCTTATCTAATTCGATACCCAATCTTTGGACATCTATATTCCCCAAATCAGGTACCCTGCCGGCCGCTAACAGGACCTTTTCGGTCTCTATTTTTTCCTCTCCATGGTTGGTGGAAATCAAAACTTCTAAATTCTGATTATTCTTCTTTATCTCTCTAACTTTACAATCGATTAGAATTTCAATCCCTTTTCTTTTTAATACTTGAGTCAGTCTGAGGACTATCTCCTCATCTATGGGGAGTAAAATCCTGGGGAGCATTTCTACTACGGTGACTTCCACCCCTAAAGCCTTAAAGATACCGGCGAATTCTATACCCACTACTCCTCCTCCGATGATTAACATCCTGGAGGGCAGTTTACTCAAAGATAAGGCTTCATCGCTGGTTATTACTCCTTCACTATCTATGCCGGGAAGAGGAAGTTTCATGACCTTTGAGCCGGTAGCAATGATGATATTTTTGCTCTTTATCATCTCTTTTTCTCCTGCAGTATCGGTAACTTCCACTGTCCCCGGTTCAATGATCTGCCCTTCCCCTTTTATGACTCTTACCTGGTTGGCCTTCATCAACTGTTCTACGCCTGAAGACAATCTTTTGGTTATCATGTCTTTCCGCTTCATTATGGCAGGAAAATCAAAAGAATATTCTTTAACCTGAATCCCAAATTCCCCAGCCCTTTGTAGATTGTTTAATAGCTCTGCAGTACTTACCAAAGCTTTGGTGGGAATACAACCCCAATTTAAACAGACTCCTCCCAGCTTATCCTTTTCCACCAGCACTACTTTTAATCCTAACTGGGCTGCTTTTATGGCCGCTACATATCCGCCAGGTCCTCCTCCGATAATGACTACTTCAATCTCGTTCATATCTTGTTTTACCCTCCTTAGTATAAATTTAAATAGGTTTTTAAGTTAAAAACAGGTTAGAGTTATTTCTAACCTGTTTTTAACTTAAACTTGAGTGAATATTTTAACAAAGAAGCATCAATATATTTTTCTCATCTATCTTAACTCTATATATTTCATTATAATTATTTAATACTCTATCTTATTCATATCGACATAGAGAGAATTCGTCTCACCGGCATATACCCAAATATCTTGTACCCAGGTCCTGTATCCATCCCTGGTTAGAGTAATTTCATATTGTCCTTCTGTAATTTCCTCTAATATTCTTGGTTGAGAAGAAAGGGTTGCTATCTTATAGGTCCCATTTAAGAATATTTTTGCACCGCTGACATTACAGTAAACAGCAATAGAGCCATTATAGTTGATTTCGGGAACCAAGTAAGCAGAGACCATATAAGTCTGGTTAGTGGTAACCAAAATAGTATTCTCCCATTTCTGATAACCATCTTTGGTGATTAACAATTCGTGGTAACCCTGCTTAACATTCTTTAATTCTACCGACTTGTTAGCGGAAGTTGTTTTCTGGTAACTTCCATCTAAATAAATCTTAGCATTACCCTGGTTGCAGTAAATAGAAATCGAACCATATACAGCTAAAGGGATTAAATCAGCAGACACTGTAGTAGTCCGAGAAGGTGAGATTGAGACATAATTACTCCAATCCTGATAACCTGCCATTGCTAATCTGATATGATGCTGACCAGAGGTAACTCGGTCTAAATTTAAAGGAGTAACTCCTTTATAAACATTATCCAGATATACCTTAGACCCCTGGGGCTGGGAAGTTGCTATAATCCTGCCATAATTAGCAGGAGGCGGAGGCGGAGGAGTTATTGGCATTACCGTATAACCTAATAGATTACTCGAAACCCAGGCAATAGGAGGTTGGGATACTATTATGCTCCTAATGGTGCTAGTAAAGTTTTTATAATCTTTATTAACTTCTGGCATAAACTCTTTAGAAATTAGATTTTGTTCTTTATCAGTAATAAGTATCGATTTGGAAGTGGCAAATCCCTGAACATATTCCATCCCCGCCCTGGTATTTGGGTCGATCAGCCCGTCAACGGAATAAGTTTGTCCTGCTCTTACAAAATTATGCGGTGAATACTGGTTGGGGAAGATAATTTTCACTCTACCTCCGGTATCATAGTTATAAAGCGTTACAAAGGAATCCTGGGAAACCTGGAAGGAAATTTTAATTTTCTCCCCGGGCACATAGACAGCCCCCCGCTCCTTATCCAGCCATAATCTAAGAGAAAATGGTGGATGAGGATTGATAATTTGAATGCTTTTCATCTTTTCAACTTCCTCTGGGCTGGGACTTTGAGCAAAATTAATTCCGTAAATACCTAACCAAAGAAACACTATCAAAGTAATAAAAATGCAGGTAAATATTTTTCCTCTCTTTTGAAACCATATATTCCTTAACATTTTTAAAATCCTCCTTTTTTTAGTCGTAGATTTCTAACTACTAACATACTTACTTTCTTTTTTATTATATCATGGTTACAACCAAAAAGTAAATAAAACCGATGTATACAAGGAGCATGAAGCATCATACCCACAGAAAAAATTAGGTAATAATATGACAGGGGGCACAATTCATTGTGCCCTCACAACCCAGTTATAACCAACAAATTTTAATAA
>MEYH01000050.1 GCA_001773955.1 Candidatus Sediminicultor quintus | reverse complement strand
TCGGATAGAAAATATTTCCCCTCGGTGGGGTAATCCAAACAGCCGATGATATGCATCAAGGTCGATTTTCCCGAACCGGAAGGTCCCATAATGGAAACAAATTCTCCGCTGTTAATTTCGAATGACACACCTCGTAAGGCCTCAACTTTTACCTTTCCTAAATGGTAGATCTTCTTTAGTTGTTCAATATGAATTATTTTAGCCATATATTTCACCTCTCATTAGCGCATTATGCGCATCATAGGCTGCTGCGCACCACCACCGAATGGACTGACACCAGAACCGACTTTTGTATTCATCTGGTAATTATTGACAATAATTTTATCGCCCTCTTTTAATCCTTCGGTCACTTCCTGGTAATAGCTGTCACTGATTCCGGTTTTAACCGGAGTAGGTACTGCTTTACCGCCTTCAACTTTTAAGACCACCGAATCACGTCCCATTGCAGCAAGAGATGTAACCGGAACAAGTAAAACATTTTCCGCTGAGCTGACAATAATTTTTGCTGATGCTGAAAATCCGGGTTTGAAGAATTTCGATACTTCATCCATTCGAATGGTTACCGGCACCGTTACTACGTTACTTTCTGCTGTGGCATACTCTGCCACTTCCGCCACTTTTCCGGTAAAAATCTCATCATCCAAAATATCCAATTCTACTTCAACTTCCTGACCGACTTTAACCTTCATGCAATCCACTTCACTGACTGATACTTCAATTTCGTAAGTAGTGTCATCAATCAGGTAAACAATATCATCAGTTTTTTCGATGTTATCTCCTTCCTCGACATAAATCTTGATAATTTTACCAGAGAAAGGAGCTTGAATGGTCCGTGCATTAAGTTTTTCCAGAGCTAAGTCCATAGCCAACTTCTTTTCTTCTTGCGTCAGACTAGGAGAACCATTGATTTTAGCCAGTTCGTATTCATTTTTTGCCTTTAAATAATTTAATCTTTCCTCTTTATCTTTTAAGTGAACCAATTCTTGTCCTTCTTTCACAAATTCACCAATATGTACCAGGATTTTTTCAACAGTGCCTCCTGCCGTATCGTTACTTTGTAAATTAAGATTGGTAGATTTGACCGGCTGGAGAAAACCACTGGCAGGAACTGTCTTTTTTAAATTTCCCAACTTAACCTCAATCGCTGATGCCAAATCTATCGACTTAATTTGATTTCCGGAATTTGCTTCTGTTTTGGATTTGGACTGCCAATAATTGAATCCGAAAAAACTGCCTGTCCCCAAAACTAATATGATAATTATCCACAAAAATAATTTCTTTTTTCTCATTCATCTGTCCTCAACTTTCCTTGTGTTATATACCTAAAAAATGTGCTAATCTTAAACGGATAACCAATAGTAGATCCTGAGCTTCTTTAACTTTCAATTCTTTTTCTGCCAGGGCAATCAGCTGGTTTTGCCATTGGGTAGAAGAAATGATCTTTTCCTGATACTGTTTTTCTAAAATATTTTTTGTATATTGTTCTTGTTCTAAGGCAGCTAATTTTGCCTGTAAATTAAGTTGATAATATTCGTCTTGATCCATTATTTGATTCATTTCAAGCTGCAATGTTTTTATCAATTGGCCGAGCTCTTTTTCTTTTTGAAGAATGGTCGCTTCAGCTCCTTTTTCTTTTAATTTTTGTGCTCCTCCATCTGTTAGATTCCAGGATAAATCTAACCTGGTATACCAGTAATTGTCGGAAAGGTTATATCCGCCAGAAAGATTAATTTGTGGCTTACCTTCATTTTCCGTCCATTTTGCTTCTTTTAAAAGACTTTCTTTATCTATATAAGTATTCTTTATTTGATAATGTTTTTCTAATGCTTGGTTGAATAAAATTTCCTGTTTTTCACTCTTTAAAGTTAATTGTTCCATACTTGACCTTAAAGTGTCTAAATAAGCAGGCTCTTCCTTGAATTGAACCTGAATATCTTTCGATAAATCCAATTCCAGGTACCATTCTTTCTGTTGTTGAATCAGGTTTTGTTTTAAATTAAAAAATTGATTCTCAGCTTCCATTAAAGCTATTTTTGCCACGGCTTCTTGCTGGTAGCCCCCTTCGCCTAAGCGAATCTGCTGTTGTACTCTTTCTAACTCTTCAGTGGCTAAATGAAGCCTTTTACCGGCAATATTCACTTCTTCTGTTGAGCGGACAAGGGCTAGATAGCTTTCAATAAAATCAATTTGTTTTTCTGTTTCCTTCCAGGCCAATTCTTCGGCTTTCTTTTTTAAATTATTTTCAGTTTGAAAGATTTGTTTTTCGCTCTGGGTATAAGAATCAGGGTAAATTTGTTTTTCGAGTTGAATACTTGCATTAGCACCCTTCGTGATTCCCTCGAAAGACATATCTGCAAAATCATCTTCATTCCAGGAAATTTCAGCTGAAATATTCAAATCATCTGCAATGATTTTATCAGCTTTGAGTGTAATCAAACTGGTATCGCTTTTTCCCTCTCCAAGCTCCCATATCGGAGTAGCACCTACACTAACTTGTAAGGCTTTATCTGCATCAAGGATTGCCAAATCTCGTTCTAATGTACCGATATTATATCTGATTTCCTCTAAATCGTAATTATGCTGTATTCCCCAATCAATAGCGTCTTTTAAATTTATCTCTTTGGCCTGTAAGACGCTTGGAAGGAGTAAAATACTTGTTATAATAATAGCTGCGAAAAACCTAAATATTTTTTTATTAAATTTCATTATTGTATATCTCCCTTATTCAAATTTCCCATGATGGATTGTAAATTAAGCAGGGCATTGTAATAATTACGAACTGAGGAAACTATTCGATATTCTGCTTCAAGAACCCCTATAGTAGCAGATAGTTCTGCATCTTTACTTGCCAATCCTGCTTTGACTTGATTGCTGATAATTGCTTTATGTTTGTTTATTTGATCTAGGCTATTTTGGCTTAATGTAATGTCATTTTTCGTTTGCACATAATTTTGCCATTGAGATTGTATCTGGTAATCCAGGTTTTGTTGGGCAATTTGATAGTCCAGCTTTGTTATGGCTAAATTGTTTTCCAATTTATTTAAATCTATCTCCGGAATATCCGAAACCTTACTTTTCTCTAATTCCAGGCTGGTCAAATCGATTTCCAGATTGTTCATTTGCAATGACACGCTGTTTTGTCTTCCTTTTTGCAATGCTTCATCTAATTTAATTTCTTTAAAATCGGGGGTATTTATTGTAACTAACTCAAACTGACTTTTTGAATTTAATCCTAAGGTTACTCGAAAATTTCCTAGCAATTTTTGATAGTCTAATTTTGCACTTTCAAAGGAAAATAATGCATCATAATATATATTACTCTGTTCCAGGACATCCAGTTCAACTTTATATCCGGCTTTAGCCTGAACTTTTATATCTTCCAGGGTATTTTTTTCCAGCTCTGACTCTTTTTCTTTAACTTGCAAGTCTTTTTGAGCTAATTTCAATTGGAGATATTCATCAACGACTTGAATGATCAGGTCTTCTTTTTTCTGTTGGTATTGCTCTTTTTCCTGGATGAGTAATAATTCATTTTGTCTTTCTAATAAATTGGATTGAGTTAGCAGGTTTCCAGCTTCATTCCTTTTGACGTCGATTTCTGCATTTTCAAATTGATAACCGGCTTTCTGGAATTCGAGATTATTAGTTAATGCCATTTCTATAGCTTGAGGAAGATCCAGCTTTATACTTTCCTGAGCAGTAATCTGAATATTCCCTATCACCATAATACCAAATAACAGAGATACAAGAATAACTAGTTTTTTCTTCATGATTTACCTCCCGATAAATAAATTTAAAGATATAATCTTTTATTTCCACCTATTTTAATATTACAATTTAAAATCTCTATAAAGCAAAAATTAACTTTTTATAAAATGAAAATTAAAATTCTATTAACTCTATGGAAGATTTGGCCTAAATAATTTCAATTATTCGGTCCGCTTTTTGCTGGTTTTATTGCCGGATTGATTGTTAGAGGAGCAGGAAGGGGGGCTTAGCCGGTTTTTTAAGCGGGAGTTTCGGAGGAATATTGGCATTGCTTATCCTCCCTGGTTTAGGTGGTTTTGTAGGTACTGTTTCTGGCGGATTATTTGGAGGGGTATTAGGTGGAATGTTTGGGGCAATTGTCCCGCCAAACTTACAATTCAAATTGTACAATCCAATAAAGAAATAGTATAATTTTAATAATTTATATAACAGTACTACACAAATTAATTCAAGGGATAGGAAGAATTAAAAATGAAAATATTAGCAGTGGATTATGATGGGGTCATTAGTGACAGTGCTTTAAAATCTTTATTTATAAGTCATAATGTCTATTGTAAATATTTCGGTTCGGAAGCAAAAAGAAATTTTGGCGGGGAATTATTTACTTTTGATAATTGGGAAAAAATGAAAAAACAATATAAAAAAGAAATGAATGATTACCACCACTTAAGGTCTTATATCGAATTATCGGGTGATTTTTTCGTTATTATTAAAATAATGGAAGAGCAGGTTCAGATTAAGGACCAACAGGAATTTATTGCTTATCGTAACCAGTTTCAATTCGATTATCATTTTTTTCGAGAATTATTTTTTGAAGAAAAAGAGAAATTGCAGAAACAGAGTTTTAAAAAATGGTTTTTTCTGTCACCTATTTTTAATGAAGTGATAAAAGGGATTCAGCGATTTTTACAAGAAGGGCAAAAAGTTGTCATTGCTACCTCCAATCGTGGGGAAGCCATTCATCATGCCTTTCAACCGGGATATCTTGGTTTTGAGATGGACATTAAAGATATTTTTGATAAAAACTTTGGTGAGCATAAAGCAGAGCATATGCAGGCCATCGCTAAAAAATATGGTGCTAAATTAAATGAGATTTATTTTATTGATGATCAATTAAGCTACCTAAGGGGAACTGATACCTTGGGGGTTCACGTTTTTTTGGCCGGATGGGGTTATTGTACAGAGAGTCAGAAAGAGGAAGCAAAAAAGGAAAAGATCACCGTAATTGAGAAAGAAAAGGATTTTTATCCGGTGTTAAAGAAAGCTTTAAGTTAAGATGAAACGATAGAGCGTTAAAAGAAAAACAATCTCCACACTGTACCATACTTATGGGGCAAAGATTGAGAGATAGAGAATGTGAGTTTGTCTCTATTTTTAAGTATGGTACAGTCAAATCAAAAAAACCTTTGGTGAGTATAGGACAGTGTTGTCATTGGGGGTAGCCGAGCATTATCCAATTGAACATGTTAAAGGGTGTCCGGTAAAGGCAGAGGCTATCTACATGTCTTATGCGAGGAGGTAAGTTATGAGAATTGAACATGTGGCTATCTGGACAGGGGATCTGGAGCGTTTAAAAAGTTTCTATACTAAATATTTTAACTGTATAGCAGGGAATAAATATCGTAATGAGTCAAATGATTTTGAGTCATACTTTCTATCTTTTGATAACAGCGCTCGTCTTGAATTAATGCAAAGACCATCAATACCTAACAATTTAAATGATCCAAAGATACAACATGAAGGAATTATTCATATTGCCATATCTGTTGGCAGTAAAGAAAATGTGGTTGAAATTACCGAAAAGCTACGATCTGATGAATATACAATTGTAAGCGAGCCGCAAATCACAGGCGATGGGTATTTTGAAAGTTGTGTGCTTGATTCAGATGGAAATCGAGTAGAAATAACAGCTTGAGGGGGTGATACTTCGATTATAAAACAGAAGGTTAAAGGAAGGATAAAATTTCAATAAAAGGAGGCAGCCATGCCTGAATTTGGAAATCCATTTTCTGGTCTTAAAAAAGACCGTAAGCTCACCAGTGAAGAGTTAATTCGTGCAATAAGGTTTATGATTGCAGCAGAATATGAAGCCATTCAGCTTTATATGCAGCTTGCTGAGTCAACTGACAACCAATTAGCACAAGAGGTGTTGAAGGATATCGCAGATGAAGAGCGTGTTCATGCCGGAGAATTTCTTAGACTTTTGAAAGAACTTGCGCCGGATGAAGAAAAATTCTACAGAGAAGGCGCTAAAGAGGTAGAAGAAGAAATTAAAAAATAAGAGTAAAAAGACATGGGATCGAATCATTATTATTCTTGGTAGTTCATTACACTATTTGTCAAGAATAAAGATTCGACCCCAAGAACTCCTAAAAGGGAGATAGCTATTTTAATTGGAGTAAATCGGGAAACGGTAAGAAAAGTGTCAAAAGAACCGTCCCCTTGACACGGTGCCCCGATAGTTCCAGGGAAGATAACCTTGAATGACCTTTACAACATTATTCCCTTGAATCCGCCTGTCTCAACGATAGAGTTGAGAGGAGAGGAAATTAAGGCGATGTTAGAGGAGAATCTCGAAAGTACCTTACAAGGGGTCCCTCAAAAATATGGCCGCAATCGTGAAAACCGGTCAGAACGGGTCATAGATACGTTGCGGGCATACCTGATCAGGCATCACATCCTTTACGCAGAACTCAAGGGGACTTTTGTGGTAGTATAAGAGAGATTTCGACATTGTTGGAAAGGGGAAGAAAGGTACATATAAAATGAAGTTATTATCCTGGAACGTGAATGGCCTTCGAGCCATCTACAAGAAAAACTTTTTAAAATGGTTTATAGAAAAAAACGCAGATATTTTTTGTATTCAGGAAACAAAGGCGCATCACGAACAATTACCGGATGGCCTCATAGAAAGGGAAGGTTATTCAAGCTATTTTTCTCAGGCAGAGAAGAAAGGCTATAGCGGAGTGGCTCTCTGGACTAGAAAAAGACCGGAAAGTACATCTTATCAGTTGAACATCCCCCGATTTGACCTTGAAGGTCGATTGATTCAAGCAGATTATTCTGAATTTACTTTATTTAATATTTATTTTCCTAATGGTAAAGCTTCCAAAGAAAGATTGCAATTCAAGTTGGATTTTTACGAAACCATTCTAAAAAAAATGGATGACTTGTTAAAACAGGGAAAGAAGATTATTATCTGTGGTGACGTTAATACGGCTCATCGCGAAATCGACCTGGCCCGACCCAAGGAAAATGAGAAAATTTCCGGCTTTTTGCCTGAGGAACGTGCCTGGATCGATCGATTAATGGAACGGGGATTTATTGATGCATTTAGAAAAATCCACTCCGAAAGTGGCCATTACAGCTGGTGGGATTATAAAACAAGAGCCAGAGAGCGGAATATTGGATGGAGAATTGACTACTTCTTTATCAGTACTAACCTAAAAGAACATTTAAAGTCTGCTTTTATTGAATCAGAGGTTTTGGGTTCCGACCATTGTCCCATCGGCATTGAATTGGATTTTAATCATTAATTTACTTGTCATGGATATATTTGAATTAAATAGGAAAAAATCCAATTTATGTTTAATGAGGAAAACTTATCTGATGAATAAGAACGAAAAATATTTTTTAAACTCACACCGCCTTGCAGAGAGGAATAAGTGTTATTATCATTATCAATGTTAAAATATATGGTCAATATAATTATATATTTGTAGGGGGTTAAGTAATATGGAGTATGCGCAGATTGTTCAAAAGCTTGCTGCATGCGGATTAGATTGCAGCCGATGTGCAGACTATCAAAACGGAGAAATAAAGGAACTAAGTACGAAGCTATTGGATTTATTAGAAGGCTATGATAGATTAGTTAAAATAAAATCAAAACTAGATCCTGCTTTTAAAGGTTATAATAAATTAAAAAAGGTATTGGATGTATTTGCCAATGCTTCATGTGGTGGTTGCAGGAGTGAGAATGTAAAATGTCCAATTGATTGCCATGCTAAGACCTGTCATAAAGATAAAAAAGTAGATTTTTGTTTTCAATGTAATGAATTTCCTTGTGACAAGCAGTTCGAAGGGAAACTAAGGGAAAGATGGATTGAAAAAAACAATCGTATGAAAAAAGTCGGAGTTGTTGATTATTATATAGAACAGAGAAAATTACCCAGGTATGGAAATTAAAATGATGCAGGAAAAATTAAGTAATTTTACTAATGTAACCTACAGACAATAAAAAATATCCCTTACTTTCTTTATGCCAGAATAAGAATGTATAGTTAGAGGGATAATTTTAACCACCGGAGTCTGTTTAAGGATACCAAAAATCAAATTACCCAAAAGAAAAAAGAATGAATAAAGTTTACTTTCAGTATGGCTATACTCCAAAGGATATCGCAGAATATCTTGATGTGCGTTATACTACAATCAGCAGAGCGATTAAGAGAATCGAAGGGGAAGCTAAAATATGATATTCTAAGGATAAGACCCCATCGAAGTAATACCTTCGATTTAATGACATTTCGTGACTTTAATATCACAGAAGTTGAAGATGATTTGGGTAATAAGAAGAAAATTAAGTGCAATGAGAGATACTATGTACCAAGTGAAATAACGTGGTTGTTAAAATCACTTGGATACAAGAAAATTGACATCTTTGGTGCAAAACTCGGGGCTTTTTCAAGAAATGACCAATTGACCACAGAAGATTTTGAAATGTTGGTTATTGCTGAAAAATAATAAGTCTTTAAAACGCAAAAAATATAAGGATTTCTGCGTTTTTTTTATTATATGGCAATATAGCAGTGTTTTTGAAATAGGGAGAAAATAAGGCAAAAAAGGGCTAAAATTTATATTTTTAGGAAGCTGAAAGCCTTGCAAAATAAGGATTGTAGAGAAATATTGTTAGCTTTAATCCCTCTGTTATTGTTAACTTTCGAGGAAAGCGTGGCAATCTCATCTCGCAACTATTTTTTAAAAAAAGAAGGATTTTATAAACCTTTTGTCGTATTAATATTAAGGTGAAGGAAAATTGAAAAAGACTAATTCATTTAACCGCTGGTGGCGATTCAATAAGGTAAATATATATTCTTGAAGTGTGATAAAGAACTATCACCTGTCACATTTTGGTGGTGAATAAATTATGAATATTTTCCCATTTCTACATTTTTTTGTATTTTTAGTCTATCTTTTCTTAATAATTGTTATATTAATTAAAGATCCAAAATCTTGGCTTAACAGGAGTTGTGTTGCTCTTATTGCTTGCTTTGTTATATGGAGTTTTGGGTTGATTTTTATTTATGATCCAAGTGCCTCAAAAGACACTGCTAGGTTATTTGATAATGTTGGTTCTATAGGGTGGATTAGTTTCGCTTGTATCTTTTTATGGTTTGCTCTTATTTTCACAGAAAAGAAAAAAATATTAAAAACAAGAATTATTTATCCCTTTATCTTTATTCTGCCTTTGTTGTTTATCTATAAACAGTGGACAGGTTTTTTAACCGTAGATTATATTAAACAATCTTGGGGGTGGGAAAGTGTTTGGTCAGACTCAATCTGGGCTTATCTTTTTTATTTCTATTATCTTTCATTTATGATAATGGGACTTTATCTAAT
>MEYH01000049.1 GCA_001773955.1 Candidatus Sediminicultor quintus | reverse complement strand
CGGTTCACCAGTTATTAATACAGTCAATAGAAAATCGATAGTATATTTACTTACCACTAATTTATACCGATATTGTATCTAATTACACTTGGTTTGTCTATAAAAAAGAGACATGCCAATACATGCCTCTTTTTATTATATTATTATTTTATAATAATTCTTTTACAGCTATTTAAATTTTATTAGTTATGGTTCTATCAGTTTTCTGTTGTATTTTCTCATAGCTTTTTCAAAGCCATCTTCTCCTATTATCATGTTTATTGCCTCAGTAGATAGCTGTATCACTTCCTCTATTTTATCTTCTTCATCATGACTAAAATTAGAAAGGACATAAGACGCGCAATCAAAATTAAAGTTTACTGAGGGGTTGCCAATCCCTATTCTCAAACGGGGGATTTCTTCGCTGTTCAAATACTGCATAATCGACTCTATCCCCTTGTGGCCTCCGGTACTCCCTTTTTTACGAATTCTTATCTGCCCCAATTCTAAATTCAGGTCATCGTACACTATTAATAAATCTTGAAGAGGTATTTTATAATAAGAAAATACCCTATTTACTGCTCGTCCACTCAAATTCATAAAAGTTTGCGGTTTTACCAGTATTACTTTATGATTATTTATTATCCCCCGGGAAACCAAGGAGTAATAGGATTTTGTTTTCTTAAATTCTATGTTCATATTCCGGGCTAGATTATCAACTATTCTAAACCCTATATTATGCCTGGTAAATTCATATTTTGAACCAGGATTGCCCAAGCCAACCACGAGCTTCAATAAAACTCACTATCCTTTTGTTGTCCTATTCTTTTTTAGGTGTTTTAGGTGCAGAAGAAGGGGGTTCTCCCTTTGTTTCTACTTTTCCTTCTCCTACTTCTCCTTCTGCTGCTGCTTCTGCCTCTTCTTCAACCACTTCTTCTGTCTTGCTGGGAAGAACCACTGCGGCAACAATTCTATCCGGAGAAGTTAATACTTCAACCCCCTCTGGAATTTCCAGCTCTCCGACAGAAATATTTTCGCCTACCTTAAGACTGCTAAGGTCAACTTTTAAACTATCCGGCATTTGAGAAGGTAAACATTCTATTTCTACTTTTCGTAATTCAATCTGCAGAATACCTCCATCTTTAACTCCGATAGGTTCGCCAATCAATTCAATATCAACTTCTAAGGTTAATTTTTCTTTTAAAGTTACTCCGTAAAAATCAACATGAACTATCTGCTTTTTTAGCGAATTATACTGAATATCTTTAATTACGGCCAATCGGCTAACTTTTTTCTTCCCATCATCTATCTCTAAGTCTATGAGTCCATGCGACTTAGCGGATAATAATTTTGACAATCCATCTTTTTTAACCTTTAATATTAAATTTTCTTTATCATGGGGAGAATATAATACTCCAGGGACCATTCCCCCTCTTCTAAATTTCTTACTACTTTCCTTCCCTGTATTATCCCTTAATTCTACTTTTAATTGTGATTTTTTCACCCTATTAACCTCCGTTTTCGTATATCGTATATCGTATATCGTATATCGTATATCGCTAGTATTAAACTAAAAACTTAAAGCGACCTGTCTGCGTGCAACGCACAGGCAGAAAAGTGAAAAACCATAATTAAAATTCAAAACTTTTTCTTCAATTTTAAGTTTTAAGTTTTGGTTTTGCGTTTTTAGCTTTACACTTTACGCTCTGATACTATTCACTAACGACTATTTATTTAAATAATGTACTTACTGATAAATTATTATGAATTCTGCTAATGGCTTCGGCAAATATCTCTGCTACCGACAAAACCTTAATACCAGGTAAAATCTTATTAGTATCAACTGGAATGGTATTGGTTACCACTATTTCCTTAAATAGATCATCATGCAAGGATTTTTCCAATCTTTCTTTTGCCGGACCGGCAAATACCGGATGAGTAGCACAAATATAAACCTCTTCTACCCCGGCTTTTAATAAGGCTTGACTTCCTTTTATTATTGAACCGGCAGTATCAATAATATCATCGACTATAATAGCGGTCTTACCTTTTACTTCTCCCACTATATGCAGTATTTCTACATCATCAAAAGACGATCTATATTTATCGATAATAGCAATTGGTTTTTTTATGCGCCCGGAAAATCCCCTGGCTCGAGCAGTTCCTCCTACATCGGGGGAAACCACTACTACCTTATCTAAGTTCTTCTCTTTAAAGTAATTTGATAATATGTTTACGGCTTCCAATTGATCTACAGGAATATCAAAAAACCCCTGGATCTGCCCAGCATGTAAATCCATGGTAAGTACTCGATTAGCTCCCGCAGAGACCAATAAATTTGCCACTAACTTTGCGGTAATAGGCTCACGAGGCTGGGTTTTCCTCTCCTGTCGGGCATAACCATAATAGGGAATTACCGCGGTAATTCTTTCCGCTGAAGCCCTCTTTAGAGCATCTATCATAATGAGTAATTCCATAAGATATTCACTGGCAGGCGGACAGGTAGATTGAATGATAAAAACATCTTCACCTCTTACGCTTTCCTCAATCTTAACCTTAATTTCTCCATCGGGGAATCTGGAAACATCAGCCTGACCTAAGGGTACATTTAAATACCTGCATATCTCTTCTGCTAAATCTTTATTGGAATTACCAGCAAATATCTTTAATCCTCTTTTATCATAAAGTATCAAAATTTTATCATCTCCATCTATTTAAATTTATCTTTATAGAATATCAACTTTTGTCTTCCTTCTTTTTCTTCCGCCATCCGGAAATATTCGTTTGTCTGGAACGGGCAATAGCTAAATTGCCTGCAGGCACATCCTTGGTAATAGTTGAACCAGCTCCAGTATAAGAATCTTTCCCTAATTTTACTGGTGCTACCAATGAATTATTGCTTCCGATAAATACCCCGTCTTCTATGACAGTTTTGTGTTTTTTCTCTCCGTCGTAATTACAGGTTATAGTCCCCGCTCCAATATTGACCTTTTTACCGATTGTGGCATCGCCCAGATAGGTTAAATGAGAGGCTTTGCTGCCTTCACCCATAATAGTTTTCTTTAATTCTACAAAATTTCCTATCTTTGCTCCTTTTTCCACGACAGTTTCAGGCCGCAAATGGGTATAAGGGCCAATATTTGCTCCTTCTTTAACGGTACTATTTTCTATTATTGAAGCCCAAACTCTAACTCCCTTCCCTATGTCAGCAGCAATGAGATGAGAGCAAGGCCCGATAAAACAATTACTTCCGATTTTAGTATCTTTCTCAATAATAGTGAAGGGATAAATAATAGTATCCTGACCAATTTTAACCCCCCTCTCTATGAAGATACTATTAGGATCAACTATAGTTACTCCGTGAATCATCAAGTCTTGAATAGTCTTTTGATAAACTTTCTGGTAAGCATCAGCCAGATCTAATCGATTATTTATTCCTAATATTTCCGAATAATCTTTTACTATTGTATTCCCTACCCTTAATCCTTCCCCTAATAATATCTTAACCGTATCAGTTAAGTAATACTCCCTTTGTTTATTATCTGTGGTAACCTTTTCTAAGGCTTGGAACAGTTTTTCTTTATTAAAACAGTAAATTCCGCTGTTTATTTCGGTTAGTTTCTTTTTATCTGCAGATAAATCTACCTCTTCAATTATCCCCTTTATTTCACCTTTTTTATCTCTGATAATTCTTCCATAACCTTTAGGATTTTTTAAAACAGTAGAAACCAAGGTACAACAATAATTATTAGTCTGGTGATATTCCAAAAGCTTTTTTAGAGTTTTAACCGTTAAAAAGGGAACATCGCCGGACAAAATAAGTACATCACCTTTAAAATCAGATAATAATTTTTTGGTTTGCAAAACTGCGTGGGCAGTTCCTAACTGCTCTTTCTGTTCTGCATACTCTATTTTATCACCAATTAATTCTCTTATCTTATCGCTTTTATAACCAATTATTAATATCTTTCTTTTTACTTCAAGTTCATCAACTGTGTCTAATACATAATTTAAAATTGGTTTTCCCGCAAGATTATGAAGGACTTTGGGCAGATTAGATTTCATTCTCTTGCCCTTACCCGCTGCCATAATAATTACGGCAGTATTTCTCATAATCATACCCCCAATAATTAGTCGTTAGTATATAACATAGCATAGAGCGTACAGCGTTTAGCGTATACATTTCGTTCTGTCATTGCGAGGAGCGAAGCGACGAAGCAATCCCTTGATTTCTAAGGACTTGAGATTGTTTCGCTATCGCTCGCAATAACAAATCATTGTAACATTATTAAAAAAACGCTCCACTAGTTAGATAGTTTAATACTAATAATTTATTAACCAAATCACCAGTTAACTAAAAAACTAAGCAACGAATCAAAATTAATTATTTGGCTGGGGCGGAAGGATTCGAACCTTCGAATGCGGGATCCAAATTCCCGTGCCTTACCGCTTGGCTACGCCCCAAACCAATATTCTTTATTCTTGTAACTTACTTAGAATAGACCTTCTTCTATCTTCTCGTCCTCTTCTTCCGTTTCTGTTTCTTCTGCTACTTCTTCTTTTTCTTCTGCTTTAGCTTCTGCTTTATCTTGGGGAGCCTCTTCTAATTCCCTGCGATAGACATCTAAAACTGCATTTTGTATCTTTTCTCTGATCTCGGTATTTATAGGATGGGCAATATCTTTATGATCTCCATTGGGGAGTCTCTTGCTAGGCATTGCTACAAACATACCCTTATTGCCATCGATAACCCGTAAATCATGAACTACAAAAGAGTCATCGAAAGTGATCGATACATATGCTCTTAATTTTCCTTCTGTTTCTATTTTTCTAAGTCTAACATCTGTAATTTCCACTGAATACACCGCCTTTTTATTTTTTTGTTTTTAAAATTATTACGATTAATTTTATTTTCTATATGTAGTCTTTTCTTATGAATGCAATCTATCCCCGCTAATTTACTACTAACTAAATTATAACCTCCTAATCATTCGTTTTGACCAATTTACTCCAGATTTTTCACATAGCTGCTATTACCTCCCTATTTCAGTAAATACTTAAAGGCTTTAATAAAAAACAAACACAGCAATAATAACTACTGTGTTTCTGGAATAATCTATTCAATATTTATATTTTTCTTTTCTTAATAAATTATATTTATCTTGATTTTCTGCAACGTTATTAGTCAGCACTATTAATTCCCTGTTCTTTTCTGTAAGGTTTTAGTTGAAAAAATTATAACATGATAGAATTTTATTGTCAAAAAAAACAAAAGTATCGAGTGTCAAGTATCAAGTATCAAGTTAAGAAAGAGAAGAAAAGACAAAAACCAATAGTCAGGAGCCAGAATCCGGGAGCCAGTAAACAGAGAGAAATAGTGATGAGTAATATGTGGCAAGTAACGTGTTTTTATATACTTAAGATATAAACTTATTGCTTATTACAGATTACTAATCACTCTTTACTATTCTTCGCGCGATACGCGATACTATATACAGCTTTTGTAAATAGAAGGCACGTCTGTTTACAAAAGCTTATTCCCCATCGCCATACTCAGTTTGGCAAATTCTTCTAAGGTCAGGGTTTCTCCCCTGCGGTTCTTATCTATACTTGCTTCAGTTAAAATGTTCTCTATTTCCGCTTTAGAGATTTCTCCCTTAAAATAGTTAGACAAAGAATTGATTAATCTTTTTCTTCTTTGTTGAAAGGAAGCGCTAATAATATTAAAAAATAGTGTTTCGTTACCTACTTGTACTTGCGGGTTTTTATAGATATCCAATTTTATTATCATCGAACTCACTTTAGGCTGGGGGTAAAATACCGTAGAAGGGACAATATGTACTTTTTGGGGTTGAGAGTAATATTGGACAAAAAGGGATAATATGCCATAATTTTTTTTCCCTGCTTGAGTCATCAATTTTTCTCCTACTTCTTTCTGAACAAGGAATACGGCTAATTTTAAATATCGATTAAGCTCAAGAATCTGTCTTATCAAGGATATGGAGATATAGTAAGGAAGATTACCCACTATTTTTTCAATTTTTTCACCTTTTGTTCTTTTCTGCTTAAAAAAATTTACCAGATCAAAATTCATAATATCTTCAAAAATAATCTCTATATTATTAGAGGAGGAAAGGCTTTCTTTTAGAAGGGGAGTTAATTTTTTATCTTTCTCAATAGATATAACCTGTTTAACCAAGGGGGATAATGCAGAGGTTAGAGTTCCAATACCTGTGCCAATTTCTAAAATACAATCTTTTCTATTCAATTTAAGTGAGCTAATAATTATTTGTAAGGTGTTCTGATCTACTAAAAAATTCTGACCTAACCTTTTTTTGCATTTAAAATCGTATTTAGCAAGAAGCCTGGTTACTTCTGCGGGAGAAGTCAATTTTGGGTTACTCATCAGATTGCTCGCTTTTTAATAAACTAGTTGGTTAGTGGTTAGTTAGTTAAAAATACAAAAGATAAAAATTAGTAGTCAGGAGCCAGAATCCAGAAGCCAGTAGACAGAAAGAACAAGTAACCTGTTTTTGAAAACTTAAGAGCATAAACTCATTGCTCATTACGGGCAGACACAAGGTCTGCCCCTACTAATTTTTCCTGTATTTTGACGCGATACTCGATACGCGATACGCTGTACTAATTTGGAGCCGGCGATCTGAGTTGAACAGACAACCTACGGATTACGATTCCGTTGCTCTTCCAATTGAGCTACGCCGGCATCATATCCTTTTAAAAAAATGGTAGGCGGAACAGGACTTGAACCTGTGACCCCCTACATGTGAAGCAGGTGCTCTGCCAACTGAGCTATCCGCCCATTTTTTATAATAAATAAATTGGTGCCCCCAAGGGGATTTGAACCCCTGCCGCCGCCGTGAAAGGGCGGTGTCCTGTCCCCTAGACGATGGGGGCATTATTTTCGATGGGCCGTGCAGGTTTCGAACCTGCGACCCCCTGATTAAGAGTCAGATGCTCTACCAACTGAGCTAACGGCCCTAAAAATATTTAAAATTAAAAAATTTTCGCTTTTAAATGTTACTATATTTTTTACTGCCTGTCAATTATAAATTAGTCGTTAGTCGTTAGTATTTAGTCGTTAGCAAAGAAAATACAAGAAATAAATACAAGATAGTCGTTAATGAATAGTTAATAGTCGTTAGTGTAATAAATTGTTCGTCTGTTAGATTACTAATTAATACTCATGCTCTTCTTCTGAAATTCGAGCTAAATTTTCAAATTTTGCATATTCATTTATGAAAGCCAAATCTACTTGACCTGTAGGACCATTTCTCTGTTTACTAATAATTACCTCAGCAATGCCCTTCTTCTCTGTTTTTGTCTTATAATATTCCTCCCGATATAGAAAAACAACCAAATCAGCATCTTGCTCAATTGCCCCACTCTCTCTTAAATCAGAAAGACGAGGCCTTCTTTCAGTCCTTTGTTCCACCGCTCTGGATAATTGGGAAACTGCTATTATCGGAACATTTAATTCTCTCGCTAAACCTTTAAGAGAACGAGAAATTTCTGAAATCTCCTGTTGTCTATTTTCTACTCTGCCAGAACTTGTAATAAGCTGCAAATAATCTATGATTACTAAGCCAAGACTATGTTGGGCTTTTAATCTCCTGGCTTTAGCCTTAATTTCTAAACAAGTAATTCCGGCCGAATCATCAATAAAAATGGGAGCAGCAGCTAATCGACCTGCTGCCATAGAAAGGGTGGGCCAATCTGATTCTGCTAATCGTCCCTTTCTCAAATTATGGGCATTAACTCGAGCCTCTGAACAAAGCATCCTTTGAACTAATTGAGATTTTGACATTTCCAAGCTAAAAAGAGCTACCGGTATATTTTTTGATACTGCGATATACTGGGCAATAGTCATACAAAATGCTGTTTTACCCATCCCAGGCCTGCCAGCAATAATAATAAGCTCGGAAGGCTGAAACCCGGTCGTAATATCATCAAATTCGTCAAATCCACTGGGAATCCCGGTAATAAATTCATCCCTATGATATAAATTTTCAATCTTCTCAAAACTATCCTGAAGTATCTCCTTAATAGGAACGAAAGACTGCCCTAAATTTCTCTCTGAAACCTCAAAGATCAAATGCTCTGCTTTATCCAGCAAAATTTTAGCATCTTCTTTTTCTTCGTAACCCATAGAAATAATTTTAGTAGCATTATTAATTAAGTTACGCAAAATAGATTTTTCTTCAATAATTTTGATGTAGTGCTCAATATTTGCTGCAGTGGGGACACTATTAATTATATTGGTTAGATAGGTAACTCCCCCTATCTCTTCTAATATATTTTTCCTATTTAATTCTTCGGTTAGTGTAATTAAATCAACACCCCTGCTCTTTTCAAACAGTTCAAGGATACACTTAAAAATATTCTGGTGAGCTTTTTTGTAAAAATCTTCGGGTCTTAAGATATCCACACCGTGCAAAATAGCATCTTCCTGAAGCAACATTGAACCTAAAGCAGCCTGTTCTGCGCTAATATTTTGAGGAGGATTCCTGCCTAATTCCATTTTTTTACTCCATGTTAAACTAGTCGATAGTATATAGTATCGCGTATCGCGTCAAAATACAGTAATAAGTGATATGTAATAAGTAATGAGTTTATGCTTTTAAGTTTACAAAAACAGGTTACTTGTCACACATTACTCATTACTGCTTCTGTATCCCTGACTTCTGTATTCTGGCTCCTGACTACTGATTTATTCTTTTTTTGTATCCTCTGTTTCCTGCTCAGATGCGTAATCAGAAATCAAAGTAACTTTAATTTGAGGAGTTACATCTTTATATAAGTTAATTGGTACAATATGAACACCCAATTTTTTTAAGGATTCTTTTAAATTAAGTTTCTTTTTATCTAATTCAATTCCATGTTCCTTTAACAGAACTTCCACAATATCTTTGCTGGTTACAGAACCGAAAAGCTTTCCTTCTTCCCCAGCTTTAACTTTAATTTCCAGGGAGATATTACTAATTTTTACTGCTAATTCCTTGACTTCCTTTAACTCTCCATCTCTTTGTTCTACTTCTCGTTTCTTTAAATATTCTATTTGTTTAAAATTGCCTGCGCTAAAAGAAATTGCTTTACCTTGGGGAATTAAAAAATTACGGGCAAAACCATCGCTTACTTCTACTACTTCTCCTGCTTGTCCAATTTTTTCCATATTTTGTTTCAATATTATTTTCATATTTTAAGCCTCCCTATTCTATTCTATATTATAGATTCTTCTATTAATTTTAGCAATCCTTAATTGTTAATAATATCGTAGTATCAAGTATATAGTATCGAGTCAGCATTAAACTAAAAACTTAAAGCGACCTGTCTGCGTGCCTGCCTGAGCGAGTACGCTCGCAGTCAGGCAACGCACAGGCAGAAAAGCGAAAAACTATAATTCAAAATTCAAAACTTTTTCTTCAATTTTAAGTTTTAAGTTTTGGTTTTGCATTTTTAGCTTTAAACTTTACGCTCTGATACTATTCACTAACGACTATTCTATCCTTTTCTGGCAGTAATTAATCTTCTAAAATCTATCCATATATCTAACATGGCTGCCCAGGTAATAATTTGGGATAAAAGGGGTTGAAAGCACACCAGAATATATACAACCCACTGTAAAAAATTTTTAATTTTAAACCGCTCCAATATAAAACTGGTTAAAGAAAGCCCATAAATCAAAAATGCTACTGTAAAAAAAACTTGAATATTTATTCCAATTCTATTTAAAAGAGGTACTTTGTAAACTGTTCCCAGAATTATCAATACCATCCCTAAAAGATAACTCCAAAAAAAAGATTTAGAAGCTCTCCAGTTACGAAAGGGTGAAAAGTTAGCTAATTTATATCCAAATCTCTTTAAAATCAAACGAGCTACCCAGTAATTTAAAATAGTATCAAAAATTGAAGCAAGAATAATCATTCCCGGGAATGCTATCTTAACAATACTGATGGTTTGGGTTAAGGAATCTTTCAGGGTAGCTAATTGTTCTGAAGATAGTCCCATATTACTATAAAAATTCAAAGATTGAGTTATGATTTTATCTATCTCTTCTATATCAAATAATACGGTATTGAGATCTAAAACCCAAAAGCCGATTAAAAGGATTAAACCTTTAGAAACAAGAGAAGCTATGCTCCCAATGATAATAATATCTGTTAAAGATAATCCTTTTTTTATACCAAAACCTAAAGTTAGCCCCAATATTCCAAAACCTAATAGGACCATAAGCCCCTGCAGGGGACCAGCTAAAATAGTTACCAAAATCCCTGATATAAAAGCTGAGATAATAGCAAACTTTATGCTATGTCGTAAACATAAAATTATAATCGGAAGAGGGCACAAAAAACTTACCAATGTACCCAGTAAGGGAATGTATATACTAATAATAAATAGAACGGCAGTAATTGCTGCTAAAAATGCACCCTCAACCATTGATTTAGTTGGAATTTGTTCAGTCAATAAAAACCTCTTAAACTAAAAATTTAAATTTAAAAATGGAAAACTGTAATTCAAAATTTTTAATAAAATTATTTAGGTACCCAGAATTTAGGAGTCAGGAGTCAGGAGTCAGGAGTCAGAATAATTCCATATATAGAATTACACGGTTGAGATTATTCTGGATACAGAATTCTGGCTTCTGACTTCTTCTTGCTCACTAAATACTAATTTATTTCGCCACATAAGGAAGAAGTCCTATTTCTCTTGCTCTTTTTACAGCTATAGCCAGCGTACGTTGGTGTCTTGCGCAGTTTCCGGTTGCTCTACGAGGTAACATTTTACCTTGTTCAGTAATAAATTTTCTTAATAAATCTATATCTTTATAATCAACTAATATTTTATCTTTGCAAAAAAGACAAACTTTCCTTGGTGGTTTTCTAAAAGAATTAAATCGTGTCATTAATTTATATTTTTCCTCCTTTTTAATCTATTTTCTCTTTTTGGTATTTCTTTAAATAATTAATTAGCTATCTTTGTTTTGAATTTTTTCTTTATCTTTTAGGGTTAATAAATATCTAATAACTCTCTCTTCCAACTTTATAACTCTTTCAAGTTCAGCAATAATTTTTTCATCCACACTAAAATTTAAGACTACATAAATCGCATCTGTGAAATCCTTAATTTCATAAGCTAACTTTCTTTTGCCCCATTTATTTGTCTTGGTTATTTCTCCCTTTGCTTCGGTAATAAGCTTTTTTACTTTATCCAATAAGGAATCTAATTCTTTGTCTTCTAATTGGGGATTTATAGCAAACATTATTTCATAACTTCTCATCTGTTACCACCTCCTTTCGGTTTAATCAGCCCCTGAAAGATTCTTCGGGAGCAAGGAAATTAGAAATATAAAACGATTTATATTATACCACAGATATTTTCGATATCAAGTTTATATTCGTATATCGTATATCGTATATCGTAAAGATAATAGAAATTGAGAATCAGAATAAATTCGTATTGCGTATAGAGTATCGGGTGAAGAAAAAAACTAGAGAAAAAAAGAAAAGAAAAAATTAAAAAACATCAATTTTTTTCTTAATCCCGGGGGATAATTTCTCTGATTTTCTTCTCTAATTTTACCCGGGAAATCAGGACTTTCCTGCCGCAACAAAGACATTTTATGCCAATATCAATACCGGTCCTGGTAATTTCCCAATGAAAACCACCACAAGGATGTTTCTTCTTTAATCTGATAATATCTCCCATCCCTAATTTTAAAGGCATATTACTATATCCTTATTCACCAATTTACCAATTTACCAATTATCTAATTATATCAATTGGTCAGTCTACCAGTCACCCAGTCTGCCAGTCAATAAATAATTTACCGATTCCCTAATTAACCGATTAAATTAGTCG
The DNA here is from genome assembly GCA_001773955.1 of Candidatus Sediminicultor quintus. GTDB lineage: Bacteria > Atribacterota > Phoenicimicrobiia > Phoenicimicrobiales > Phoenicimicrobiaceae > Sediminicultor > Sediminicultor quintus. The sequence continues at coordinate 15,346 of MEYH01000049.1, read as the reverse complement.
TTAGTCGTTAGCAAAAAATACAAAACTAGTTTTTAGTTTTCAGTTCTCGGTTTTCAGTAAAAGCTTTTTAAACTTAAAACTCGTAACCTACAACTTGTAACCTGTATTTTAACTGGTAAACTGGTTAACTGTGTAACCAAATAAAATCACAATTCTTGTAGGAGAGAATTGTACTCTTCTTTATCCTTTTCTTTGAAGGGACCAACAATAGATAAATTTATTTTATCTTTAGTAAAAATATTTTGTGCCATTTTCTGAATATCTTTCACTTTTACTTCTTCAATTTTTTCTTTTATTTCGTCAAAAGTTGAGGTTTTACCGTACAAAAGTATTCTGTTCCCCAACCAAAATGCCCTGCTTAAAGTACTTTCCAAACTTAGGGATAGTGCACCTTTATACATTTCTTTTGCTTTTCTCAATTCATCTTCTTTTAAATTACTATCTTTTATTTTATTAAGCTCCCCTAAAATTGTCTGGATAGTTTCCCTCAGTTTACTTGAATCGATACCAGCATAAATATTGAAAGAACTGATATCGTTAAAATACTGAATAAACGAATGGATATCATAAGCTAAACTTTTTCTAACTCTTATTTTTTGAAAAAGCCGAGAACTCAATCCCGAACCCAATATTATATCTAATAAATCCACGGAGTATTTATCAGGATCTAACCGAGAAATTCCAGGGAAACCAAAAGAAAGATGAGTCTGGTTACTCTTTTTATATTTTATTCCTATTTGAGTACTTTTCTGATTATCCTTTGCAGGTAAATAATTTTTAACTTCACCTTTTTTAATTATTTTGAAATATTTATCGACTTGTAGAATTACTTCTTCTATCTTAATATTACCTGCAACACTGATTACTAAGTTATTGGGACGATAAAATGTATTTATATATGATAAAAGGTCTTCTCTTTGAATATTGATTATACTCTTTTCATCTCCGAGAATAGATTTCCCCAGAGGATGATTTTTCCACATTATCTTATCAAGTAAGATTTCAACTAATTCTTCTGGTATATCCTGATATTTTTTAATTTCTTCGATAATTATATTTTTCTCCTTATGAAGATCTTCTTCTCTCATTAACGAATTTAATATGATATCGGCTAACACATCAAAAGCAGTTTTAAATTGTTCCTGAGGAACTTTAGCATATAGATAAGTTGTCTCTTTAGATGTAGAAGCGTTTATTTCTCCTCCAATACCTTCTATTACCTGAGATATTTCTAAAGTGCTCTTTCTTCGGGTGGTTCCTTTAAATAGCATATGTTCGATGAGGTGAGAAATTCCTTGGTGTTTTTGTACTTCATACCTTGACCCAGCTCCTATTCCGAAAACAATAGCTACAGACTTTATGTAGGGCATTTCTTCTATTGCGATTCTTAAATTATTTTCTAATTTTATTATTTTATAAATGGTACTTCCTCCTCTTAAATTAGTATCAAGTATCGAGTATCGAGTCAAAAAGCAGGAAAAATTAGTAGAGGCAGACCTTGTGTCTGCCCGTAATGAGTAATAAGTTTATATTTTTATTAACTTAATCCAATCGAATTCTACTCGGATATTTTTACTACAAATACTTCTTCTAATTTAGTAAAATCCACCTCTGGCCTTACTATTACTTTTTGAAATAAATCATGGCTTTCCTTTTTTATCCCTACTATCTTACCAATAATAAGTCCCTTGGGGAAAATGCTTCCTAATCCGGAAGTGATCACCACATCATTTATTTTTACATCAGCATCATTGGAAAGATATTCTATATAGCAATAATTGCTTTCGCTTCCCTTCACTACCCCTATATCTCTTGATCTCTGAATCATGCCTCCCACAGCACTTCTTTGATCTAATATTAATAATATTTTTGCTGTTCGGGAATCGACGCTAACTACCCTGCCTACCAATCCACGGGAAGTTGCTACCGCCATATTTTTCTCTACCCCATCAGCTATTCCTTTATCAATAATTATACTATTAAACCAATTCCCTGGTTCTCGGCTGATTACCAAAGAGGGAATCATTTCATAAACAAAAGATTCTTTGAGTTCTAACAGCTTTTTCAACCTATCATAGGCTATCAATTTTTCTTTTAATATAGTGTTTTCCTGATAGGTAATTTCGATTTTTTCTTTTAGCTCTTTATTCTCTGCTTCCATTCTCTTAAATTCGGCTATAGCCTTTAAGTAGTTTTTTGTATTGTCAGCAACTAAAGTTACTCCCCGATTAATCGGGGAGAAAAGTTTTAACCCGATACTCTCTAACCAATTAAGGTACGTTTTGCCATGGTAGTCAATAGTCATTATAAAAATAGTTATAATAATTAATAAAGTAAAAATTATTAAAGTAGTGTTTTTAGAAAAAAAATTTTTCAAATTTCTCATTCCCCAATTATATTAGTCGTTAGTGAATAGTCGTTAGTCGTTAGCGTAAAATATAGATTAATAGTTTTAATTTATAGGAGATAAGATTCACGAGATACGAATTCAGTTTTGCGCTTTTTGTTTTTCGCTTTACTACTATTCACTATTCACTAACGACTAACGACTATTTTAAACTCTTCTGGCTGTTCTAATCAATACCCTTTGGTAAAAATTAAAATCCTCCAAAACCTTTCCTATCCCCTTAATAACACAGTATGCCGGTTTTGGGGATACAAAAACTGGAAGACCTATCTCTTCTTGTAAAAGTTCTGGTAAACCTACCAAAAGTGAACCTCCGCCAGTCATAATCGCTCCTTTATCCACAATATCTGAGATCAATTCAGGAGGTGTTTTTTCTAAAACCATCCTCACTGTATTAGCAATTATTCTTAGGGGTTCAGAGAGAGCTTCCCTTAATTCATCTTTAGAAATTTTAATTATTTTAGGAAGACCCCCAACTTTGTCTCTCCCCCTAATCTCATAATCACCATTTTCTCCATCTGTCTTATTTGTGGATAAACCAAGTTTAATTTCTTCAGCAGTTAATTCACCAATATATAAATTATGTGCTTGTTTGACGTATACGCTAATGGTTTCATTGACATAATCCCCGGCAACTTGACTCAATTCGCTTACTACTATCCCTCCCAATGATATTATGGCTACCTCGGAAGTTCCTCCACCTATATCTAATACCAAATTACCCATAGGTTCAAATATAGGAATTCCTACACCAATAGCTGCTGCCATAGGCTCGTCTATCAGAAACACGCGTCCCGCTCCGCATTTATAAGCAACTTCTGATACTGCTCTTTTTTCTACCTCCGTCACCCCGGTAGGAACACAAATTACAACCGATAGCCTTGAAAAACGATTAGGATTATGAGTTTTTTTAATAAAATATTTTAACATTTCAGCAGTAGCTTCAAAGTCAGCTATCACCCCTTCTTTTAAGGGCCTAACGGTAAATATGCCCTGGGGAGTTCTCCCCAGCATCTTTTTCGCTTCCTTACCTACTGCCAATATCCTATTCCCTCCGTCTTTAAAAGCAACGACTGACGGTTCATATAAGACAATTCCCTTCCCCTTGATATATACAAGGGTGGTAGAAGTACCTAAATCAATGCCTATATTTTTGGAAAATGATGCAAAAAGAAAATCTCCCCACATTTCCTATTTCTCCTTTTTCACATATATTTTTATTTCTTAAAATATTCCGAATTGCCTCACTAAAAAGGTATTTTGAACATTATAAATACCTCAAATAAAAAATACTTCGAATTGTTTTAATTATAACCTAATCTCCTATATATTTAAAGGTATAAAATTATCTCATTAAATATATGATGATATAATAGTAAATATTGAGTATAAGGCAGAAAGAGAAAAATTTAAAAACTAAACTATTGTAAAAATAATATCACAAACAATGTAATCAAAGTCAGTAGCACCCAGGATATGTGAACATTCAAATCTCGTGGGTGTACACTGTCAAGCTTCTTGCATAGTTTATCTATTAATATAGCAATATTACAATAAATTCTATCCATACTTAAATACTTGCTCAGCTTTGCCATAAAGCTTCCCATCTCAAATTCTTTCTTTTCTCTACCTATTAAACCCAGTTTTGAAGCCGCAATATAGGCAACGAAACCTAAAGTTATTATAAAGAAAGCATCTAAAGCTGTGTCTTGAGTCCAGAATTCTATCTTTGGAATTGATCGAGGCTGAACTAGCCCAGTTATCGCAAATACAATAAACCTGTCCAGCACAAATTGTGCATTTATTCCCAAAAGCACACATAAAATAGCCAGCACTATCATAGGTAACTGCATTAGTAGCGGTACTTCTTTGACAGTTATCAGCGGCCTCTTAGGTTCACCGAAAAAGGTATAGCTTATTAATTTAAGAAACGAGGTAAGGGTTAGTGCTGCAGTGACCATCATGACAAATTTAAGTACAAAACTATAATTGACTACAGCTTCAAAAAGCACTGTCTTGCTTGCAAACCCATTAAACGGTGGTATACCTGAAATAGCTAAGGCAGCAATAATACATGTGGACGTTGTTATCGGCATCTTCTTCCATAAGCCACCTAAGTTATCAAGCTTCCTCGTACCGGTCGAATAGGTGACTGCACCCATACACAGGAATAGCAATCCCTTGAACATAGCATGGTTCACCATGTGATACAGTCCACCAGCCAGACCAAGCTTAGTGCCCAGCCCTATACCTAAGAGAATATATCCCATCTGGCTTATACTGTGATATGCTAATAATCGCTTAACATCTATTTGTGCCAAAGCTAAGAGCACACCAATCAGCATAGAAGCTACACCAATAGACATAATTAGCACATTTAATAGCTCTCCAAGGTTGGTAGCAGGTAAATCGAAGTTCAACATAGGGAGGATAAATCTTATAATGCCATAAGCGCCTATTTTTATCATCATACCGGATAGAAACGCACTGACAGGCGATGGTGCAGCAGGATGTGCATCTGGCAACCAAATGTGTAATGGGACTGCACCGGCCTTGATAAAACAGCCCAATAAGAATAGTACAGGTGCTATAAAGCCACCATACTTAGTAACCATAATTGCTTCATAGCTACCCGTATCTACATAGACCAAAATGATAGATAATAAAATAAGAAAAGCGCCGATTAAAGTCATGAGTATGTACTTATAGCCAGCTTGAAATGCATCGATATTTCTTTTATGTATTATGAGAAAATATGTAGCCACAGCAGTCATCTCAAGGAATACATAGAAGTTTATAAGATCTTTGGCAAATACCACGCCTTGCACGGATCCCAGTATAATTAACAGCAAAGAATAATACCTAATCAGATCAGTTTTGATACAGCTTATAGAATATATAGAAACCGCAAGCCATAACAAAAAGCTAACTATAGCTATAATAATACTTAGTCCATCTACATAGAGACGTAATCCAACAAGAGCTACCTGAGGTAAAAAAACACCATAAATTGTATTACCTTTGAGAATCTCAAATAACATGAGTCCAAGCAAACACGCCATCGCAATCGCAACAATAAAAATAATAACCAGTATCAGCCGAAGCTTTTGAGCTTGATTGAATCGTCCCCTGACAAACGACACCACAGTTAAAGACAAAAAAAGGGGCATAATTACAGTTAAAAGTGGAAGAGTAGAATTCAAAATTGGAAATTCACCACCTTTAGATAATATTCTATGCACAACGATACTTATTTTTTATGGAACGACATAGGATAAGAGCAAACTCACCGCTGGCTTTGCCAGGGATATACCCAGAGCTGGTACAATCCCAAGCAATAGACATCCAGCTGCCAAAATGTAAATCGGCAAGACTCTAAAGAGATTACCTTTATGAATTACCTGCCCCTCTTCATGGGCGGGTATGTGATTCTGTTCCGGTGGGTTACTAAAAAGTACTTGTATCACCCGAAAATAATATGCAGCAGAAATCGCACTCGCTACAAGTATGATCACTACAAGGATAGTGTAACCAGCTTCTACCGCAGCTAAACATATCAACCATTTGCTTGCAAAGCCATTAACAGGTGGTATACCGATCATGCCTAAAGAGGCTACAATAAAGGCAAAGGTTATAGCCGGCTGTTGCCTGCCAAACCCACTGAGCCCCTTCACTTCTCTCGTGCCAGTCTCAGTAATCATTATGCCGGCACAAAAGAATAGAGTGCTCTTCATTATAGCATGGTTCAAAACATGAAATAGTGCACCAGTGAGCCCCATCTCTGTTCCTATGCCCAACCCGATAAGCACAACCCCAAGCTGGTTAATAGTCGAATATGCCAGCAATCGTTTCAAGTCTTTCTGTGCTAATGCCATACTGGCACCAAATAAAAGTGAAACTACACCCAAAACCATCAATATATTATGGCTGTTAATAAGAAAAAACATTTCTGCACTGAATGCAGTATAGACCACTCTAATCAAGCAATAAATGCCTATCTTCACGGTAACACCGGAAAGTAATGCACTGACAGGTGATGGTGCCATAGAATGTGCATCCGGCAGCCAGCCGTGAAGAGGGAATACAGCTATTTTTATGCCCATACCGGTAGCTATGAGCACAAAGGACATGATCACCATCTGCATACTGGAATTAAATGCAGCCGGCAGCCTTTCAGCTATATGGAATATATCCAATGTACCAGTCATAGCATAAAGAAAGCCAACTCCTAACAGGAAGAAAGATAACCCCACACCGCCCATAATAAGGTAACTAAAGCTCGCCCTTAAAGTCACTCCTGTCTTAGGATAGGCAATGAGCAAATACACAGCAAGCGATAAAAGCTCGTAGAAGACGTACATATTGAATATATCAGCAGTATAAATGACACCAATCATACTGCTTAACGAAACAAGCAGCAGAAAGTAGTATGTTCTACTATAGCGCTTTTCAGGTATAGAATATATAATAACTAATAACCCTAAACCCAGTGCTATCAAAGAGAAGAAAAAGCCTAACCCATCTATTACCAGGCTTACGCCTAACGGACCTCGCCAGCCTCCAAGATGGTATGTTATCTTATCGTTAGATAGAACCCGAGACGAGAGAGTCAATGTAAACACAATTGAAGTTATGATACTAACAGCCGCTAATACAATCTTATACTTTCTGGTAAGTAACACAAGAAATGCAGCCAGAAGCGGTAATATTATAATTAGGATGGGGATGTGAATTGACAAATAATTATCGCTCCTTTGAGAGTTGCTGGATGTCTAAAGTCTTGTATTTGGAATAGATTTTTACGATCAGTGCTAATGCCAAAGCAGTCACAGAAATACCGATCACAATTGCAGTAAGCATCAGTGCTTGAGGTAATGGGTCAACAAATATAGTAGTGGGGATACCGCCAGTCGTCCCCTTCTCCAATATTGGCGCCAAGCCACCTTTCCTGTATCCAATACTTATGAAAAACAGTACAATACTACCATTCATTATGGTTAGCCCCATGATCTTTTTTATCAAGTTGTTTTTACTCATTACACCATACAAGCCAATCATAAAGACCAAAAGGCTGATATTTACTGGATTCATATCTCACCTCTATATTTAATTAAAGCATAAAATATTGCTGAAACACCCGCTGCTACCTTAATACCAATGGCTATGTTAAAGGGTAACATCAATCCGCCACTAGTAATCTGCCCTGGCCTACCCAATGGCAAAAAATTGCCAAGAAAGGAGTAGCCGAAAAATATACCCAGAAAACCCAAAAAGATTAAGGTTAATATCCCTAATTTCTCCAACATGTTTAGCCATCTGCTCTTAAATATCTTTTCCGTTTGCTCTATGCCATGAGAGAGCGCTAAAAGTATTATAGCTGTACCTAACACAACTCCACCTTGAAAACCACCACCTGGCGATAGATGCCCATTTGATATCAGATAAAATCCAAAAAGCATGATGAAAGGAAATAACTTCTGGGCTATAGTCCTAATTATCTTTGAGCTCCCCATCTATCTTTTCCCCCGTAAACAGAATACTACTCCTGCTACTGCCACAAATAAGACTATTGTCTCAATAAGTGTGTCATAAGCACGATAACCAAGATATATGGACGCAACCAGGTTAATTGCTCCGGTATCGTAAAGACCTTGCTCGATATAATAATTGGCGGCATCCAGATTCTTCGGATTGCCATATTCGATATCGGCAGATAAGATAAACAATATGGCCATTGCAAGTATTATTATAATAAAAAAAACTTTTTTCATTTCTTTGAACATCCATTATTCCATAAAATATAATTAGTGAAAGTATTTTCTATATACTTTTTGATAAGTACCATCCTCGTTGATCCCTTTTAAGAAAGAATTCAATTCAGATAACAGCTCTGGCTTATCTTTAGATACACCATATCCGTACTGTTGTAAACCAGTAATAGTATCGACATTTTTCAGGTTAGGATAAAATATATGCCCTACTAATGCCTCTGGTAAGTCAACAGCAACTACGTTTATTCTGCCTTCAGATACTGCTTTTAATAATATGTTTGGGTCAGAGAAGTTAGTATCAATTTTAATGCCTTCAATTAATTGCAATGCAGATAAATAGGAGGTGTCTTTAACGGAGGTAACCATTTTACCCTTTAGATCGCTAAGAGAGTTCAGTGTAGTGTTCTCACTGTTAATTACTATTACTACTTTGGTTGGGAAATAGCCATCAGAGAAACAGATCTGCTTCATACGCTCATCCAGGCGAGTCATACCTGCACCTATAACATCTCCTTTGCCGGATATGAGTGCTGGGATGAGCTCTTGCCAATGCTGAACCTGTTTTACCTCCAACTCGATACCTAATTTTCTGGCGAATAGTGATAAAATATCGTAATCGAAACCCGCTGGACGACCCTTATCATCATAATAGAAAAAGCGACTATGCGGATAGGTTAACATGATTAGCACGCCTCTCTTCTTTATAGCAATTAGAAATATGACTGTAGCAAATCCAGAGCCGATCGCTGCTTCGGCAATAGCCACATCGGGCGCATGTAGATAGTAAAATATCAAAGATAACACGAGACTAAATGCAGACAATACTATTACTGCACTTAATAGATTTTTTATTTCAAGTGCCACTAAAGCAAGCACAGGTAACATTATCAAGAAAACAATTAGCATAATTTCGCAGCTCTAATCTGCTTCCCCCTTTAACATTTCTTTTTCTTCCGCCATGGCTTTATTCCTCTGATGGCAGCAGAGCGTGCTATGGCATGGGAGGCTACCGGGTTGGTCAACAATAAAAACACCAAAATTATTAATATCTTTAAGGATAACGAATCTAAACCCTCCCTCACTATCAAACCGACAAGCAACGCTATGGCACCTGCAGCATCGCACTTTGAGCTGGTCTGTAACCGAGTATAAATATCAGGAAAACGAATGATTCCCAGTGTGCCAAAAAATATAAAAACTAATCCCAGAAATATAAATAGGTAAGCTATCATTTTCTGTCGGTATCCTCACCTTCTAAAAATTTACTAATAGCGATTATGCTTACAAAACCTATAATAGCGTATACCAGCGCCACATCCAGATATATCCTTCGTTCGAATAATACTGCAGCAGCTACCATGATCATAACTACTTTAGACGAGATAAGATTAACGGCTATTAGCCTATCCCATGGTGTAGGTCCAAAAATGACCCGATAAAGAGCAAGTGAAGCAGTTATGCCTAATACAGTGATGATAATGGTCACAGCAGTCATATAAATATTCTCCCTAACCAGTATTCGAATCGCCCTTTGATCAACTCTGCTGCATGCCCAAAATGGGTTGTACGTGCATACAACCAGTGGACGTAAAGATGATCACCTTCGATATCGATGGTGATAGTGCCAGGTGTTAGGGTTATAGAATTTGCTAATAGTACGATACCTAAATCTGATTTTATATCTGTCTTTATCATAACCACCTCTGGATTGATATCCATAGTTATAACTCTATAGACTACATCGATGCTGGCAAGAAACATCTCGTAAATTAAAATAAAAACATAAATAAGTAACAACCAAATCGTTCGAATAGCTTTGCTGTGCATGCCCTCGTCTGGTTTAATAAAAAAATCGAAACTCAATAAGGCAGCCAGAAGCGAAAAGAGAGCACCAATAAGCAATGAAGCTGGTTGAAGATTTTGGCTGAGAACCAACCAGAAACTCATGAGCACAAAGAAAGTTAAAACTAATCTGACACTTTTCTTATACATAATGTATATAATTATCCTCTACTTAATTTATATGCTTAACACTTTATTGATTATTATTAGGGCGAACTTTAATATAATGATACTCAAGCTGATTATATGTCAAGTTAAATTAATTTTAAATCCATTACCTATTTATGCTTATTCATCTTGCTTCTTTTAGAAGTGGCAGACATTCATAAAACTATTATAATTGTCCTAAGTTTGTAACCTATGGTTGAAAAAATAGAGAAAGTGAGGTTTGTTTCTATAATAAAGAGGTGACCTCTACAAAACAGGAAGTAAATATACCGCTAAGGATAAATATAACAAAGTGGGGGGTTAAAAGTCAAGTTTTAAAAACAGTATTGAGTATACAGTATCGGGTATCGAGTTAAGAAAGAAAAATAAACAATAAGTTTTAGGTTACAGGTTTCGAGTGTCAAGTAAAGAGAATACCAAGAATAAATTCAAAATAACTAAAAACAAGCTTTTTATCTTGCACCTTGCATCTTGTAACTTGCAACCTGTGACCCTACACTCATTGCTTGTTACACATTACTCATCACTTATCACTGTATTTTAACTGGGTAACTAGGTAGCCGCTAACTAACTACTACAACTAAAGAGAAACAATTTTTTCGCCGCAATATTTACATTTTCCATCTACATCCAAACCCACATTTATAATATTATAACCCGTTCGTTTGATTAAAGTTTTTTTACAATTTCCACAATAAGTGGTATTGGCTTCCTCGTCCCTGATATTCCCCGCATATACATATTTTAATTTTTTTTTGGCAATATCCCGGGCTTTATATAGGGTGGAAATGGGTGTTGCTTCAGTGTCCATCTTATAACAGGGGAAGTAGCGAGAAAAATGCAAAGGTATATCTTCACTTAGAGAAGAAATCCAATCCACCATCTCTTTAATTTCCTCTTCGCTATCATTTAATCCGGGAATCATTAGATTAGTTATTTCTATGTGGCAATATTCTTTAGAAAGCTCAATAGCGTTAAGCACGGGAGAGAGGTTTCCTTTAGAATATTTTTGATAAAAGGAGTTTCGGAAAGATTTAAGGTCAATATTCATGGCATCAATAAAAGGCAAAAGTTTAATAAGAGGCTCACGATTAATAAATCCATTAGTAACCAATATATTTTTTAAGTTATTTTTTTTAGCTAACCTGGCTGTATCCAAAACATATTCATACCAGATTAAAGGTTCAGAATATGTATAACATATTGCCGGAGAATTATTCTGCAGGGCTAATTGTATTGCCCTTTCGGGGGATAACTCTTCTACTTGAACATCTTTAATATTTGCTTGAGAAATGGTCCAGTTCTGACAGAAAGTACAAGCAAAATTACATCCTATTGTACCCAGTGATAAAACCATTGTCCCGGGATAAAAATGATAGAGAGGTTTTTTTTCAATAGGGTCCATTCCGTAAGAGGAAACTTTGGAATAGATTAAAGAATAAAGCTGGTTATCTATATTTTCCCGAGTTCGGCAAAAACCAACCTGGCCTTTATTTATCAGGCATTCTTTGGGGCAAAGCAAACATTTTATAATCCCTTTTTCTTTGTCAATTAAATCATAAAATAAAGCTTCTTTCATTTTAAAAATCACCTCTTAATTAGTCGTTAGTGAATAGTCGTTAGTCGTTAGTAGGAAAGGCTTCTCGCCTGTCTAAAGCGAAAAGCGAAAAACCATAATTCAAAATTCAAAACTTTTTCTTCAATTTTAAGTTTTAAGTTTTGGTTTTGCGTTTTTAGCTTTACACTTTGCGCTCTAATACTAAATACTATTCACTATTCACTAAATACTAACGACTAATTAATAATATCTCTTCACTTCAAACCGATATAATTTTACTTTTTCACCAGGATAAATACCTGCTTTGCGCTTAGCAATATCCACCTGTTCCTCTGCCGTATCTACACCTTCTAAATCTGGCAGCAATAAACCCTTTTTGTAACCACTGCTAACAATTACTCCATATTTTTCAGGATCAAGTTCTGAGACATCATAAATTTCTTCAGGAGGAGACAAGACATCCACCGAAATAGTTAAATCACCTAATTCAGAAGCTATTACCGGAGAAAAACGAGGATCATCAACAGCAGAACTAATAGCATTCTTTATAATCTCTTGGGCTATATTTTCCTGAGTAGGCATAAAAGTTCCTATACACCCTCTTAAATTACCATTTTTTTTAAGAGAAACAAATACCCCTGCCTTTTGATTAATCATCTCTTCAGGAAGGTCCAGCGGAGGAGTAATTATTTTCCCCTGTTTTATATAATTTTCAATCGTCTCTCTCGCTAATCTAACATAAGCACTTTCTTCTTTCGCATTCATAATCGAACACCACCTCTATAATTAGTCGTTAGTGAATAGTCGTTAGTATTAAATACAAAATAACTCAGTTAGTTGGTTACCTGGTTAATTAGTTCAAAATACAAGAAAAATACAGGTTTTCAATATGCAATTAAAAAGTTAAAGCTAAAAACCATAATTCAAAACTCAAAACTTTTTTGTATGGTACTTGGCGTAGAGGCGGATTTATCTAACCTATATTTTTTACGGGTTTGATGAATCAAATCCTTACCTCCTAAACGCTCTAAGTTATTTATTATTCTCGATTCTGTCTTCTGACTTCTGACTTCTATTTTATTTACGAGATACGAGATGCTAGATACGAATTTAGTTTTGCGTTTTTCGTTTTTCGCTTTACATTATTTTAACATATCCTGGGCAACTGTTCCCCGGTTAACATATCGACTATTCTTTTTCCACCAATGGTAGTATTCAGGTAAACTTTTCCCTCCGATTTTTTTACCACTCTGCCGATAATTTTTGATTCTTTTCCGTATTTGTTCTCTTTCATCTTTTTTAGCATATCGGGGGCAATTTCCGAGGGAATAAAAGCCACCAATTTACCTTCGTTGGCGAGGTACAAGGGGTCATAACCTAATATTTCGCAAGCCGCCCTTACCTCTTCCTGAATAGGGATATCCCCTTCGTTTATCTCTATATCTACCTTTGAGGATAAAGCTATTTCGTTTAGTGTAGTAGACAGGCCTCCTCTTGTGGGATCTCTTAGAACATGGATATCTTTGCTAAATTCTAACATATTTGCCACCAAAGAAGAAAGAGGAGCAGTATCACTTTTTATCTCTGTTTCGAATTTCAAGCCCTCTCTTTCCGATAAAACCGCAATCCCATGGCTGCCAATGGGACCATTTATCATAACTACATCTCCGACTTTAGCATTACTTCCGGAAATATTTACTCCTTCTTTCACTATTCCCACACCTGAGGTATTGATAAATATTTTATCAGCAGCCCCTCTATCCACCACTTTAGTGTCCCCAGTCACAATATCAACCCGGGCAACCGCTGAAGCCTCCCTCATACTTAAAACAATCTTTTCTAACAAGCTTAAAGAGAATCCCTCTTCGATAATAAAAGAACAGCTTAAATATTTAGGAGTTGCCCCACACATTGCTAAATCATTGACCGTACCGTAAACTGCCAGCTCCCCAATATTCCCTCCTTTGAAAAATAAAGGGTCTACCGTATAAGAATCGGCAGTATAGGCTAATTTTAATCCTTCGATATTTAATACCGCACCATCATCAAGTCTTTCCAAATAAGGATTATTAAAATTAGGCAAAAATAATTTTTTTATTAGATTAAAAGATAATTTCCCTCCACTACCATGACTTAGTAAGATTTTTTCTTCCTTCATTGTTTTTTTCCTTTCTATGACTAATCATTAGTTAGCCAGTTATCCAGTTTACCGGTTGGCCAGTTAAATTAGTCGATAGTTGTTTAGTTAAATAGTTAGTGGTTAGCGGTAACCAACTAACTAAGGGTTGTATGACAAATAAAAGTCTACCACTTTTTTATCACTTGCTTTATTTATTTCAAAGGGAATTTCCTTTACCAGTTGTAAATAAAAAGAGGGTACTTTAGAATCAAATTGTTTTTCTCTTTGAATATAAATATAAAGAATCTCTTTTTCTAAATCCCATTTGGATAGAGTAAATAGATTAATGTAAGAAGGGTCAAGGATGATTCTTTTACTTCCTATCTGAATATAACCTTTGGTTGATTCTGGTTCTTGGTATATTTTTCTGATGAAGTAGGCACAATAAGAGAAGTTTTTATTCTCTTTAAAGCTATCTGGTCTTTGATAATTTAGGTATCTTTGGTAGGAAAGATTGAAGTCAGCCAGTCGTCCATCTATCTCGGATACTGCTTCAAAATGACATCTATTCCAGAACTTCCGGGAGAAGATGCTATTTGCCCCTTCGATAGAGGCCTGATTCCAGGGCTTACGAGGGGCAGTAAAGATGGGGATGATGTTATGCAATAGTAAGAAGAGAACTACCTTAGAAAGGAATCTCTCCTTAGAGGAAGGACCAAAGAAGACAAAGTCATTATCCATCTTAACCGCATAGGGTTTTTCGAATTTAGTAATAAATTCTTCTAGTTGGGTCATTACTTCCTCTTGGTTATACTCTTCTACCCGAATGAAATGCTTTAAAGGGTGCTTACCCCTTAAGGAGAAGGCTAAGAAGTTTATCGGCTCTGTTCTCCCTTGGATAAACTTTTTACCGATAAAATCTAGCTCTAAAAGTGATCCTTGGGAGATAGTATTAAGGATAGTGTATTCCGGATAGAGCAGATAACGAGAGGCTCCTTTGTTTTTACCCCTTTTTATCTTTTCGGTAAGGTTATGTTTCTTTAATACTCTACCGATATAGCGAAGATGAGGGGGCAAGGTCAAGGGATAATGGCTCTTCCAGAGATTAAAAATAGCACTAGCCCCGCAGAAGAAAGAGGAAGGGTCATCTTTAAGCTTATAGTAGATAGATAAGATCTTTTCTTCTTGCTGGTCAGTGTATTTTCTGGGTTTATCTTTTTTCCAACCTCTTTGATCAGGAGTAGGGTCTTGATTAGATTGTTTGGTCCAGGAGATTACAAATTCCATAGATACTCCTAAATATTTAGTAATTTTTCTCTTAGAGATTTTTTTTTAAAATATAGTTCATTGGCTTTCTGCCTAACTTTAATTAGATTGGGTTTTAACATAAGTACCTCTTTTCTTTAAAAGGTAGTATGACCTTTATCTTGATATTTTGTTTGTATTTTAGCATGAATTCTGGTATTAATAAATGGTAAGGT
>MEYH01000048.1:61967-62101 GCA_001773955.1 Candidatus Sediminicultor quintus | reverse complement strand
TTCATGATTTTGCTCCTTCTCGTATCTCGTATATCGTATGTCGTATATCGTATATCGTGAAGAAAATAGAAGCCAAATTAGTATATAGTAAAGAAAATAAAATAATAAAGAAGTAGGAAGCATATTGCATAGAG
>MEYH01000048.1:60184-61922 GCA_001773955.1 Candidatus Sediminicultor quintus | reverse complement strand
AAACATTTCTCCAATTATTTTATTTAATCTTTCTTTTGCCAATTCCGGTTTAAAGTTTAATATAATGCTTCCCATTTCGGTTTTTTGTATTATATTAAATGGCTCCAAAGAAAATATTTTAGTAATTTCTTCTACTTCATATTCTTGTATTTTTTTAAAACCAATGCAGGCGTCAGTTTTTTGATTAATAATTTTGGTTAGCGACTCTACATTAAGATAAAGTTTTTTGCCGCTATTCTCGTGTAATATATTAATAATGATATTAACCAGTTTTATTTTGTTATAAAGTATTTTTCTTTTTTCAAATAATTGAAAAATGTTATTCTCAGTAGGATTATCTAATAAAAAAATTGATTCCAAATTACTTAAAGAAAAAGGTAATTTATCATGTTCTTCTATCAGATTGCATAACCACCTCAGTTCAAACAATATAACTTTGTTCTTATCTGTTTTTCGGCTTAGTTTATCATAATCGAAATCCGGAGAAATAATTACCGAATAATCTGATTTTGTTTCCTCTTTTACCTTGCTCAACTCGTTCCAATGTTCATACTTTTGTATTTTTTCGTTTTTTTTATCTGCTAACTTTGCATCAACAATTAAATTGTATGTTTTATAATCTAATAATGCTTTTGCTAAAATAAAAGATACCTGCCCATCTAATACAATAGAAGTTTCAAAACCCAAAAATTCAAACACTTTTTGAAGTAATTTTTTAAGATTTTCGTTATCTTCGGAACTTATCATTCTTAATTGCAATTTTTTAATTTCGCTCAACCAATCAAAGAGACCCCACATTTCTTCTTTCTCTTCGATAAATCGGAAGTCTTTCCTCAAAATATTATCAATATATTTGGAAAATAAATTCTCTTCGTTTACTTCTACCTCTAATACCCTTTCGCAAATCTCTTTATAAGTTAAAGTTTGGCCTGCTTCTTGTAATATTTTAAATATTTTTTCACTTAAATCCTCCTGAGGTTCCATCTTGGTCTCATCTTCTGTTACTAAAAAATATCGTTTTCTATCATAGTCAATAAGGCCAACAAAAACAACATCATTTATCTTTAATTTTTTCTTTTCATACCATTCTTTTAATCCCACTATATATTTTGAAACATTATTCACTATTGCTTCTATTTCATTTCCTTCTTTGTCTATAAAGGTAATTTCAACGGCATCTTCTTCTTTCGGGAAAAATGGTTTCATATAACTGGTTAAAAACATGGTACCGTCTTTCAAACAGTAACTGGTGAGAGAATACTTAATGTTTGCATCTTTATATTGCCATTTCACTAAACCCCATACTCCTCTTTTTGTCCTCATAAATCTTTTGTCTCCACTCATAGAAGCATTTACAGCATAATAGGGTTCTTTGACCTTTAATGGTCTTGTTTTTGTTAACTCTTGAGTAATTTCGCGATAATGTAATGGCTTTTTATGTTTGATTAATATTTCATAAGCACTGTCAGCAACTGATTTATGTTTCATAAGTCTTTAACCTCCAATTAATCAATAAATCAATTCTCCAATTTACCAATTCTCCAATTCTCCAATTTACCAATTTACCAATTCTCCAATTCGCCAATTTACAGGTTCACCGATTAGCCCGTTCTTCAATTATACTTGTAGCAGATGCTAATTTTGAAAAAAACATTTTGGTACTTTTTAATATTTTTCTTTTTTTCATATTCTACAAGTAAATTAGTTATTGGTCAATAGTATATAGTTGTTAGTTTTT
>MEYH01000048.1:58095-60149 GCA_001773955.1 Candidatus Sediminicultor quintus | reverse complement strand
AAAAAACTATGATTCAGGTGTAGGGGCACAATGAATTGTGCCCTTCCTGTTTTATTGTCTTTTGTTTACCTTGCTAAGTGAGTATCTACTAAACAGGGTTTGCCTTGGGCACGATGCATCGTGCCCCTACAACATATTACATATTACGGGTAGAACAAGATCTACCCCTATATATTATACATTTCTATTTTCTTCACGCGATACTCGATACTCGATACTTTTTTAATATCTTTTCATTTGCACCATCAAGCACGATTGCCCTTATCCCTATCAAAGAATTATCTCCAATCTTGCACGCGTGAAGCATTACATTATGACCTATGGTAACATTGTTTCCTATTATAGCAGGAACTCCTGCATCACAATGAACAATACTACCATCCTGAACACTGGTATTATTTCCTATTCTAATGGGAGCTATATCACCTTCTTGCCCCCATAACTGTTTTAATTTTTTCGGCAATTTTATCTCCAAATCCTGGTATTTTACTTATATCAATCTTGGAAGCATTCTTTAGCTCCTCTATGCTTTTAAAGTGTTCTAATAATAATCTTTTTCGTTTAGCACCAATTCCTGGAATAAGGTCTAATTTTGAATTGCGTAATTCTTTACTTCTAATCCTTCTGTGATAAGTCACCGCAAATCTATGGGCTTCATCTCTTATTCTTTGCAGTAAAAAAAGTGCCTCAGAATTAGAAGGCAATACTATTGGTTTATGCACCTCCAATTTAAATATTTCCTCTTCTTTTTTGGCAATACTTATTATGGGTAATTTAAGATTCAGATCGTTTAATATTTTTTCTACCGCACTAAGTTGACCTCTCCCTCCATCAACAAGGATTAAATCAGGTAATCTTTTATTTTCCAACAACAATCTTTTATATCTTCTTTCCGTTACTTCCTGTAACATGGCGTAATCATCAATTCCCTTAATTTTTTTTACTCTGAATCTTCGATAGTCTTCCTTTTTTGGCTGCCCTTCCTCAAAAACAACCAAAGAACCAACGGGTAATTTTCCCTGAATATTTGAGATATCGAATGCTTCAATTCTTTCTGGCATTTTTTTTAAGCTTAGTTTATCTTTCAAATCAATAACTGCCTTCCGTCCCTTCTTAATTTCGTCTTCTTCTACTTCTTCTATTTTTTTCAACAAATAATCATTTTTATTACTTTTTCTATATAAGTTTATTTCCTGACCTTTTAAAATTGCTTCAATTGATTTTATTCTATCCCTTATTTTAGCAGCTTTTTCGTAATTTAGAATATGAGAAGCTTCTTTCATTTCTCGATAAAGACCATTGAATAATCTTTTTTGTTTCCCTGCCAAAAACAAGCAAATTTCCTTTATTCTTTTTCGGTACTCTGTTTTACTAATCATATTCGCACAAGGCGCTGAACACAAACCAATCTGGTAATCTAAGCAAATTTTCGTCTTCTTTAAATCTTTATTTCTGCATTCTCTAATTTTAAAAACTTGCCTCAATAATTTTATAACAACCCGTGTGGCATTTGTATCTACAAAAGGACCAAAATATAAAGTTTTGCCTTCTTTTATTTTTCGATTTATTTTTCTGTAAAATAATATTTGAGGAAAGTCTCTCTCTAAAGTAATTTTAATATAAGGATAACTCTTATCATCTTTCGATTGAGTATTATAGTAAGGACTGTTACTTTTAATCATTTTACTTTCCAAGATAAGTGCTTCTATCTCAGAAGAAGTGGGTATATATTCAATATTTACGATTTCTTTTATCATCTTATTTATCTTGGGAGATTGTTGGGAAGAATTACTAAAATATGAAGAAACTCTATTTTTCAGGGAATTAGCCTTCCCTACATATATTACTTTTCCTTCTTTATCTTTAAAAAAATAAACTCCGCTTGTTTCCGGTAATTTGCTTATCTTCGATTTAATATCCATTTAATTAATTCTCCAATTCACCAATTGACCGATTCACCGATTTGCCAATTCACCGATTTACCAATTATATTAGTTAGCGGTTAAATTTGTAGGGGCACAATGAATTGTGCCCTTCCTGTTTTATTGTCTTTT
>MEYH01000048.1:13786-58078 GCA_001773955.1 Candidatus Sediminicultor quintus | reverse complement strand
TGCATCGTGCCCCTACTCCTGGCTTCTAATTTTCTTTACGCGATACGATATACTAACGACTATTCACTATTCACTAACGACTAATTCACTAACGACTAATTTAGCACTTTTTTTAAAAATTCTCCAGTAAATGAATTCTTATTATATGCTATTTCTTCAGGAGTTCCCTCGGCCACAACTCTTCCGCCGTCTTCTCCGCCTCCCGGACCAAGATCAATAATATAATCTGCTGATTTAATTACTTCTAAGTTATGTTCAATTACCAAAACTGTATTCCCGGCCTCTACCAACCTATCTAAAACATTGAGTAATTTTTTTACATCATCAAAATGCAGACCAGTAGTAGGCTCGTCTAAAAGATATGCGGTTTTTCCTGTACTTTTAATGCTTAATTCTTTAGCCAATTTCACTCTTTGCGCTTCACCACCGGATATAGTGGTGGCGGATTGTCCTAATTTTATATATCCTAATCCTACATCATATAAAGTTTGTAATTTTCTTTTTATAATAGGGATTGCTGAAAAAAATCCCAGAGCCTCTTCAACAGTCATATCTAACGCCTGAGCTATATTTTTACTCTTATATTTTATATCCAAAGTTTCACGATTGAACCTTTGGCCTTTACAAATTTCACAGGGTATATATACATCAGGTAAAAAATACATTTCAATCTTTACTATCCCTCCACCCTGACAGGCCTCACATCTACCGCCTTTTACATTAAAGCTAAATCTACCCGCCTTATAACCTCTAATTTTAGCCTCTTTTGTCCTGGAAAATATTTCTCTAATCGGAGCAAATGCCCCGGTGTAAGTAGCAGGATTAGAGCGAGATGTTCTGCCTATGGGTGATTGATCGATAATTATCACTTTATCAATATTTTCTATTCCTTCAATCCTATCATAATCACCAGGATGAACTCTGCTCTGATATATTTTCTTGATTAAAGTTTTATACAAGGTCTCCTCGATCAAAGTACTTTTCCCGGAACCGGATACTCCAGTAATACAAGTCAGTGTACCTAATGGAATAGATACATCAATATTTTTTAAATTGTACTGACGAGCTCCGTAAATCTTTAAATATTTCCCATTACCCTTTCTTCTTCTGGAGGGGATATCAATCTTGCTGAAGTGGCTCAGATATTTTCCAGTAATAGATTTCTTATTTTCTATTATATCTTTGCAGCTCCCCTCAGCTACTAAATATCCTCCATGTATACCTGCTCCAGGGCCAAGATCTACAATGTAATCTGCAATTCTCATCGTAGCTTCATCATGTTCTATTACTATCACTGTGTTCCCTAAATCTCTCAGTTTGATAAGAGTCTTCAAAAGTTTTGAATTATCTTTTTGATGTAAACCAATACTCGGTTCATCTAAGATGTAAAGTACTCCGGTTAAGCTCGAGCCAATCTGGGTAGCCAAACGGATTCTCTGGTTTTCTCCTCCTGCTAATGTAGCAGATGAACGAGATAGGGTTAGATAATTTAAACCTACATTACTTAAAAAACTTAATCTATTTTTTATTTCTTTTAAAATTTGAACGGCAATTATCCTTCTTCTTTCATCTAATTTCAGTTTTTCAAAAAAATCATAATTCCATTTGATAGATTTTTCGGTAATATCCGCTATAGAAAAACCATCAATAGTAACGCTTAAGCTTTCCGGACGAAGTCTTTTACCCTCACAAGAGGGACAGGGTCCAATATTCATAAACTTTTGTATCTCTGTGCGAATATATTCTGATTTAGTTTCTCGATAACGTCTTTTTAAATTATTAATTACTCCTTCAAAAGAATTTTCATGAGTCCAATTGGTAGATTGTTCATCATTCTGATATTTAAAGGGTATTTTTATACCTCCCGAGCCGTATAACATAATCTCCTGAAGTTCAGGTTTTAATTTAACGAAAGATGTATCAAGGCTGAAGCCATAAAAATCGGCTAAACCCTTTAATATGTGGTATAAATATTTTCCTTTAACCTCTCCCCAGGGCACTAAGGCACCTTGAAGGATAGATTTGTTCTTATCCGGTACAATTAATTCCGGATCAAATTCCATTTTAAAACCTAAACCACCACAAGCAGGACAGGCTCCATAAGGATTATTAAATGAAAAGATTCGGGGAGCAATTTCTGGTAAATTAATTCCACAGCTGGGACAAGAAAAATGCTCGCTAAACATCTTTTCTTTACCATCTTCTATATTAATAACTACTATTCCTTCACTTAAACTTAAAGCAGTTTCGATAGAACCAGCCAAACGAGTCTTCATTTCAGGATTTACTATTAACCTGTCTACTACAACTTCTATATTATGATTTTTATAACGATCTATTTTTATATCCTCTTCTACTTCGAAAGTGTTTCCATCAACCCTTACTCTAACAAATCCTTTCTTTTGAATATCTTCTAATATTTGTTTGTGTTCACCTTTTTTGAAGCGAATTACCGGGGCTAAAACTTGTATTTTTGTTCCCGGGGATAAATTTATAATTTGATCAACCATCTGCTCGACCGTCTGCTTGCTAACCTGCCTACCGCACTGCGGGCAATGAGGTATTCCAATCCGGGCAAAAAGTAACCGTAAATAATCGTAAATTTCCGTTACGGTGCCTACGGTAGAGCGAGGATTCTTACTTGCTTTTCTCTGATCAATAGAAATCGCCGGCGATAATCCTTCGATGTAATCCAGGTCAGGTTTTTTCATTCTTTCCATAAATTGACGAGCATAAGAAGACAAAGATTCAATATATCTTCTCTGGCCTTCTGCATAAATCGTATCAAAAGCTAAAGAAGATTTACCGGAACCGCTCAATCCGGTAATTACAATTAATTTGTTTCTAGGTATTTCCAAATTAATATTCTTTAGATTATGTTCTCGTGCCCCTTTAATTATTATCTTCGCCTGAACCATTTAAGAACTCTCCTCTGAATTAGTCGTTAGTCGTTAGTGAATAGTCGTTAGTACAAATGTAAGATGCAAGTGTTTACAATTTAGCAATTGACAATTGACCAATTAAATTCAATTTAATAATCAGCAAGTTACCTGGTCAATTTTAATTAATCAGTAATTGTAGCAACACAGCGTGCTGTGTTGAAACGAGTTGGAACGATTCATCTTGTCCTTATATATTACTATTCTTTTTTCTTCACTATTCACTAACGACTAACGACTACTTTTATTTTCCGAATAAAGTTTCCTCTTTTTTTAATCTTCTTATCTCGTCTCTCAGCAAGGCTGCTCTTTCAAAATCTAAATTTTTTGCTGCCTGCTTCATCTCTTTCTCCAATGATTTTATCAATAACCATAAATTACTCTTACTTAAATATTTTTCATGTTCTTCGTTTACGGCAGAAAAATCTTCGGCACCATTTAGGTGATTAATAACCGCAAATTCTTCTACCGTCTTAGTTATCGTTTTGGGAGTTATCTGGTATTTGCGATTATATTCTAATTGTATTTCCCTTCTTCGATTAGTTTCTTTCACTGCCCTTCTTATCGACCCGGTAATATTTTCACAATACAAAATAACTGTGCCGTTTATGTTTCTTGCTGCTCTCCCCATAGTCTGAATTAAAGAGGTTTCTGACCTTAAAAAACCCTCTTTGTCTGCATCCAAAATAGCTACTAAAGAGACTTCCGGGAGGTCTAACCCTTCTCTTAAAAGATTTACTCCTACTAACACATTAAATTTACCTAATCTTAAATCCCTTAAAATGTTAATCCTTTCCAAAGTCTTAATCTCTGAGTGAAGATATTTTGCTTTTATATTAATTTCTTCCAAATACTCAGCTGCATCTTCAGCCATTCTTTTAGTTAAAGTAGTCACTAATACTCTCTCTTTTTTTTCTGTCCTTTTTTTTATTTCCGCTATCAAGTTATCAATCTGATTTTTAGCTGGTCTTAAAATTATCTCCGGGTCAACCAATCCTGTGGGTCTGATAATCTGTTCCACTATTTGCTTGCTACTTTCCAATTCATGTTTGGCAGGGGTGGCTGAAACGAAAATAACTTTATTCATATAATTTTCTATTTCTTTGAAATACAGTGGCCTATTATCATAGGCAGAAGGTAGACGAAAACCATATTCTACCAAACTATCCTTTCGAGACTTATCACCCGCAAACATACCTCTTAATTGAGGAATAGTAACATGGGATTCGTCAATAAACATCATAAAATCTGAAGGAAAATAATCTAACAAAGTTGCCGGCGGTTCTCCTGATTTTCTTCCGCTAATATGACGAGAATAGTTCTCGATTCCACTGCAATATCCTACTTCTTTTAACATTTCCAAATCATATTTTGTTCTTTGTTCTAATCTTTGAGCCTCCAGGAGCTTTCCTTCTTTTTTAAAATACTTTAATCTTTCTCTTAATTCTTCTTCAATAGACAAAAGCGCTTTTTCTAATTTATCTTTAGTAGTAACAAAGTGTTTTGCAGGATAAACTATCAATTTATCTTTTCTCTTTATAACTTTTCCAGTTAAAGGGTCTATCTCGAAAATTGCTTCTATCCTATCACCCCATAACTCTATACGAAAGGCATATTCTAAATAAGAAGGAAATATTTCCATTACATCTCCTCTTACTCTAAAACACCCACGGTGAAAATCAATATCATTTCTCTCGTAATGTATGTTTATAAGCCTCTCTAAAATATTATCTCTTTTGATAATTTCGTTCTTACTAATTTTCAATACTAATTCTTGATAATCCGCAGGAGAACCTAACCCGTATATACAGGATACGCTGGCAACAATAATCACATCTCTTCTTTCTAAGAGGGAACTGGTAGCAGAGAGCCTTAAACGGTCAATTTCTTCGTTTATGGAGGAATCTTTTTCTATATAAGTATCCGTTCTCGCAATATAAGCTTCGGGTTGATAATAATCATAATAGCTTACAAAATATTCAACAGCGTTATCAGGAAAAAATCTTCTAAACTCACTGCACAATTGAGCAGCCAAGGTTTTATTGTGTGAAATAACCAGGGTGGGTAATTGAACTTTTTGAATTACATTTGCCATAGTAAAAGTCTTTCCTGAACCGGTTACTCCCATTAAAGTTTGATATTTGTAACCATTGCGTATACCCTCTAATATTTTTTTTATAGCATGGGGTTGGTCACCTTGAGGGGGATAATCAGATATTAAATTAAACTCTTGAGTCATTTACAACACCTTTTAGAAACTACAACTATAATTAAAATTTAAAACTCACTTCTGCCCTTAAATAATTATACTCTTAATATCGTATATCGTATAGCGTATATAGTATATCGTATATCGTATATAGTTAAAAAAAGAAAAGATTAACTGGAAAAGAGCATATCGAATATATATTATATAGATATGGCAATAAGTAATTTGTAGGGGCACGATGCATCGTGACCAAGGCAAACAAAACACAAATCTTATTCTTTTCACGCGATATACGATATACTATTCACTAACGACATTTTTTTAATTGGGGAATCGGTGAATTGGTAAATTGGTAAATTACTTAATCAGCTTAATCTACAAACAAATCTACAATTTTTGAATTATTAACATCTACCAAGCCTCTATTGGTTATTTTAATATGGGGAGCCACTTCTAAAGATAAGAAAGCGATACTCATGAAAGGATTGTCTACTGTAACTCCTAAATCTTTGGCAGTTTTGTAGATGGAGTCTAAATTTTCTTTCACCTCTAATAAAGGTCTATCTGACATCAAACCAGCAATAGGCAGAGGCAGTGAATCTACTATTTTTTCATCCACGGATATTGCCAATCCGCCTCCCATCTTAGCAATAGCGGCCCCGACATTCAACATATCTTTATCATTAGTGCCCACAATGATAATATTGTGGGAATCATGGGCAACAGATGACCCCAATGCGCCTCTTTTCAGGCCAATACCTTTCACTAAACCTCTACTTACTTTTTCAGAAGCATGATGTCTTTCTACTACAGCAATTTTTAAAATATCACGTTTGGTATCAGAAACTACAAAGCCTTCTTCGATTTTAGGAACTTCTATAGTTTCTTCAGTAATAATTTGACCTGATGTAATTTTTATAACTCTGCATCTACTCCCTCTTACGGGAATCTTAAAATCTTCGGGATAAAGCCACTTAATATTAATTGATCCTCTAATGGGTACCTCCAATAGTTTGGCACTTAGTTCTACTAACTTTCCGTTTTCGGCAGCCAATTTTCCATTATTAAAAACTTTAAGGATATTAAAATCTTTAAAATTATCAAAGACAACTAAATTAGCCGCATAACCAGGAGCAATTGCACCTAAATTTCTTAGTCTAAAATATTCAGTAGTATTTATGGTGGCCATCCTTATAGCGGCAACAGGATCTATACCCTTCTTGATAGCAGTTTTTATAATATAATTAATATGCCCCTCTTCAATTAAATCTTTGGGGTGGCGGTCATCACAACAAAAGAAACATCTCCGGGAATTATCAGGGTTTATAAGGGGTAAAAGGTCGATTAAATTTCGAGTGACTGACCCTTCTCTCAACATAATATACATACCTAATCTCAATTTTTCTTTAGCCTCTTCTACCGTAGTACATTCATGGTCAGATCTAATTTGAGCAGAAACATAGGCACAAAGATCCTTGCCGGATAAATTGGGAGCATGACCGTCAATGCATTTTTTTGAAAGTACTACGATTTTATCCAATACATCAGGAATTTGGTTCAAAACTCCCGGAAAATTCATCATCTCTCCCAACCCTAAAACCCATTTTTCGTCTAAAAGGGGAAATAAATCATTTACACTAAGATTTGCTCCGGAAGTTCCTAAAGATGAAGCGGGAACACAAGAAGGAAGCATCATAAAAATATTTAAAGGACTATATTTGCTGGATTCTAACATATACCTGATACCTTCTAAGCCCAATACATTGGCAATTTCGTGAGGATCAATAATCACTGAAGTTGTCCCTTTTGGCACTACAGTCTTAGCAAATTCCGAAATTTTGACCATAGAACTTTCTAAGTGAATGTGGCCATCTATAAATCCAGGAGACAGGTAACAATTAGAAATATCTATTTCCTTATCAGCGTTATATCCTTCCCCTAATCCTACAATCATATCTTTATAAATTGCAACATCGGAAGTATATGTTTCTCCGGAAAAAACATTAATTATCTTCCCATTTTTTAATAATAGATCTGCTTTTTCCTCTCCTCGGGCAACTTTAATAATTTCAGCAAGGCTCATTATATTCACCCCTTCTTTCGTATGTCGTATATCGTTTGTCGTATATCGTTTGTCGTATATCGTTAGAGAATTAAAAAATGATTTATTCCAATTGCCATTGCTCTAATTTATCGGAGCGTGCCAATCTCTTTGCTAAGCTAAAAATTTAAAGCGACCTGTCTGCGTGCCTGCCTGAGCGAGTACGCTCGCAGTCAGGCAACGCACAGGCAGAAAAACGAAAAGCCATAATTCAAAATTCAAAACCTTTGTAATAAAGTATTGCTTTTGGTGTAGGGGTTGAATTTATTCGACCCGTGTTGTTTTAATAATTTTTCTCTTTTTATTTTCTTCACGATATACGATATACTAGTACAGCGTTCTCTAAATATCTTTACATTTTGTTCTGTCATTGCGAGGAGCAAAGCGACGAAGCAATCCCTTTATTTATAAGGACTTGAGATTGCTTCGCTATCGCTCGCAATGACAAATCATTGTAACATTATTAAAGAAACGCTCTACTAGATACGAGACTCTGCCAGAATGTTTCAACTTGTTTCTTCGTTTTATCTAACGTATCATTGTTATCTATCACATAGTCAGCCATTTTAATTTTTTCTTTCATGGGTATTTGCGATTTTACCCTCTGTAAGGCTTCATCTTTGGATAAATTGTTTCTTTTAATTAATCTCTTTATCTGCTCATCTTCATCTATATATACAACTATTATCTTATCCATTAATCTATCTATCTTAGCTTCATAGATTAAGGCAGCATCTATAACTAATATTTTTTCCTGGTTAGGAGTTTTATTTCTTACCAAATTTATTTCTTTTTTAATCAACTTCATTATTTCAGGATGAGTAATTTCATTTAATTTTTTTAAGAGAGCCTGATCTGCAAAAACTATTTTTCCCAATTTTTCTCTATTGATAGTCAGATCCTTTCCCAAAATATCTTCCCCAAATAATTTAACTATTTCCTTCCAGGCTGGTTTGTATGGTAAAATTACGCTATGGCCAAGTATATCAGCATCAATAATCTTAGCCCCAAAATCTTTAAACATTCTAGCCACCGTACTTTTACCACTTACAATCCCGCCGGTAAGACCAATAATCAATGCCATGATTCCTCTCCTGAATTAGTCGTTAGTGAATAGTCTTTAGTTATACAAGCCTAGCGTATAGCACATAGTATAATATTTTAGTATCCAGTATCGAGTATCAAGTAAAGATTCCGTAATTTTTTACCTTGCGTATGCAATACGCCCTACTTTTTTTATTTTCTTTACTAAAGACTATTCACTATTCACTAACGACTATTCACTAATTTAATTCTGCCCAATTATTACCCGTCTTCAAATTTACTTTTACAGGAACAGAAAGTTCTAAACTATGTTCCATAATCTCTTTAATAATGGACTTGACTTTTTCTAACTCTGGCTGGTAAACCTCAAATATTAACTCATCGTGTATTTGGAGTAGTAATCTACTTTTAAATCGTTCTTTTTTGAAGGATTCATCTATTTTAATCATGGCTAATTTTATTAAATCAGCTGCACTTCCTTGAATTGGAGCATTAATAGCAATTCTCTCATTAAATTCATGGATTTTTCTATCTTTACTGTTTATACCTTCCAAATATCTCCTTCGGTTTAGTAAAGTTAATACATAGCCCTTCTTTTGAGCTTCTTCTTTCTCCCTTTCAATATATCTTTTTACACCTTGATATCTAAAAAAATAATTATTAATATATTTTTCGGCTTCTTCTCTCCCTACCCCCAAATTGCTTGCCAGCCCATAACTACTCATTCCATAAATAATACCAAAATTAATTACCTTAGCCATTCTTCTCATCTGCCCGCTAATTATATTTTGATCAAGGTTAAATATTCCCGAGGCAGTATAAGCATGGATATCTTCATCATTTTTAAAAGCATTAAGCAAACTTTCATCCCGAGAGAGATGAGCCAAAATACGCAATTCTATCTGAGAATAATCTGCAGATAGCAGCACAAATCCTTTCTCTGCGATAAAAGCTTTTCTAATTTCTCTCCCCATTTCGGTCCTAATGGGAATATTTTGAAGATTAGGCTCACTACTGCTTAATCTCCCTGTAGAAGTAACAGTTTGATGAAAAGAAGTGTGTATCCTCCTGGTTTTACTATTAACCAAAAAGGGTAATTTATCGATATAAGTATTCTTTAACTTGTCTAATTCTCTATATTCCAGAATGAAAGACACAACCTTGTGCTGGGGAGCTAAGATATTAAGTACATCCGCATTGGTAGAATAGCCAGTTTTTGTTTTTTTTACTACCGGCAGTTTTAATCTTTCAAAAAGTAAAACACTCAACTGTTTAGGAGAATTAATATTAAATTCCGTTCCAGATAGATTATAAATAGTATTTTTCAGCTCTTCAAGGCGGGTATCCACTTGTCTGGACATCAATTTTAAAAAATCAATATTCACTTTTATGCCATTGATCTCCATTTCTCCTAATATTTTTACTAAAGGCATTTCAATTTTTCCAAATAATGAAATTAAGTTTTTTTCTTCCATTTTTTCTTCTAAAATATCTTTTAATTTCAAAATATTCTGTGCATTTTCGCAAGCTTCTACTATGCTTATACTCATAATAACCTTTTTTTTAATTTCTTTATCTTCGTTTTTAAAATATTTTAAATATTCCCAGAACAAATCCCTTAAACCATAGCTCTCTCTTGAGGGATTTAACAAATAAGCAGCAATCATAGTATCAAAATTATTTCCTTCTATTTCAACTTCATGCCTACAAAGAACTATGAAATTAAATTTAAGGTTATGACTAATTTTAATAATTCCCTGGTTTTCAAAACATGGACGCAATTTACTTAAAACTAATTCGAGAGAAAGACATTTGGAATTTTCTATTAAATTTAAAGCAAATAACGGGATATAATAATTTTCGTTATCTTTGAAACTGAGTGCAATTCCTAAAATATTTGATGAAATCGCATGGTCTGAGGAAGTAACCAAATAGAAAGAAAAATATTTCTTTTCTATAATTTTATTAGTTAATCCTTCTAATCCTTCTTCAGTGCCGATCAAATTGAATTTTAGCATAGTTTTTTCATGATTAATTTTAGAAGCAATCTTTTTTAATAGATTTTTAAATTCTAATTTCTTAAAAATTTTCCACAATTCCTCGTAATTTGGCAGTTTTACTTTAAAAGAATCAAAATCGTACTTTATGGGTACCTCTCTTACTATAGTAGCCAACATTTTACTCATCCTAATCTGGTCTTCATATTTCTCTATCTGTTCTCTCAAAGATTTTTTGGATATTTTTTCTGTATTATTCAAAATATTTTCTACACTGCCCAATTCTTTAACTAAAGCTGCGGCAGTTTTTTCTCCTATACCAGGAACACCTGGAATATTATCAGATATATCCCCCTTTAACGCTAAAATATCAACTATTCTCTCCGGATCTACTCCGTATTTTTTCTTTATACCTTCTTCATCATAAATTTTCACCTCGGTAACTCCCTTGATAGTAGTCATTACCTTAGTGTAGGGAGAGATAAGCTGAAAAGCATCTTTATCTCCGGTAACAATAAATGTATTACAATTTCTTTTTTCTGCTTCCCTTGCAATAGTACCAATAACATCATCTGCTTCATAACCTTCTTTTGAGCAAATAGTAATATTATAATTATTTATAATTTCTTTAATTAGAGGAATTTGGCTGATCAATTCGTCAGGCATTTTCTTCCGATGAGCTTTGTATTCTTTAAACTCCTTATGTCGAAAAGTAGGAACAGGAGTATCAAAGGTAACTACAATATATTCTGGTTTCTCTTCTTCCAATAATCTGATTAATATCATAGTAAACCCGTAAACTGCATTGATTATCTGGCCATAAGTGGTAGTTAATTGAGGTAAAGCATAATAAGCACGGTAGAGTAAACCTTGTCCATCAATCAAAATAAATTTTTTCCGGTTATTCATAACTCTCTTCTTTCGTTCTATTTTTTCTATTTTTTCTTGACAATAAATATCACTTAACCTATAATTTTTAAACAGAGACACACCTATGCCGGAGTGGCGAAATTGGTAGACGCACTGGACTCAAAATCCAGCGAGCCTCACAGCTCGTGTCGGTTCGACTCCGACCTTCGGCACCACTTTCTCGTATATCGTATGTCGTATATCGTATGTCGTAAAAAGAATTCAGGAAATAAGAGTCCTAATTCTATCAGGGGGGGGGTGCAATAGGCCCCTATTTTTTCTCTCTCTTATTTTTATTGCTATATAACTCGATACTTGATACTATCTTATCATCTGACCTCTCACTTCTGTTTTCTTTACTAAATACGATATACGATATACGATATACTATATACTATATACTAATCATCATCATCTAAAAAATCATCATTACAAATCAGAACTTGATTGATTAAATCAACTGCTTCTTGAATTTCGCATTTAGGAACTAAAATTTCTACATTTCCGTATAATTCATTTTTCCCCACTTCTAATTGGTTTAGAATAGTTACAATCCCTTTTTCTTTTAATACTTTTTCTAAATTTCTGGCTAATAAAAAATCCTTAGCAATATAGATGACTTTCCACATGATAAACAAATCCTCTAATCTAATAGTTATTTTTATTATTTTTTAACATTTTTTTGTCCATATTTTTTCATCTCCTAAAATACTACGAACCTCTTCCATAAATTTACCACCAAGGTTAACTGAGTATTTTTTATCTATGGCATGCAGTATAGTTTTATCCTTATCTTTATCCTTAAAATGAAGTACTATTTGACTTTCCCCTGGATAACCATAAAATAATTCTTTCAATCTTCCTAAAAGATCAGGCTCATTTTTTCCTGTGTTAATCTCAAGATGAAGTTCTTCAGCAAGATTCTGATTCATTTTTTCTGTTTTAGGAGCAGGTCTTTTATTTTCTATATATTTTTCTAAAAGAGATATCTTCTCAGCAATAATTTTTGTCTTTCCTTCTGCCACATCAATATGTCCTTCTGTTATGATAATCTCATCTTCTTTTATCATTTCTTTGCATTTTTCATAAACCTTAGGAAACGCTATTATTTCTACACTGCCCTCTAAATCTTCTAAGGTAATAAATGCCATAAGATTCCCATTTTTGGTACTCTTTCTTTTTAAATTATTAACCACTCCAGCTAAAATTACTCTACTTTTATCTGAAAAATTGGTTAATTCGATTGAGGTGCAAGTGATAATTTTCTTTAATCTTTCACTGTAATCATTCAATGGGTGATAGGAAATATACAATCCTAACATTTCCTTCTCCATAGCTAAAAGTTCATTTTTAGAAAATTCTGATATATCTGGTAACCTTTCCTGGTAATTACTGCTATTTTTCACTTGGCTATTTTCTTCGAAAAGATCAAAGATTGAGGTCTGTCCATTTCTCTTGGATTTTTGATATTCTTGCCCGTTTTTTAATGATAGATCTAAAACTGCCAATAATTGGGATCTTCTTGCACCGATAGAATCGAAGGCACCACACTTTATTAAACTTTCGATTACCCTCTTATTTACTACTCTTAAATCAACTCTCTGGCAAAAATCGAGCAAAGAAGTAAAATTAGAATTTCTTTTATGTTCATCGATAATGCTTTTTATAGCTTTCTCGCCAACATTTTTCACGGCAGCTAACCCAAAACGAATAGCCTTTCCCCCTACTACAGTGAAATTTACTAAACTCTGATTTATATCGGGAGGCAGTATTTCAATATTCATATTCCGACATTCTTTTATATACAAAGCTACTTTATCGTTGTTTCCCATTATACTGGTAAGTAAAGAGGCCATATATTCTATGGTATAATGAGTCTTTAAATAGGCCGTCTGATATGAGATAAAGGCGTAAGAAACGCTGTGAGATTTATTAAAACCATATCCGGCGAAATAAGCAATCAAATCAAATATTTCAGCAGCTGTATTTTTTTTAATATTATTTTTTTGAGCTCCCTTTGTAAAAAGTTCCCTTTGTTTTTCCATCACTCCTTTCTGTTTTTTCCCTATAGCTTTTCGCAGGATATCTGCCTGTCCCAAAGTAAACCCGGCCAATTCACTGGCAATTTTCATAACCTGTTCCTGATAAACGATTACTCCATAAGTTTCTTTTAGTATAGATTCTAATTGAGGATGTGCATATTTTATTTCGATAATTCCCTTCTTCCTATTGATGAAATCCTCGATCATACCGCTCCCCAAAGGACCAGGTCTATATAATGCCAGCAAGGCAGTGATATCTTCTATATTTTCAGGCTTTAATCTTTTAACTAAATCTCTCATCCCCTCGCTCTCTAATTGGAAAATACCAGCACAATTTCCTTTAGACAACATCTTGTACACCTTCTTGTCATCCAAA
Source organism: Candidatus Sediminicultor quintus (assembly GCA_001773955.1). Classification (GTDB taxonomy): domain Bacteria; phylum Atribacterota; class Phoenicimicrobiia; order Phoenicimicrobiales; family Phoenicimicrobiaceae; genus Sediminicultor; species Sediminicultor quintus. Next base: position 44,461 of record MEYH01000048.1, on the reverse strand, counting down.
GGAATCTTGTTTATATCAACCATTTCTCCCCGAGTATGCTTTATTATTTTTAAGGCATTGCTTATAACCGTCAGAGTGCGAAGTCCTAAAAAATCCATCTTTAATAATCCCAGTTCTTCTAATTCAGCCATAGCATATTGAGTACATATTTCTCCTTCTGCTGTCTTTTGTAGAGGAACATAATCAGCCAGTGGCTTTCGAGAAAGAACTATACCCGCAGCATGAGTAGAAGCATGTCGTGATAAACCTTCTAAAGAAGAAGCCGTCTCAATCAATTTTTTTATATCCTCATCGTTTTTCATTAACTCCTTGAGTCGGCTCTCCATCTTTAAAGCCTTTTCAATGGTAATATTGGGTTCCCAAGGGATCATTTTGGCAATAGTATCCACTCGAGCATAGGCAATTCCCAGTGCTCTCCCCACATCTCTCACGGCAGCTCTAGCCGCCATAGTACCAAAAGTAATTATCTGAGCTACTTTATCGTTACCATATTTTTTGGAAACATATTCTATTACTTCTTCTCTTCTTTCGTAACAAAAATCAATATCGAAGTCTGGCATATTGATTCTTTCAGGGTTTAAAAACCTTTCAAACAGCAATCCGTAGGCTATAGGATCAATATTGGTAATATTTAGACAATAGGCAACTAAACTCCCTGCTGCAGAACCTCGGCCAGGTCCCACCATAATTCCTTCTTCTTTGGCATATCTTACAAAGTCCCATACAATTAAAAAATAAGGTTCAAATTCCATCTTTTTAATAACTGAAAGTTCGTACTCCAACCTCCCCTCTAATTGTTTTGTAACCTCAGAATATCTCTCATTAAGCCCTTTATAGCAAAGTTCTTTTAAATAAGTGTTAATATTATATTCAGGAGGAACTTTAAATTCTGGCAATTGAGCTTGTCTAAAATCAATTTCTAAATTACATTTTTCGGCAATACGAAGAGTATTTTCGAGGGCTTGTGGAACTTTTGAGAAATTATTGTTCATCTCTTCTGGAGAATTAAAATAAAATGCATCGGTAGCAAATTTTAAACGCTTGGAATCGCTTAAATTAGTCGCTGTTTGGATACAAAGTAAAATTTCGTGGGCTCGAGCATCTTCCTTATTTATATAATGGATATCATTGCTCGCTACTACTGGAATAGAGAGTTCCTGGCTTATTTCAATGAGATTTTCATTTACAATTTCCTGTTCGGGAATACCGTTTTTTTGCAATTCTAAATAAAAATTATCTTCTCCAAAAATATTTAAAAAATCAAGTGCCACTTCTTTTGCTTTCTTAATATTTTTCTGTAAAATGCATTGAGAGATTTCTCCTTTTAAGCAGGCTGAAAGGGCAATTAATCCATTGCTATGTTCTCTTAATAATTCTTTATCAATTCTTGGTTTATAATAAAAACCTTCCAGATAAGATAAAGTAACTAACTTTATTAAATTTTTATAGCCTTCATTGTTTTTAGCCAGCAGTATGAGATGATGAGGGGTTTCTTTTCTTTGGGAGGATTTATCGAACCTACTTTGCTGCGCAACATACATTTCGCAGCCTATTATAGGTTTTATTCCTTGTCGAATAGCTTCTTTGTAGAATTGTATAGCTCCATACATAACCCCGTGATCGGTAATAGCCAGGGCGGGCATCTTATTCTTTTTTGCTTGAGCTACTAATTCTGATATTCGGCAGGCTCCATCTAATAGACTATATTCACTATGTACATGTAGGTGAACAAAGTTTGCATGCCACACGATAAACCCCCTAGTCTACATCTTGTATCGAGTAAGAACAGTATATAGTATCGAGTATCGAGTACCGAGTATATATTAAAAACAAAGAATACTTTATATAAATTTGGATTATAATTTTTGTATTAGTTTTACTGTCATTCGACAAATATATTTTATCTTTTCAGTCATTCTTCTCTTTGCTTTTCTCTCTTTACTATATACTCGATACTATATACTCGATACGGTTTTTTACTTAAAAAATACTTGAGCTAATTCCCACCATTTTTTATCGACTACTTTAATTTTACTTACTGCTTCTTCCAAAGGGACACCGATAACTTCATTTCCTTTTAAAGCAGCCATATAACCATATTTTCCTTGAGCAATCAGATCTACGGCAGTAACTCCACACCTGAGACCTAAAATGCGGTCAAAAAGTGTAGGAGAACCACCTCTTTGAATATGACCTATCACTGCATGGCGAGTTTCAATGCCGGTATTCTTTTCAATTAAATCAGCCAGGAGATTTCCCACTCCTCTATTACGTAATATCATATGCCCAAATTGGTCCAAGCTTTCCTTCTCTATATCTATGCCAGGAAGCGTTACTCCTTCCGATATTACCACAGAAGCATATTTATTCTTTTTATAGACCTCCTTTAAATGCTGACACATCTTCTTTATATCTGTTTTTTCTTCAGGAATAAGAGTCCAATCTGTACCAGAAGCCATACCGGTAAATAGAGCAACCCAACCGGCATGTCTTCCCATTACTTCTAAAACCATTATTCTGCGATGAGAGCGTCCACTATCTTGAAGGCTTCGCATCGCCTCAATTGCCCGGGTGACTGAACTATCGAAACCAAAAGTGTAATCTGTCCCGCTAAGATCATTATCCATAGTCTTGGGAGCACCAATCAATTTAATATTTTCCTCTTTAAATAATTTATTAGCTACTCCTAAAGTATCTTCCCCGCCAATAGCTATTACCGCATCTAATTTTAACCTTTTTATTGAATCAAGAACTTGTTTAATACCATTATCTATTTTATAAGGATTTAATCTTGAAGTTCCTAAAATAGTTCCACCTTGATCAATAATTTCTTTCACCTGTTCTAAAGATAGGGGGCTTAGATTTCCCTTTACCAATCCCTTCCATCCTTCTTGAATGCCATAGACTTCGTAATTATAATCCTGAGCCCGGTAAACTGCACCTCTGATAGTTGGATTTAATCCGGAACAATCTCCTCCACCGGTTAAAATGCCTACTCTTTTAATCATATTCATCGCGCCTTTCCAGTACAACCAAAAACTCTCATTCTATCTCTTATGATTTCTTTGGCTGCATCTTTTGCTGGTTCCAATATTTTACGCGGGTCAATCTGGTTTGGGTTTTCTTCAAGTATCTCTTTCATCTTTTTGGTAAAAATCATTCTAATGCGGGTATCTATATTTATCTTGCATATTCCGGCAGTAATGCCTTTTCTGACCTCATCATCATTCACTCCGGAGGCACCATGTAAAACCAAAGGAACTCCGGTTAATTCTCTTATTTTCTCGATGCGGGGGATATCTAACTTTGCAAAAGGAGTACGACATCCATGAATTGTCCCCACGGCAGCAGCAAGAGAATCAATTCCGGTCAACTCTACAAATTTTGCAGCTTCCTCCGGAACAGCCATACTCTCTTTTACTTTCTCCAAAGCCACCCCGGGTTCATCACTGTCTCCCATAGTACCTATCCGGCCTAATTCTGCCTCTACCGGAATTTCACAGGCATGAGCCATCTCCACTACTTTTTTAGTCATATCAACATTTTCGTTGAATGGTAATTTTGACCCGTCATACATTAGAGAGGTAAACCCTGCTCTTAAACATTTTATATTTTGGTAATAATCTGTACCGTGATCTAAATGTAAAGCTATTGGTACTTTTACTTTTTCAGCCATGACTTTAACCATAGCTACAATAGTATCTAACCCCGCATATTTTATAGCTCCCTGAGAAGCCTGTAAAATCACCGGCGCTTTTTCTTCCTCGGCAGTTTCTATTATTGCCTGAATAATCTCCATATTATTGGCATTAAATGCACCAATACCGTATCTTCCTTTCTGAGCATCTTTTAACATTTCTTTAGTGGTTACAAAAGCCATCTTTGATTTCTCCCTTCATTCATTTTTTTAATCTATATTTATTAATTACCTATTACAATAATTCATTTATCGTTATCATTTTGGTTATCATTATGTTTACTTTTTGGATTAACACCAATTATACGAAATTTTATTTATTATAAACTGTTTGAATTTTCTTTTCAAGGGCAATTTAGTATCTAGTACCTAGTAAAGCGTTCTCTAAATATCTTTACATTTTGTTCTATCATTGCGAGGAGCAAAGCGACGAAGCAATCCCTTTATTTATAAGGCTTGAGATTGCTTCGCTATCGCTCGCAATGACAAATCATTGTAACATTATTAAAGAAACGCTCTACTAGTATCGAGTATGTAGTATTTAGTTAAGGAAGAAACTGTTCAACTGAAAAAAAATATTAAGCGGATAATTAATAAACATTTTTAACGGCTCCCATTCCTTTTACTAGATTCTCAAATCTTGAAAGTTTTTTTTATTTTTCAGACATTTTTCTCTTTACTCTTCTCTCTTTACTAATACTATATAATAAATTTGAGAATAATCCGAATTAATGTTATAGTTTTAATAACAAATATTAATTAAAGGAGGAAATTATCATGCCAGATTATTATGATGAGGAAAAAGAGAAGATTATTAATCTTGCCCAAAAAATACCAAAATTAAAATTCAGTAAAACATTATTAACTATTATCTTGGCGATATTGATTGTTGCTTATCTTTCTACTGGTATTTTTGTAGTTGCGCCTGATGAGCAAGGAGTGATTAGAAGATTTGGTAAATTTGTCCGCATAGAAAGTCCGGGGCTTAATTATCACTTACCCTATCCCCTGGAAACAGTAGTTACTCCAGCCGTCACTCAGGTAAAAAGAATCGAAATAGGGTTTCGTTCTATTGTTACTGGTCAAATTACCCGCTACCAAGAAATACCAGATGAAGCATTAATGCTTACCGGTGATGAAAATATTGTCAGCGCAGATGCGATTGTGCAATACAAAATAAAGGACCCGGTTAGCTATCTCTTTAATATTATTTTACCCGAAGAGACAGTCAGAAATGCTGCTGAAGCAAGCTTAAGACAGGTAATCGGAGGAAGAAAAATTGATGATGCGCTTACGGTAGGAAAATATGAAATACAAGAGGAAACAAAAAAATTACTTCAAGATCTTTTAGATTCGTATAAATCAGGAATCTTCGTAGTGGCAGTTCAATTACAAGATGTTAACCCCCCTAAAGAAGTACAAGAAGCCTTTAAAGATGTAGCCAGTGCAAAAGAAGACAAGAGTAAGTATATAAATCAAGCTCAAGGATATGAAAATGATCTAATCCCCAAAGCTCGCGGGGAAGCAGTACAAATGACTAAAGAAGCAGAAGGTTATAAAATCGAAAGAATAAAAAAAGCGGAGGGTGATGTTGCAAAATTCAATAATATTTTAACTGAATATAAAAAAGGTGAATATATAACTCAGGCTCGTCTCTATCTGGAAACTATGGAAGAAATTTTACCGAACATGAATAAAGTAATAGTCGATTTAAAGGAAAATCAATCTTTAATAAATTTATTGCCTTTAGGTGATTCAAGTATCCTAACTGCCCCTTCCCAGGAGGTGACCAAGTAATGAAAAAAGGAACGCTATTAATAATACTTATTGTAGTAATCTTATTCTTAGCTAATTTAAGTTTATTTATTGTTGACGAAACTAAACAAGCTATTGTATTACAATTTGGTAAACCAATAAGAGAGATTAAAGAGTCCGGTTTAAACTGGAAAGTTCCCTTCATTCAGAATGTAGTATTTTTTGAAGATCGACTATTAACTTACGATTCTGCCCCGACCGAAATCATTACTAAAGATAAAAAGACTCTCATTGTGGATAATTATGCTCGTTGGAAAATTATCGATCCTTTAAAGTTTTTACAAACAGTTCGAGATTTAAATGGCGCCCAGGTAAGATTAGATGATATCATTTATTCCGAATTGAGAGTTGACTTAGGATTATACAATATGAGCGAAATAGTTTCGGAAAAAAGAGAAGGTATTATGAAAAGAGTCACCGAGATAAGTAATGAAAAAGCCAATACTTATGGAATACAAATTGTAGATGTAAGGATTAAACGGGTAGATTTACCTCCCGAAAATGAAAAATATATCTTTGATAGAATGAAAGCAGAAAGAGAGCGCATAGCTAAACAGTACCGAGCTGAAGGAGAAGAAGAATCAGCGAAAATTATTGCCGAAACCGAAAGAGAGAAAACCGTTATTTTAGCAGAAGCTTACAAATCTGCCCAGATTTTAAAAGGTGAAGGAGAGGCAGAGTCTGTCAAAATCTATGCCGAAAGTTTCAATCAAGATCCTGAATTTTATAAGTTTTATAGAACTTTAGAAGCTTATAGAAAAACTTTTAAAGAAAAAACTACGATCTTGCTTTCTACTGATTCTGAATTTTTGAAATACTTGAATAGACCCTAAAATAGTGAATAGTCGTTAGTGAATAGTGAATAGTTAGGAAAGAAGTAGGGGCGTATTGCATACGCCCAAAAATAATTACCAAAACATAAAGGGGCGGATTTATCTGCCCCTTTATACGATAATAATATACTTTATACGAAAAATGTTTTAAATTTTGAATTATGGTTTTGCGCTTTTCGCTTTAAGTTTTTAGCTTAGAATTAGAATATCATCAATATTCCAATTCAGGATCTATTCTACTTTCTGGTTCTTCCCCGTAATAAATCTTCACTATATTATCAAAAACAGACTTTATATTTTCTTCTAATGCTCTATCAGTATAGCCTGCTGTATGAGGACTCATCACTACATTAGCTAATTTATTAAAATCATATTTACTGGGTAACACTTCTCTCTGTTCCGAAGAAGGATATTGATACCAGGTATCTATTGCTGCTCCAGTAAGATTACCTTCTTTTAAAGATTTAAATAAAGCTTCCTCGTCTATCACCACACCTCGGGAAATATTTATAAGATATTTTCCCTTCATTAACTTTAGCTCTTCCTTTCCAATTAATCCCCTGGTTTCCTTAGTCAGAGGAACAGCTGCCACAATAAAGTCTGATTCTTTAATCACTTCTGCCAAATCTTTTTTCTCTCCCAAAAATTCCAAAATATTTTTCTTTTTTAAATCCCTCTCTTCTATCTTCCTTTTTAAAGCAAACACTTTCATGCCTAAGGTATGACCAATTTTAGCAATCTCCCATCCAATTGATCCCAAACCTACTATTCCCAAACTTTTCCCCTGAAGTTGAACTGTAGGCTCTTTGGCTGGAAAGCCATGCCATTTACCCAATCTTAAATCTCTGTCGTTAATAACAATATTTTTAGCCAAAGCTAAAATAAGAGCAAAGGCGTGTTCGGCAACTGCAAACTTATTGGTATGGATATTACAAATAAATATATCTGGATAATTTTTATACAAACTAAAATCTAATTTATCTACCCCGGCAAAAGGAATTTGAATTAATTTTAATTTCTTGGCCTGTTCAAGATCTTCTTTACTAAAAGTTCCTCCTATTACCGCTTCAACTTCTTTGAGATATTTTTCAATAGTTTCCCTTTCATCTTTTTTAGATATAATAAACTCTAAATTAAGTTTTGCCTTTTCATTTAATTCATCAAATACCTTTTCCCATACTTGAGGTTTCACCATCTTGCTTAATATCAAAATTTTCATCTCTGGCCTATTCTTGGTCTCTCTTTTTCTTCCCGATTCTTGCAAAAAATTCCGAACTGCCATTATATGCTTACACTCGAGTTTTAATTTTCGAGCTCTTCTTAAAAAATCTATACATTCGCACTGAGGAATATTTATATCAACCTTATAATATTTTCCCGGCTTTGAACTACTTACTAAAAAATAATCATCTTTTTGTTCTACCTTTAAATCTTTAACAGACTGTTCCCTCTTGCTTATTTCTTCTTCAGTCAGAGCTCTTTTAGCCAGGCCATCGGCCATGGTATTGTCATCTCTTCTATTCCAGATGAAATATACTTTCCCTGGAATAGTTCGAATAATTTCTTCAACCCGAATAAATAGTGGGACTATCCCTTTATTCCTAACTTTGTACTTTTTATTTAATTGTTTAACCAGTAGTTGGCTATCACAATATATATCCACCCTCTCAGGGTTTATTTCTTTTACCTCTTCCAATCCTCTAATTAAGGCTTTATATTCAGCAACATTATTGGTTCCATAACCGATGGCCTCACTTATTTTTTTAAATAATTTCCCATCTTTATAAATCACTATCCCAATTGCCATATTCCCTGGGTTGGGATAACAGGCACCGTCAACTTTCATTAATACTTTGGACATAATCAGCCACTTCCTATGGTAAAATTATATTTTTTGTAGTAAAATAATACGTAGTACTATTATATATTAAAATATTTTTTTTGTCATGTTGATTATAAAATAGTGAATAGTCGTTAGTGAATAGTGAATAGTAAAGAAATGAAAATAGGAAGATATGATACAGAAATCAGAACAGCAATAAGTATCTCGTAATCGTATCTCGTAAAGATAAAAGATAATATAAAACAGGAATTATAAAAAACTCGTATAGCGTATTTCGTATTGGATAAAGAAATAGAAAAAGAATTAAATATTTTTTCGAATTAAGCAGGAGTAAAAATGAATATAGATGAAAAAATAAGGCATGCCTTTGAACATACTGAAATATTAAGAAGACCTAAACAACTAATATCTACTTTTGGTTCCTCGGTCATTCATTATTATGTTCTAACTGAACCAGTATATTCTGAATTTACCAAAGATAATTTAGAAACTGTGGTTCGGGAAGGAAAAGTAAGCTGGTATCAACCCAAATTACTTACCCCTTCTTATATGTTTAGGATAGAGGGATTTAGCGGTGAAGCTAAAAAGGCTTTTGAAATACTGACCAGTCAATATCCTGATTTAGCGGGAATTCTTTATAAATTTAAAGTTAACAAAGAACTTGATGAAATGAATTTCGTTTCCGGTCCTTTGTTAACCGTAGCAGAAAATATTAACCATGAGATTGATAAAAAAGGAGATACCCTTTGTGCTGTTATTAAGGGTGTAGCCGGTCTATGGGACGTATCTCTCTCGAAGTTTATTTTAGATATGATGGTTAGAAGTGTTTATACTGCTCAGGTACCTGATTTTAGAAGAAGAGGGTTTATAGGCGTAAACCAGATTGGTCAAGCTATCATCTCTAAAGATAGATATGGTGTCCCGGTAGCTGCCCGAGAAGAAATAGAAATATTATTTAAATTAGTGGAAAAAGGAGAACTGGAGCCGGTTGAATTAAAAGAAGAACTGGATAATTGGGGATTATTCGAACATTATCAGGATAAATTTTTTAATCTCTTTAAAAAAAGATAATAAAATGCTAAATTCCCATCTTATAATTTTGTAGGGGCACAATACCTGCCTGTTGTGCGTGCCTGCACGCAGACAGGAATTGTGCCCTTCCTGTTTTATATTTTTTTTATCCTCTGTTTTAAAGCTTCAAAGACAAAGCCGGGTTTTGCCCTTCCTTTAGTATAATGCATAACCTGGCCTACTAAATAGTGTAAAGCTTTTTCTTTTCCTTCACTAAAATCTTCTACCGACCTGGGGTTTTCCTTAATCACTATATCTATTACTGCAAATAATTCATTTTTATCGGTAATCTGAGTAATTCCGCTTTCTTTCACGATTTTAGAGGCATCCTTCCCGGTCTTAAACATCTTTTCAAAGATGCCTTTAGCCATCTTACCGCTAACTATTCCCTCATCAATTAATTTCAACATCCCAACTAATTTTTCTGGAGAAATAGGAGAATCTTCTATCTCTACTTTGTTTTCATTTAAATAACGCATTAATTCTCCCATAATCCAATTACTTAAAACTTTACTATGGGAATATAAGGAAGCAGCCTTTTCGTAAAAATCACCCAATGCTTTGCTTGAAGTTAATATCTCGGCATCATATTCGGGAATCTGATAATTTTTGATGAACCGCTCTCTTCTTGCTTCAGGTAGTTCAGGAAGACTTCTCCTGATCTCCTCAACCATTTTTAAATCTACTTTAAGAGGCAGGAGATCCGGTTCGGGAAAATAACGATAATCATGGGCTTCTTCTTTGCTTCGCATTAAGATAGTAACACTTTTTGATTCATCCCAGTGCCTGGTTTCCTGAATTATCTCTATCCCCTCAGCCAAGAGCTTCTTTTGGCGGTCCACCTCAAATTGCAAGGCTTTTTTGACTGCCTTAAACGAATTCATATTCTTTATTTCTGCCTTGGTGCCTAAAGTACTGGATTTCGCATCTCTAAGTGAAACATTGGCATCGCAGCGCATCGATCCTTCTTCCATATTTCCATCACATACTCCTAAATGCTGGACTATACTTCTTAATTTTACCAAGAATATTCGAGCTTCTTCGGGAGAACGAAAATCAGGTTCGGTTACAATCTCTGCCAGAGGAATTCCGCAACGGTTATAATCTACCAGAGAGTAAGATGAGGAAGCAATATCCCCCTCGTGAATCAGTTTACCGGCATCTTCCTCTAAGTGAACCCGGGTAATCCTTATCCTGCGCTTTTCTTTGTTTTCAGGTAGGGAAATTTCCATGTATCCACTTGCCCCCAAAGGACTATCATATTGGGAAATCTGATAAGCTTTGGGTAAATCGGGATAAAAATAATTTTTACGATGAAATCTGCTTACCTGATTAATTTCACAATTTAAAGCCACCGCTGTTCTTATGGCAAATTCTAATACTTTTTTATTAAGTACAGGAAGTGAACCGGGTAAACCCAAACATACCGGACAGGTATTGGTATTGGGTTCTTTTCCAATGTAATCAGTACTGCAATGACAGAACATTTTTGCTTTAGTCATTAATTGGATATGAATTTCTAGACCGATTACTACTTCTTCTCTCATTTTTTTACCCCCTTATGTTTTGCTGGTTTTATCGATGGCTTCTTCTTTTCTACTTCATTATTTTGTTCAAAGTTAAAAGCTGCTCGAAGTATAGTCTCTTCACTAAAATGCTTACCGATAATTTGTAAACCTATAGGCAGATTACTTTTGCTATATCCGCAATTAAGAGAGATTGCAGGTATACCGGCCAAATTAATAGGGATGGTATAAATATCAGATAGATACATGGTTAAAGGATCAGATACCTTCTCATTCAGCTTAAAAGCAGGGGTAGGTGAAGTAGGGGTAATAAGGATATCGTATTTACTAAATACTTTATCAAAATCTTCTTTTATCAAAGTACGAACTTTCTGGGCTTTCAAATAATAAGCATCATAATAACCTGAACTCAAGGCATATGTACCTAACATGATTCTTCTTTTTACTTCACTTCCAAAACCTTCACTTCTGGTCTTCTGATACATGGAGGACAGATCTTCATACTCTTCTGCTCTATAACCATATTGTACACCATCATATCGCGCTAAGTTTGAGCTTGCTTCTGCAGTAGCAATCAAGTAATAAGTGGGTAGAGAATATTCTGTGTGGGGTAATGATGCTTCTTCAATCCTTGCTCCTAATTTTTCAAATATTTTCAAAGCTTTTTCCAGGGCAGCCTTTACTTCCGGGTCTATTCCTTCAATGAAATACTCCTTAGGGACACCCACTTTTAATTCCTCTATTCCTTCCTGGCAAGATTTTAGATAATCAGGCACTTCTAAATTTACGGAAGTAGAATCCATATTATCATGTCCGCTTATAACTTTCATTACTAAAGCACAATCGGTCACATCTTTTGCTATGGGTCCTATTTGATCTAAAGACGAGGCATAGGCAACCAAACCGTATCTGGAGATCCTGCCATAAGTCGGTTTTAACCCCACCATTCCACAGAGAGATGCCGGCTGACGTATAGAGCCTCCCGTATCTGTGCCCAAAGCAACAAGGGTCTCATCTGCTGCTACTGCGGCAGCTGAACCACCGCTGGAACCACCGGGCACCCTTTCCAGGTCCCAGGGATTATAAGTGGGGCCAAAAGCAGAATTTTCAGTAGATGAACCCATAGCAAATTCATCCATATTGGTTTTTCCTATTATTATTGCTCCCGCTTCCCGTAATTTATTTATTACCATAGCATTATAGGGCGGGATAAAACCTTTTAGTATTTTAGAACCACAAGTTGTCTCCGTTCCTCGAGTAGCTATAATATCCTTTATAGCAACCGCTACACCTGCCAGAGGAGGAAGTTTTTCTCCGTTTTTCACTTTTTTGTCTATTTCTTTGGCTTGTTTTAAGGCCTCTTCTCGGTTAATAAATAGAAAGGCTTTGATTAGATTGTCTACTTTATCTATTTGATTAAAAATATCCTGCATGATTTCATAAGCAGTTATTCTCTTTTTTTTAATTAAGTTTACAGCTTCGTGAGCAGTTAATTGGTTTAAGGTCAACTATCTTTCCTCCTTTTATTGCTTCCTGTAGGGGCACAATGAATTGTGCCCTTTATTTTAAATCACATTATTTTAGGTACTTTGAAATAGCCTTTTTTAACATATTTACTATTGAAAAGGACTTCATCCTGGGGCAAAGAAGGTTTAACCTTGTCTTCATTCAGTAAATTAGGCATGGAAATAACATAAGCAGTAGGTTCAACTCTTTCAGTATCAAGTTCATTTAATTTTTTAAAATAATCTAAAATTGAATTTAACTGAGAAGTAAATTCCTCTTTTTCTTCTTCATTAAATTCTAATTTAGCTAATTTAGCGACATATTCTACTTCCTTTTTAGTAATTATTTTTTCGGTCATAATATTTTCTCCTTGTTGAAATAGTATCTCGTATTATAGCGCATAGCGCATAGCGTATAGGTTTTTGTCATTGCGAGCGACCGCAGGAAGCGTGGCAATCTCAATTGAGATTGCTTCCCCTGCTTTCGCATGGGGCAGGCTTGTTTCACTCCTCGCAATGACTGGAAGTAGGGGCGTATTGCAATACGCCCCTACAGCTAACGACTAACGACTATTCACTATTCACTAGTTAATATTTTTTTAAATTCCTCTTCGTTAATTATAGGCACACCTAATTTTTGGGCTTTTTGATATTTAGAGCCCGGATCTTCACCGGCGACCACATAATCTGTTTTTTTGCTTACGCTGTCAGTAACTCGGCCTCCCAATTCAATGATTATTTCTTTAGCTTGAGTACGGGTAAAATCCTTTAGAGTGCCGGTTAAGACAAATTGTTTTCCGGCTAATATCCGCGCTACTTTTTCCTTTCTCGTTTTCTCTTCTTCCTGACTAAAATTCAAACCAGCACTTCTTAATCTTTCAATAATAGCTAAATTTTCCTTTTCTTTAAAGAAAAGAATTATGCTTTCTGCAATCTTGGGACCAATTTCATTGATCTCGATTAATTCTTCTAATCTGGCTTCATTAAATTTATCTAAAGTAGAGTAGTATCTGGTAATAACTTCTGAGGTATGAACTCCCACGTAACGTATCCCCAAACCATAGATTAAGTTAGCCAAAGATTTTTTCTTACTCTTTTCAATAGCATCTAATAAATTATCCACAGATTTCTCACCCATTCGCTCAAGAGAGATCAAATCACTTCTTTTTAAAAAATATAAATTAGAAATATCTTTAATGAGATCTTTTTCTACTAATTGATCGATTATTGCCGGGCCCAACCCCTCAATATCCATAGCATTTCGAGAGGCAAAATGTCTGATTCTTTCCTTTATTTGGGCTGGACAAGTAAGGCTATTACATCGAGAGACCACTTCACCTTCCAGCCTGAACACCTTTGCCCCACATATGGGGCATTGACTGGGCATAATAAATTCCATCTCCTTGCCAGTTCTCTTCCCTTTTATTACTTTTACTACTTCCGGAATAACTTCTCCGGCTTTTTGAATTAAGACAATATCTCCAATTCGAACATCTTTCCTTCTAATTTCATCTTCATTATGCAGAGTTGCTCTCTGCACCACTGAACCGGATATCCTAACCGGATCAAGTATAGCCACCGGGGTGAGTGCTCCTGTTCTCCCTACCTGAACGATAATATCCTGAACTTTTGTGGTCATTTGTTGGGCTGGAAATTTATAGGCAATAGCCCAGCGGGGACTTCGAGTAGTTGATCCCAATTCCTCTCTCATCTTTAAGGAATTAACCTTGATTACCATCCCGTCAATCTCGTAATCTAAATCTAATTCTTCTTTCTTTTCTATCCATTTCTGGCAGTAATTTATAGCTTCCTCAATATCTTGACACAGTTTGATGTGGGGGTTTACTTTAAATCCAATCTTTTTCAAGTAATTCAAAACTTCCATATGGGCATCGAAGTTATTCCCCTTAGGAAAAGTGGCTCTATAGATAAAAGTATCTAAATGTCTTTGAGCGGTGATTCGAGGGTCAAGCTGCCTTACTGAACCGGCTGCTGCATTTCGCGGATTAGCAAATAGACTCTCTCCCTTTTTAATTCTTTCTTCATTTAACTTCTTAAAATCACTCTTCTTCATATATACTTCACCATAAACTTCGAAATGCGGAAGTATGTCTTCACCGAATAATTTTAAGGGAATAGTTTTTATGGTTTTAAGATTTGAGGTAATTTCCTCTCCGGTCACCCCATCTCCACGAGTAGCTCCCCTTATAAAGATACTATTTTCATAGACTAAAGCAACAGCCAGTCCATCAATCTTTAACTCTACCACATATTCTAATTTATGCTGAGGAATTAGTTTTTTTATCCTCTGGTTAAAAGCACGCAGCTCTTCAGTCGAAAAGGCATTCGCCAGACTTAACATAGGAGTAATATGTTTTACTGTGGTAAATTCCGAAACTGGCTCTATTCCCACTCTCTGAGTGGGAGAATAAGGGGTAATATATCGGGGGTACCTTTCTTCTAATTCTATTAAATCCCTCATCAATCGATCGTATTCAGTATCTGAAACAGTTGGATCATCCAAAACATAATAGCGATAATTATGATATCTAATTTTTTCTCGTAATTCTTCTATTTTTTTTATAATATTAACCTGGTTATCAGAATTATGAACCATTTTTTCCTCTAATCAGTTTATTTAGATTTACTCTATAAGGACTGCCTGGTTTAATATTTTATTACAATTAAGTATATACAAAAGATTGATATAACACAACCAGGTTATTCTTATTGTATCGAGACTTGCGTATTGCATTAAGATAGATAAGATAAAACAAATTAAGGGAAATGAGAAAAAGGTTTAGAAAAAAATGTTACTCTATTTCATCCGGTATAAAACCTCTGAATTGAGCATGGTAAAGCTTGCTATATAATCCATCCCGGGCAATAAGCTCATCGTGATTGCCTTTTTCTTTAATTCCCTGATCAGTTAAAACAACTATCTGTTTAGCGTTTTTAATAGTAGACAGCCGGTGGGCAATTACTAACACCGTTCTACCGATAGTTAACTTTTTTAAGGCTTGTTGTATTACAATTTCAGCTTCACTATCTAAAGCCGATGTAGCTTCGTCAAGTATAAGAATGGCAGGATCTTTTAAAAATGCTCTGGCGAGAGATATCCTCTGTTTTTGACCTCCTGAAAGTTTAATTCCTTTTTCTCCAATATAGCTGTCATATCCTTCAGGCAAATCCATAATAAAATCGTGAATATTGGCATTTTTAGCCGCTTTGATTATTTCTTCATTCTCGGAGTTAGGTTTTCCATATAATATATTCTCCTTTATCGACCCGGTAAATAAAAAAACATCCTGCTGAACCATACCAATATTTTCTCTTAATGATTTTATTTTTACTTTTTTTATATTAATATCATCAACTAATATTTCACCATCGTTTACTTCATAAAATCTGGGAATCAACTGGCAAAGAGTCGTTTTGCCACCACCAGAGGGACCCACCAAAGCCATCGTCTCTCCCGGCATTATGGTAAGATTTATATCGGATAGAACATATTTTTTATCACCATATTTAAAGGCAACGTTTTTAAATTCAATCTTTCCCTTTATTTCTTTTAAAGTAACTGCATCTTCTGTATCTATTATAGCTGGTTTTACTTCCATAATCTCCACAAATCGTTCAAAACCAGTCATACCATCTTGAAATTGCTGAGTAAAGTTGGTGAGCTTTCTAATCGGTTGAAGAAAGAAATTTATGTACAAAATATAGGCAACCAAATCTCCGATATTTATATACCCCCAATAAACAAAAAATCCACCGATGCTTAGTGCCACAATATTTAAAATATTTGACAGAAAAAATATTCCGGCAAAAAATTCTGCCATTGCCTTGTAAGCAAATTCTCTCGAACTATTAAACTCTCTATTCCCCTGGTTAAATTTTTCAATTTCGTACTCTTCGTTGGTAAATGATTTTGCAACACGTATACCTGATATACTATTTTCCAATTGTGCATTGACGTTGGCTATTCTTTTTCTGACTAATCTGAAGGCACTGGTCATTTTTCCACTTTTTAGCGTTATATACCAGAGTAATAAAGGCAAAAAACTATAGATTATTAAAGTAAGTCTCCATTCTATCGTGGCAAGAATAATAAATGAACCTATAAGCATTACCAGGGATAAAAATAAGTCTTCTGGTCCATGATGAGCTAATTCGGATATTTCCCTAAGGTCATTTACTATTCGAGACATGATATGTCCGGTTTTTACATTATCAAAATAATTAAAGGATAAAGTCTGTAAGTGCTCAAAAAGGTTTCTTCTCATATCTCGTTCCATTCTGGTCCCCACTATATGTCCCCAGTAATCTATAATATAATTCAAAATAGCCCGAACAACAGCAAGTATCAACAGGGCTATAGTAAATATATAAAACATTCTTAATCTATTATTGGGAATGATATCATTAATAAATTGTCTGGTAATCAAGGGAAAGGCCAAATCAATGAAAGCTATTAGAAAAGCACAACTTATATCCAAAGTAAATAGTTTCCAGTAAGGTTTATAATAAGCTATAAATTTTTTTAACATTATTTTTCCTTTTTTATTATTTCAATTTATTTGATCTTTTTCTAATACGTTCATGATTTAACTTATCAAGTTTATCATTTTAAAAAAGGTTTTTCAAATACATCTAAAGAAAGCATCGAGTAAAAACAGTATCGAGTATCGGGTTAAGAAAGAAAAAGAAAAGAAAGATTAAAGGTATCGAGTAAAAACAGTATCGAGTTAAGTAAGAGAAGAAATGATAAAAAAAATAGTATTCTTTTTTCATCCAACCACCCCAATAAAGTTTATGATAACAGGATTTAAAATTATCTTTACTTTAATTTTAAAAAATGATAAACTTTAACTTAAATGTTACAATTCATATATATAAATTTTGAAAGGAGTCTTTTAATGAATAAATCAATGAACATTTTTAGAACTGCAGCTATTTTAACTTTATGTCTTTTAGCTTTATTGATTTTTAATCCCTCTTCTACTTTAGCTGATGAAGGTACATCTGCTACCGAAACAAATCCAGAAGGCGTTGAAACTATTTTGCCTCCGGAGACGATATTAGTTTCTTTTGGTGATCAAACTATTACTCTGGGTGAGTTTAATCAAATATGGGAACAGGTACCGGAAGAGTATAAGTTACAACTTGATAAAAGCATGGTACTTGACCAGGTGATTTCTGAAAAACTTCTAATTCAAGAAGCAAAAAATATGGAGTTAGAAAAAGATAACGATATATTAGAACAGATAGAAAAAATGACCGAACAAATACTAGTACAGGCTTTAATACAAAAAGAAATATTAGATAAGATAAAGGTTAATGACGAAGAAGTTTTAGAATACTATGAACAAAGTAAGGAAAGCTTTACTGAAAAAGAGCAAGTCCACTTGTATAATATTTTATTAGAGACCGAGGAAGAGGCTCAAGCTATTCTGGAACAATTGAAGGCAGGGGGAGATTTTAGCGAAATTGCCAAAGAAAAATCTACTGGCCCCGGTGCTGCCCAGGACGGAGATTTAGGATTTTTGACTAAAGGCACAATAATTCCAGAAATTGAAGAGGTAGTCTTTGCCTTAGAGATAGAAGAATTGAGCAAAATAGTTAAAACTGATTTCGGGTTCCATATTTTAAAAATTACTGAGAAAAAACCAGAAACCGTTAAAACCCTTGAAGAGGTTAAAGAAGGTATCATTCAAACCTTACTTCCTGCCAAGCAAAAGGAAGCTTTTGACAATCTCTTAGCAGAACTAAAGGGTAAAACAGTAATCGAAATTAATGAAGAAGCATTAAAATAGTATTGCGTATCGAGTATTGCGTAAAAAACTAGGATTCGGGTGTAGGGGCACAATGAATTGTGCCCTCCCTGTTTTATTACCTCTCGTTTTCCATGGGCACGATGCATCGTGCCCCTACCACTAACGACTATTCACTATTCACTAACGACTATTATACTTTCTCCAAAGGTGCGAAATTCACCGATAACTTTTTTGATCCCACTCTTTCAAAATCCACAGTTATAAAAATATCATTTTTAGTATCTATTTTATTTAATATAACCCCTATTCCCCAATCCACATGCCTTATCTTATCTCCCACTGCTACCTCTATTTTTTCTCTTCTATTATCTATTGAAGGAATTTCTTCTCCTTTTTCTATATCTGCTTCTTCTTTAAGATGTTTTGGAATCTCAGAAATAAATCGTGAAACACTGTTGAATAAAGTATTACCATTCAAATTTCTTCTCCAGGCATAAGTCAAATATAACCTTTCTTTGGCCCTGGTCATTCCCACATAACACAACCTTCTTTCTTCTTCTAATTCCTCCTCGCTGTTCAGGGAACGGGAATGAGGGAATATGCCTTCCTCAAACCCGGTAATAAAAACTACCGGAAATTCTAAACCCTTGGCACTATGCAGGGTCATAACTGTAACTACATCCTCTTCTCCTTTGTAAAGATCGATATCTGTAATTAAAGCAACGTACTCCAAGAAGGCAGTTATAGATTTATCTTCGTTTTTCTCTTCAAACTCTTGTACTGCCAGGATCAATTCCTTTATATTTTCGATTTTGCTTTGAGCTTTAAATTCCCCTTCTTTTTTTAGTTCCTCATAATAGTTGATTTTTTTTATTAACTCTATGAGTAGTTCGCTCCCTTTGATTTCTTTTTTCTTTTCATTAAGTTCATCAATCAGGGAAGTATGTTTTTTTATTGCTTCTTTCCTGTCTGCAGAAATTTTTATTACCCTTAATCCCTGTTTTAAAGCCTGGTGGAAATTTAAATTATTTTTTCTGGCTAATTCTTCTATTTTACTTAAAGTAATCTTGCCTATACCTAATTTGGCATTATTAATGATCCTGAAAAAGCTCACTCCGTCTTTTTGATCATAAATAAAACGCAGATAAGCCAGAATATCTTTTACTTCCTTTCTCTCGTAAAATCTTAAACCGCCCACTATTCTAAAAGGGACCCCTTCTTTACTAAATATCTCTTCAAATGCTCTCGATTGAGCATTAGTCCGATATAAAATGGCAAAATTGTTAAAAGCCTTGTCTTCTTCTTTGTTTAATTTTTTAATCTCTTGACTGACAAACAACGCCTCGTCCAGGGCACTTACTGCCTCAAAACACCTTATCTTCTCTCCACCCTTTTTATCGGTCCAAAGCTCTTTTTCTTTTCGATTTCTATTGTGTTTTATCAGATTTATTGCACCTTCTAATATAACTTTAGTAGACCGATAATTCTGTTCCAATTTAATTACTCTACTGTGAGGAAAATCCTGTTCAAATCTTAAAATATTGCTTAAGTCAGCTCCTCTGAATTTATAGATGCTCTGATCTGGATCACCTACTACAAATAAATTATGATCTCTATTCGAAAGTAATTTTACTAACTGGTATTGGGCTATGTTTATATCTTGATATTCATCTACTAAAATAAATCTAAATTTATTCTGATAATGCTCTAAAATTTCAGGTCTTTCTCTAAATAGTTTCACGGTTAGTAAAATCAGATCTCCAAAATCCAAAGCGTTATTTTCGAATAAATCTATTTGATATTGTTGGTAAACTCTTGCTACAATTTTCTTAAAATAACCTATAGCGTTATATTCAAACAATTCTACATCTTCTAAATTATTTTTTGCTCTGTCTATTATAGAAGAAATAATATTGGGGCTGTATTTTTTATTATCTAAATCGAGAGTTTCCAGACACCTTCTTATCATACTAAGCTGATCGCCTTTATCATATATAATAAAATTTTTATCATAACCCAGGATATCTATCTCCTGGCGTAAAATCCGTGCGCAGATAGAATGAAAAGTGCCCATCCATAAGCCTTTCATCATATTTCTATTGGAACTAACTTTACTTAACAATTCAATCCTATTTTTCATCTCTTGAGCAGCTTTATTGGTAAAAGTAACAGCCAGTATATTTCCGGGATCTATTTTTTTTTGAAAAATTAAATAGGCAATCCTGTGGGTCAGAACTTTTGTTTTTCCGCTACCCGCTCCGGCAATAACTAATATGGAAGCTTCTTTAACTTCTACTGCTTCTTGCTGTCTCGAATTTAAATTATCCAGTATCGTCATTTTTTTCTTCTATAACTCCAATTTTCCTAAGTTTTTCTTCTAAAGTTGGTATATGATTTCCATTCCAGAATATTTTCCCGCAATTAAGACATTTTTTAAACCAATAACCTTTCCCGCGGACATCTAAGGGAACCTCTCCCTTAACCTCCTCTTCATTAATTTTTTGCAAGAAATTATTACAATTTGAGCATCTACTAAATAGATTTTCTTTATTTATTTTTAATTTAAATTCTTTTATAATTTGTTTTAATTGCTCGTCAAGATCATCTTTATCAAGATAAAAAATCCAGGGTAATTTTCTTAAAAACTTTACCCTGGATAACAATATTCTATACTCTCTTTTAGTCAGATGAATGACTGATATATAATCATTTTGAAAATACAGGACATCAAAACCTAAAATCCTGAGCAAAATTGCTAATTTTTGCAATCTATAAACTATAAAGCAATTTTCTTTCATAATTTATTTTAAAATATTTTCTATTCTATCCAACCCCTCTTTAATATCTTCTAAAGATGCAGCATAAGACAACCTCAAATATCCTTCTGCTTCGAATGCGCTGCCCGGAATTACAGCAACTTCCGCTTCCTTTAAAATAAAATCAGCAAGGTCAAACGAATTAATAATTCTCTTACCATTACATTTAAACCCTTTCTCTAATATTTTACTCACATTAGGAAAGGCGTAAAAGGCTCCAGAAGGCTTAAGACAGGAAATTCCTTTTATCTGGTTTAGCTTTTCTACCATATATTTCCTTCTCTCTTCGAATTCTCTTCTCATCTCTTCGATAGTATCTTGTCTCCCGTTTAAAGCTTCCACACTAGCTTTTTGAGCTATAGAATTTGGATTAGAAGTACTATGTTCCTGAATTTTACCCATTCCAGAAATAATATCTTCCGGCCCTGCCGCATAGCCAATCCTCCAACCAGTCATAGCATATGATTTAGAAACACCATTTATAGTAATAATTTTTTCCTTTATTTCATCACTTAAGGAAGCTATGCTTAGATGTTTTGTATTATCATAAACTAATTTTTCATATATTTCATCAGATATACAATAAATATCATGCTTTACCAGAAGCTTGGCTATCTTTTTTAGTTCTTCCACGTCATATACAGCACCAGTAGGGTTATTAGGGCTATTTAAGATAAGCAATTTAGTCTTGGAAGATATTTTTTCTTCAACTTGAGCAGCAGACAATTTAAAAGCATCCTCCTGATAAGTATTAATAAATATAGGGACTGCTTCTGCGAATTTTATCTGCTCAGTATAACTAACCCAGCAAGGAGTCGGCAATAATACTTCATCTTCTGGATTGCATACGGTCAATAGGGCATTAAACAAACATTGTTTTGCTCCATTGGAAATAATAATTTCTGCAGTCTTATATTCTACTTTATTATCTTTTTTTAATTTTCCTATTATTGCTTCTTTCAATTCAATTATTCCCGAATTAACCGTATAGTGAGTAAATCCTTGTTTAATTGCAGATATTGCCTCTTCCTGAATATTTTCGGGAGTATCAAAGTCAGGCTCACCAGCAGCAAAACTAATCACCTTCTTTCCTTCCCGCTTCATCTTTAACGCCTGAGCGGTCATAGCCAAAGTCTGGGACGGATTTATACTCTTTGCTCTATCCGAAATAGTCACCTTCTAATTTCCTCCTCTTATTTTGATTTTGTGGTCTCAATATTTGATATAGTTTTGCTTAATTATTTTTAATAGATATGTCAAATGTTGAGACCTGACCCCATTTTTCTCCATTATATTAGACAAAATCGAGCCAACTTAAGTATTTCTCTTCTTCCCCTTTAGCGATAGCAAAAAACTTTTTCTGAATATTTTCAGTTATTGGACCACGCTTACCTTCACCGATCTGATAATTATCAATTTCCCTGATAGGAGTGACTTCGGCCGCTGTACCGGTAAAAAATACCTCATCAGATATATAAAGTTCATCTCGACAGATATATTTCTCTTGAAATTGGTAATTCATATCCTCTGCAATTTTTATTATAGAATCTCGGGTAATTCCCTCTAACACTGTGGCAGTAGGCGTTGTATAAATTATTCCATTTTTAATCCAAAATATATTCTCACCTGATCCCTCAGTTACAAAGCCTCTTGTGTCTAATAAGATGGCTTCATCTGCCCCTGCTTCAATTGCTTCCATCTTAGCAAATATAGAATTAACGTAATTTCCACAAATTTTAGCTTTTTGAGAGGTGGAATTTATATAACTTCGGGCATAACTCGAAATCTTAGTTTTAATCCCATTCGCTAATGCTTCCTCACCTAAATAAGCACCCCATTCCCAAACAGCAATAGAACAATTAACTGGACAGGTGAAGGGATTTAATCCTAATTGTTCAAAACCACGATAGATTAAAGGACGGATGTAACCACTCTTAAGCTTATTCGCCTTTATAGTGTTTTTAATAGCTTCCCTAATATCTTCTTTTGTATAAGGAATATCCATTTTAAATATTTTTGCAGAATTAAATAAGCGTTCGATATGTTCTTTTAACCTAAAAACTGCGGTCCCACTCTCGGTCTCGTAAGCCCTTATACCTTCAAATACTCCACTCCCATAATGCAGTGCATGAGTGCATACATGAACTTTTGCCTCATCCCAATCGACCATCTTCCCATCCATCCAGATTTTTTCAGCTTTCATTTTTACTTACCTCCTTCTCAAAACAAAGTTTTAATAATTTTAACACATTTTTATAAAAATTACATACTATTAATACGTATCTCGTATCTCGTGAATCGTATCTCGTTTTTTAGCGCATAACATATAGAATATAGAGTAACCAAAATTGCACAGTCCTCATATAAATTCGGGAGTCAGAATTCAGTATCCTGTGGGCACGATACATCGTGCCTCTACATTATCATTTTGTTTACTTTTTGGGTTGTAATCACATAATGCTAATTAAATATTTTATCCTAATTCTTCTAACTTTACTCTTTGGATTGCAATATTATCACTATTAAGAATGATTTTAGCGGTTTTTCTTACTTTATCTGTTAAACCGGTGGTGTAGTAATTTTCTTTACTTTCCCCTTCTTCTTTTGAGATTCCCTTTTGAATTAGAACTTCTTTTAAAGTTAATGAGGTGCTGATAGATGGATCAATTAATATTACTCCTGAACCCATAATATCTGATATGACCCTTTTTAAAAAGGAATAGTGTGTACAGCCTAATATCAAAGTGTCAATTTGCGCATCTTTTAAAGGTTTTAAATATTCTCGGGCAACTTCGTAGGTTTCAGGTGCAGTAAATTTACCGGCCTCAACTATAGAGACAAATTTAGGGCAGAAATTAGAAAAAACTTTTATTTCAGGAGCAACTTTTTTAATCTCTCTAAGATAAGCTCCATTTTTGGTGGTAAATTCGGTGGCAATAATTCCAATCTTTTTGTTTAAAGTCTTCTTTATGGCATCTTGAACTGCTGGCTGGATAACTCCAATGATGGGAATGGAAAAATATTCTCTTACTTTTTTGAGGCTGGCAGCGGTAGCTGTATTGCATGCTATAACACAAATTTTTATTTTTTTCTTTAAAAGGAAGCTAATTATCTGGAAAGTAAATTTAGTTAGTTCTGATTGGTTTTTCTCGCCATAAGGTTGACGCTGATTATCAGCAAAATATTCAATATTTTCCCGGGGAAGCAATTTTTTTACTTCTTTTACTACCGATAAACCACCTAAGCCCGAATCTAAAAAACCAACCGGTTGCTCTTTCATTTAATACTCCCTTTTTTTCTGTAAAATACAAGCAATATTCTTTACATGAAAAATTAATTTACGGGTTTTAATACTTATAACCTTGGGCAAAGAAAGGAAGGTTAAAGGCTGATTTATGGATGCCTTTATCATAATATTTCAAATCGTTCAATTTTAGAGCCTCTGTTTCGTTGAAGTTATTTATGGGGTGATATTTCTTGGAACAGAAAGTAAATCCAATCACCCCACTGGGATAAGTGGGCACCAAGGTGTAATAATATTCCGAAATAGGATAAATATCTCTTACAAAAAAGAATAGTGATTTAATTATTTCTGAATGATAGAAAAACGATTCTGCCTGGGTAACTACAATTCCATCATCTTTTAAGGTCTGAAACATTGCTTCAAAAAATTCTCTTCTAAATAAAACTTCAGCAAATCCTATGGGATCAGAAGAATCGACGATAATTATATCATATTCATTCTTATGAGTTTTTACGAATTCATTTCCATCCTCATAATATATTTTTACTTTAGGGTCGTCGAAACTATTAGCCAAATAAGGAAAATGTCTTTTAGATATCTCTATTACTTTTCTATCAATCTCACAGACATCTACTTCTTTAACATTATCGTGTTTTAATATTTCCCTTACTGTTCCTCCATCTCCTCCACCAATTACCAGAACTTTTTGAGCTTTTTTATGCACACATAAAGGGACATGGGCAATCATTTCATGGTAACAGAATTCATCTGCCTCAGTAAGCATAATTACTCCATCAATAAGCATAATTTTTCCAAAGGACACACTTTCTACTACTTCAATCTCTTGAAATTCTGATTTTATCTTTTCGAGAGATTTCGTAATCTTTATCTTTAAAGTTCTGCCTTTTTCTATTTCATATTTTTCTTCTATCCAAATGTCTTTATGATTCAAATATTTTAGCCCCTTAAAATATAATGCATTTTAACTTCCTTTGCTTCAAAAAATTTCTTGGTAAACTCTGCTGCCACTGATGGCTCATAATATTTACAACTAAATATATCTATATAAGCATTGTTAGTACTATTGGCAAAATGTCCTGAAATTAAAGAAGTTTCAATCAACTGCACCATAGAAAACCCAGCAACTCTCTCGTCTTCGCCAAAATGAACAACTTGAGTATCCCCAAATTGTTTCATTTCAATTAATTCACAAAGTTCTTTGACATATCTTTTTATTGCTTCTGCATCTCTTATGATTTGAGGGTCACAATTATAAAGATCTACACTAGTTAACAAACCCCAGGCTTTATTAGCATAATATTCTTTCTTAAAATTTTTCATTTTTTACACACCTCCGGTTTGTGTAAAAGTTTTACTGGAAAATCCAAAATACCTCTTTTTACTTCTGTAACCGAAATTGAACCCGCTCCTAATTCTTTTTTAAGAAAATCCAATGCTTTTTCGCTTTTTATTTCAGTTCCGCAGGTAAAAATATCTAAAGCACAATAGCCATATTCAGGCCAGGTGTGAATGGAAAAATGGGATTCGGAAATTACCACCACCCCACTTACTCCATGAGGAGAGAATTTATGGAAGGTCGAATTTAGAGCAGTTGCTCCTGAAATCTTTACTGCTTCTAACAGTAGTTGTTCTATTTTTTCAACATTATTAATTGAGCTGGTATTGCAATTATAAAGTTCTACCAATAAATGATTCCCCAAGTAGTTCATTCCTCAACTTCGCGATATATGACGGAATATCGCCCCCCCTTCTTTAAAAAATTTACTGCATATATCATCTACTTTCTTGATATTTCGCAATATTTAAAAATCATTAAAATACAAAAGATAATATATCAAAATCTCTGCAATTAATCAATACATTTTAATAAATTTTTTAATTTTTTTTTATAAAAAAATGCGAGTGGGCATAATTCTGTTGTACATGTTATTTTTTATTGTTTTTTCTCTATTTTATCTCTAAATATTTATTGTCCAGATAATTCTATTCGTCGAATACTCTGATAAATATCGAATCTATATTTTTCAGATAAGTCTGATAATCAAAACATTCTTCTATCTCTGATTTTGTTAAATATTTACCTACTTCCGGGTCCCCCAATAAAAGTTCTTTGAACTCGGCTTGACCCTGCCAGACCCGCATAGAAATTCCCTGAACTATTCTATATGCTTCCTCTCGGGAAAGACCTTTTTCGGTAAGGTCCAACATTATCTTTTGAGAAAAGATTAGACCTTTAGTTTTTTCCAAATTTTCTTTCATTCGCTCGGGATATACATTTAAATTAGAGATAAGATTAGTAAATTTTTGTAACATATAATCAACTAAAATATTGCTATCGGGAATAATAATCCGCTCTGCAGAAGAATGAGAAATGTCTCTCTCATGCCACAGGTTTACATTTTCCAGGGCAGTCATAGCATTAGCTCTAACTACTCGGGAAAGTCCGCAAATTCTCTCACAAATTATGGGATTTCTCTTGTGTGGCATGGCTGAAGAACCCTTCTGACCAGGGGTAAAATTTTCTTCTGCTTCGTAAATTTCAGTTCTCTGCAACCCCCTTATTTCAGTGGCAAACTTTTCTAAAGAACTGGCAATTACTGCTAAGGTAACTAAATAATAGGCATGTCGATCTCTTTGAATAATTTGATTAGAAATCTTTGCTGGTTTCAGACTTAATTTTGCACAAACATATTCCTCAACATGGAGACCAATATGGGCAAAAGTGCCTACTGCCCCCGATATCTTACCATAACTTATTTCTTCCTGCGCCCTCTTCATCCTTTCCAAATTTCTCTCCATTTCGGAGAACCATAAAGCCACTTTAAAACCAAAAGTAATCGGTTCGGCATGAACACCATGTGTCCTTCCTGCCATTAGAGTATATTTGTGCTCCAAAGCTTTTTCTTTTAACGCATTTATCAAATCATTAATGCCTTCTATGATTATTTCAGCAGAATGCTTTAACATCAAAGCCAAAGAAGTATCTAATATATCAGAAGAGGTTAATCCTTGATGGAAATAACGGGAATACTCTCCTAAATTTTCCCCCACAGCAGTAGTAAAAGCTAATACATCGTGCCGAGTTACTTTTTCTATTTCTTGAATACGATATACAGAATATCTGGCATTTTTTCTGATGTTTTCAATAGCTTCTTGGTCTATCTTTCCTAATTCAAATAAAGCTTCACAAACTAAAAGCTCTATTTTTAACCAAGTTTTATATTTATTCTTCTCATCCCAGATATTTTTCATAACCGGGAGGGAATATCTATCAATCATTATTATCACCTCTTATTTAGTCGTTAGTGAAATAGTGAATAGTCGTTAGTATATAATTAGCGTAGAGCGTACAGCGTTTAGCGTATAGTTTTGGATTAATAGGATGCTTACCCTAATTCCTAATTAAATTAAAAAGTTAAGGCTAAAAATGTAAAACCATAATTCAAAACTCAAAACCTTTTTTCGTATTGCGTATTTCTTATTACGAAAACGACGAAGCAATCTCAAAAGGTACGGGATTGCCACGCTCCCTGCGGTCACTCGCAATGACATTTCTGTTTTTTTATTCTGGCTTCTAACTTCTGAATTCTGGCTTCTGGCTTCTGAATTCTGGCTTCTGAATTCTGGCTTCTGAATTCTGACTTCTTTTTCTCAACCAGTTAACTAACTAACCAAACAAACAATTAGTTAATTTTTATTTTTTATTTAAATATTTTTTCTCTGATAATAGTTTGACTTCTTTTGGGACCTACAGATACTATAACTACTTTGGTTTTTACCAATTCTTCTATTCGATTGATATAATCCTTTAATTGCTGGGGAAGGTCTCCGTATTGAGTTATCTGAGAAATATCTCCTTTCCATCCTTCTATCTCTTCATATACCGGGATACAATTCTGTAAGATCTCTAAATTAACTGGAAACTCTTCTATTATTTCTTTATTGTACTTATAAGAAATGCATATTTTGACCTTGTCAAAATCGCTTAAGACATCTACCTTGGTTAGAGCCATGTTATCCATCCCATTAATTCTGACTGCGTATTTTACCAATACCGCATCGAACCAACCACACCTTCGAGGCCTTCCAGTAGTGGCTCCAAATTCTCCCCCTTTTTGACGAGTATATTCTTCCAATTCCCCTTGCATTTCCGTAGGGAAAGGACCTCTTCCTACTCGGGTAGTATAGGCTTTGGTTATTCCCATAACTTTGTCTATCTTGGTAGGACCTACGCCTGTCCCAATGCAAGCCCCGCCGGCTATTGGATTAGAAGAGGTTACATAAGGGAAAGTCCCATGGTCAACATCTAAGAGAGTCCCTTGAGCACCTTCAAATAATATTTTTTTATCTTCATTAATTGCCTTATTTAGGTATAGGGAAACATCTGTCACATATCTTTTTAACAATTGACCATATTCCCTATATTTTTTCAAAATGTCCTTCTTTTCCTGATTAGGTATTTTAAGTCCATACAATTTTTCAAAAATAGTATCCTTTTCGTTTAGATTATTCTCTAATTTTTTTGCTAAAAACTTTTCATCGATCAAATCAATCATTCTTATCCCGGTGCGAGCAATTTTATCTACATAGGCTGGGCCAATACCTCTTTTGGTTGTACCTATTTTATCTTTCCCTCTTTTCACTTCTTTTATCTCATCCAAGGTTTTATGATAAGGCAAGACAACATGGGCTTTAAAATCTATGAATAAATTGTCATCGATTTCTATGTTTTTTTTCTTTAAATTTTCTATTTCCTGCAATAAAGCTTCCGGATCTATCACCACTCCATTACCGATAAGACATTTTACCCCTTTATGCAAGATACCAGAAGGTATAAGGTGAAAGATAAATTGTTTATCTCCCTTTACTACCGTATGACCCGCATTACAACCCCCTTGATATCTAACAATAATGTCTGCTTCCTCGGAAAGCAAATCAGTTATTTTACCTTTTCCTTCGTCTCCCCATTGAGACCCAACTACTACTAATGTTGACATTTTATTCAAAACATCCATCCTTTCATATTTTTAAGTCGTCTTTAATTATCTATAATTATTCAGATATTCAGTTAACCAGTTATATGGTTGGCTTTAAGTGATTTCTGGTTAGCTAAAAATTTAAAACGAAAAACGAAAAACCATAATTCAAAATTCAAAACTTTTTCTTCAATTTTAACTTTTAAGTTTTGGTTTTGCGTTTTTAGTTCTACACTTTACACTATTTCGCTACCCGCTATATACTATCAGGGTGTATGCAATACGCCCCTTCTTTTTTCTCTTTTACTTTATTTACTATATACTAACTTTGTTCCTGTATTCTATTTTCTTCTTTACTAGCGACTATTTTCATTCCCATTCGATCGTCGCTGGCGGTTTTGAACTTATATCATAAACCACGCGGTTAATGCCTTTAACCTCGTTGATAATTCTATTAGATATCTCTCCTAATATCTTATCTGAAATTTTCGCCCAGTCAGCAGTCATCCCGTCACTGCTATTTACAATTCTCAAGACAAGAACAAAATCATAGGTTCGAATATCTCCCATCACTCCTACCGTCTTTATCGGAAGTAAAATACCAAAAGATTGCCAGACCTTTTTATATAAGTTATTCTTTTTTATTTCCTGCATAATTATCTCATCTGCTTCTCTTAAAATATCTAATTTTTCTTTATCGACGACACCAATTACTCTTATAGATAATCCCGGCCCAGGGAAAGGTTGTCTCCAGATTACCTCTTCAGGTAACTTTAGCTTTTTCGCTATTTTCCTCACTTCATCCTTAAACAGATATTTTAAAGGCTCCAGGACTTTAAGTTTCATTTCCTCAGGCAATCCACCTACATTATGATGAGATTTAATCTTTGAAGAAGGACCTTCTAAAGAAATACTCTCTATGACATCGGGATAGAGAGTCCCTTGTAATAAATATTCTACCTTACCGATGTCTTTTGCCTTTTCCTCAAATATTCGGATAAATTCTTCCCCAACGACCATTCTCTTTTTCTCGGGGTCACTTACGCCTTTCAATCTCTTTAAAAATCTCTCAGAGGCATCAACATAGATTAAATCTATTTTAAAATTCTCTTTAAATCTTTTTTGTACTTCTTCTGCCTCTCCTTTTCTTAATAAACCATTATTAATGAAAATACAATAAAGTTGATGGCCAATAGCCTTGTGGGTTAATACTGCTGCCACCAATGAATCTATCCCTCCACTTACGCCTGCTACTACTATATCTTTGCCTACTTTTTCTTTAATCTCCTTTACAGATTGTTCGATGAATGATTTCAGATTCCAACCAGGCTTACACTGGCATATTTTATAAAGAAAATTCTCAAATACCTTTTTTCCTAAAGGTGTATGGGTCACTTCAGGATGAAATTGGATTCCATAAATTTTCTTCTCTCTATTTACCATGGCTGCAACTTTGGTATTTTCGCTGCTAGCGATGGCAATAAAATTTAGAGGAAGATCTTCTATTAAATCTTGATGACTCATCCAACAAGCGGTTTCTTTAGGATATCC
>MEYH01000048.1:0-13700 GCA_001773955.1 Candidatus Sediminicultor quintus | reverse complement strand
CCTAATATGGGAATGCCTAATTCAAATATCTTTTTATCACACGCTGGTGCTTGAGCTTCATATACGCTTGCTGGTCCCCCAGAGAGGATAAAACCTTTAGGCGGCTCCTTTCGTATTCTTTCCAAATTAACTGAATAAGGAAGTATTTCCGAATAAACCTTAGCTTCTCTTATCCTTCTGGCGATTAATTGGGTATATTGTGAACCAAAATCTAAAATTGCAATCCATTCTTTCCTTTTTTCTTTTTTCAAACAAATCCCTCCAGTTTACACTTTTCGATTTCTATGATATTATATTGTAAATATTCAACAATTTACTATTAATAATTTATTCATAGTAATAATTATAACACATCTTTAATTTGTCACCATGTTTATTTAGTATTTATAAATTATTTTTAAAAAAAAGAAGGATTTTTATAAATTGATGTAGTATATATATTTAGTTATATTTAGAATGTATGATAGTAAATTAAAAAATTAGCAGCAAGAAAAATATTTCTCCTAATTAAATACGGTAATCTGTATGAAAGTAGGGGGAGAAGTCTTTTCTTTTATAGAAAAGGAGCCGAAGGGGCACGATGTATGATGCATTTAAACTCTCAGGCAAAAGGACCCTTACTGGACAGAACTCTGGAAAGTTTTTTAATAAACACCGAAGGGGTAATTTTTTGTTATCTATTACTAACAAAAAAAATCTCTCAGGTAATAAGACAGAGCAGAAATAATCTATGAATATTTCCGTTCTGTCTTATTTTGTTTTAAAACAAAATATTAAAATAAAAAACTAAGGAGGTATCAAAATGAAATCAGATCTACAGATTGCACAAGAAGCTAAACTAAAACCCATTACTGAAATCGCTGAATCTATCGGAATAAAAGAAGATGAATTAGACCTTTATGGTAAATACAAAGCCAAGGTCACTCCGGATATCTTAAAGAGACTACAAGACCGTCCTCAAGCCAAATACATCGTAGTAACTGCCATCACCCCTACCCCTTTAGGAGAAGGTAAGACAGTAACCTCTATCGGCTTAGGCCAGGGTCTGGCCAAGATAGGTAAAAAAGTAATCAATACCCTGCGCGAACCCTCGATGGGACCGGTCTTCGGAATAAAGGGTGGAGCAGCAGGAGGAGGATATGCGCAAGTCGTTCCCATGGAAGACTTGAATCTGCACTTTACCGGAGATATCCATGCGGTAGGTGCAGCCAATAACCTACTCTGTGCTATGTTGGATAATCATCTCCAGAAAGGTAATAAATTAGGGATAGATATCCACAATATCAATATCAACCGGGTGGTGGATATCTCTGACCGAGCCCTGCGTCAAATCATTGTTGGTTTAGGAGGAAAAGAAAATGGAATTCCCCGAGAGACCGGTTATGATATCACTGTGGCCTCAGAAGTGATGGCTATTCTCTCTCTGGCTACCGATATCTTCGATCTTAGAGAGAGATTGGGTCGAATGACGGCAGCCTATACTACAGATAGTAAGCCGGTAACTGCCGAAGACCTGAAAGCAGCAGGGGCTATGACTGTCCTCCTAAAAGATGCCTTAAAACCTAATCTCATTCAAACTTTAGAACACGGACCCTGTCTGATGCACTGCGGCCCCTTTGCCAATATCGCCCATGGCAATAACTCAGTTTTGGCTGATCTAATCGCCTGTAAATTAGCTGACTATGTGGTCACCGAATCCGGTTTTGGTGCTGATATGGGTTTTGAGAAGATGTGTAATATCAAATGTCGGACCAGCGGCCTGAAAGTGGATGCGGCAGTAGTTGTCTGTTCTATCCGCGCCCTAAAGATGCACGGAGGGGCTATTAAAGTAGTTGCCGGAAAACCATTGGACCAGGAAACACTAGGCCGGGAAAATTTAGAGGCAGTTGCCCAAGGATGTGAAAATTTAGAGAAACACCTGGAAAACGTCCTCTTACACGGTGTTCCGCCCATAGTAGTTATCAACCGCTTTCCCACTGATACCCCAGCCGAGATTGAATTGATTAAGAAAAAGGCCTTGGCTGCCGGAGCAACTTCTGCAGTTACCCATGAAGTCTGGGCCAAAGGGGGAGCAGGTGGAATCGAATTAGCCCAAGCAGTGGTAGAAGCTGTTAAAAAATCCAATCATTTTCACTTTCTTTATCCCTTAGATATACCTATTAAAGAAAAGATCGAGACTATAGCCACCAAGATCTACGGGGCAGAGGGAGTTGATTATACTCCTTTAGCCGAAAAGAAGATTAAATTATTTACCGAAGTAGGCTTTGATAAACTGCCTATGTGTATGGCCAAAACCCACCTTTCTTTATCTCATGAGCCATCAGTTAAAGGTAGACCTCGTAATTTCCGTATACCTATTCGAGATGTGAGGGCTTCAGTCGGAGCAGGATTCCTCTATCCCCTTTTAGGAACCATGATGACTATGCCCGGATTACCTTCTGTGCCGGCATCAACCAAAGTAGATATTGATGAAAATGGGAATACGGTGGGATTATTTTAAATTAGTCGTTAGTGAATAGTGAATAGTCGTTAGTAGGGGCGTATTGTAATACGCCCACAGATACCAGAAGGCAAAACGGGATAGGATAAATTAGACCCCTTCACCTAATACTAATGGTGTAAACGGCTATCGACTAAAAACTATCTCAAGGAGATGATGTTTGGAATTAATAAATAAATTTATTTTAAAATTTTTAATTATAAAATAAAATCATTAAACAATAAAATTAATGGAGGAAAGATGTCAAATGAGTAATAAAGTTATAGAAAATTTATATTATACCAAAAGTGACGAATGGTTAAAGGTAGAAGATAGCATTGGAACAATAGGAATTACTGATTATGCTCAGGATCAGTTAGGAGATATTGTTTACCTGGAAAAAATTGAAAAAGGGAAAAAATTGAAACAAGATGAAACCCTTACTACTATTGAATCAGTAAAAGCCGTATCTGATATAAAAACTCCGGTAACCGGTGAGGTAACCGAGGTAAACATAAAAGTCATTGAAGATGCTTCCATTATCAATAAAGAACCTTATATTGGAGGTTGGATGGCCAAAATAAAGATAGAAAATAAGGATGAATTAAAAAACCTGATGAGTGCGCAAGAATATTCTGAATACAGAAAAGAATAGAGGTGTAATAAATATGAGATATATCCCAAATACTGAGGAACAGAAAAAGGAGATGCTGAAAGAGATTGGGGTTTCTACCTTTGAAGACTTGATTGAAAGCATTCCTCAAAACCTCCAATTAAAAGATAAATTAAATATTCCAGAAGCAATATCAGAAAGCGAATTAGAAGATAAAATTTTTCATATCGCTAAGAAGAATGCTGATTTCAATTCTATGAAACCTTTGATAGGCGCTGGTTCCTACCGACACTTTATCCCGGAAGCAGTAAAATTTCTTTTACAGAGAGAAGAGTTCTGGACCTGCTACACTCCTTATCAACCTGAATTGAGCCAAGGCACCTTGCAATCAATATTTGAATACCAGAGCTATATTTCCCGGCTTACCAAGATGGAGGTAATAATCCCCTCTATTTATGATGGTGCCTCAGCAACTGCTGAAGCGGCTTTGATGTCCCTAAGATTAACTCATAAAAATAAAATTATTGTATCGAATTTACTTCATCCTCATTATCGAGAAACAGTCAAAACCTATTTAGCTCCCCATGAAACAGAAATTATTGATTTGCCTTATAAAAACGGTTTAGTTGATATGGAAAAATTAAAAATCTTAATTGAGGAAGATGCAGCATCGATAATTATTCAAAGCCCTAATTTCTTTGGCGGCATAGAAAATATGGCAAAAATTTCCGAAATAGTGCATTCTAAAAACATACTGTTAATTAATGTAATTGTGGAAAGTATGTCTTTGGGAATTTTAAAAGCTCCCGGAGATACAGGGGCTGATATCGTGGCTGGTAATGCCCAATCATTTGGAATGGATTTGAATTATGGCGGCCCTTATAATGCTTATTTAGGAACCAGAAAACAGTATATTAGGCAGCTTCCCGGAAGAATCGTAGGAGAAACAGTAGATATTGATGGGAAACGGGTTTTTGTAATGACTTTGCGGGCTCGGGAACAAGATATAAGGAGAGAAAAAGCAACTTCTAATATCTGTACCAACCACAATCTAAATGTTCTGGCTGCTAATATTTTCCTTTCTTTAATGGGCACTGAGGGTCTTTATCAAATTTCTCTTCTTAATGCTAAATCTGCTCATTATTTAGAAAATTTACTATTAAAATCAGGTAAATTTGAAAAAGTTTTTAATTATCCCTTCTACCATGAATTTTTACTGAAGAGTAAAGAAGATATATCTACTGTAAACAAAAAATTATTAGAAAATAATTTTATTCCTCCTCTTAAGATCTGTGAATTTTATCAGGCGGGTAATCTAAAAAATGTTTTACTCTTTGCAGTAACTGAAACATTAAGCAGGGATCATTTAAATAATACCGCTAAGATTCTTTCGGAATAAGGAGGAGAAAATATGAAATTAATATTTGAAAAAAGTGTAAAAGGTAGAGAAGGTTATTCACTGCCTCAAGATTTATTTGACGATATTAAAATTGAAGAATGTTTACCTGAATATGCTATTAGTAAAGATAAAAAAATACTTAGTGAAGTATCGGAAGTGGATGTTGTAAGGCACTTCACTAAACTTTCTAAATTAAATTACGGACTTGATGACGGATTCTACCCCTTAGGCTCGTGTACCATGAAATATAACCCCAAAATTAATGAAAAGTTGGCCTCACTAAGTAATTTTATCTATGCCCACCCTTTCGCCCCCGAAAATACCGTGCAAGGTTGTTTGGAGATTGCCTATGATTTAAATAAGCTGCTCTGCGAAATAACCGGCATGGATGAATACACTATGGCTCCGGCTGCAGGAGCACACGGGGAACTAACCGGCATTCTTATTATGAGAAAATATTTTGTAGATCGGGGGGACATTCGGCACAAGATGCTCATTCCCGATTCCGCTCATGGTACAAATCCTGCTTCAGCTGCCATGGGAGGTTTTCAGGTAGTAGAAGTAAAATCAAATGAAAAAGGAACAGTTAACCTAAAAGAATTGGCCGAATTAATGGATGAAGATACTGTAGGATTAATGTTGACTAATCCTAATACCGTAGGATTATTTGATGAAGGAATAGAAGAAATTGAAAAGATTGTCCACCATAAAGGCGGTCTTCTCTATTATGATGGAGCTAATCTTAATGCTTCCTTGGGAATCATCAGACCCGGAGATGCCGGTTTCGATATAGTCCATCTTAATCTGCATAAAACTTTTTCTACTCCCCATGGAGGGGGTGGACCCGGTGCTGGAGTAATTGGAGTAAAGAAAGACCTTATTCCTTACCTCCCTACTCCCAATGTCGCTTTTAATTCTCACCAAAATAAATATTATCTATCAGATGCAGGAGAAAAGAGCATCGGTATGGTAAGGGCATTCTGGGCTAATTTCTCAGTATTGGTTAAAACTTATGCCTGGATTCTTAGTATGGGCCCGGATGGTCTTTATAATGCTTCAAAAACAAGTATAATTAATGCCAATTACCTCTTAACCAAATTGAAAAAGTATTATAAACCAGCTTATGACCGTTATTGTGGGCATGAATGTACCGTCACCGGAAAAGAATATAAAAAATATGGAGTAAAAACCTTAGATATTGCCAAAAGAATAATGGACTACGGAATGCATCCACCCACTATCTATTTCCCACATTTTGAGCCTTATGCTGAAGAAACTATCATGGTGGAACCAACTGAATCAGAAAGTAAGGAAACACTCGACAAATTTATTGATATTATGATAAAAATTTCTGATGAAGCTAAGACAAATCCTGAATTATTGACCACTGCTCCTCATATTACTCCCATTAGAAGGACTAATGATGCCTTGGCTGTAAAGAGAGTAATTTTGACTTATGATGATGAATTGAAACTCAAAGATGAACTAAATTACACAAATGAAAATATTGAATTTTAATAGGGAGGTCTAAAAATGGAAGAATTATTATTAACTCCTCTCCATGAGGAACACTTAAAATTAAAAGCGCGGATGATACCATTTGATGGCTTTGATATGCCAGTTCAGTATAGCAGTATTCTTGAGGAACATTATGCGGTAAGAGAAAGAGTGGGTATTTTTGATGTATCTCATATGGGAGAAATTGAAATAAAAGGAAAAGATGCCCTTCTCTTTGCTGATTATCTGGTAACCAATTCGCTAATAAAAATGAAAGATGGGGATATAAAGTATTCACCTTTATGTTATCCTCATGGCGGCCAGGTTGATGATCTTTTTGTCTATAAGATACGGGATGATTTTGTACTTTTGGTAGTAAACGCTTCACCTAATCATTCGGTCAAAGATTATGATTGGATTATAAAGAACAAAGGTGATTTTAAAGTTAATATTACCAATAAAAGCAGGGATTATGGAGAAGTGTCAGTTCAAGGTCCTGAGGCAATAAAACTTTTAGAACCATTAGTAAAAGGAGATATTTCTCTTAATGAGTTAAAACGTTTTAAGTTTATAACGGGAGAATTATTCGGTAAAAAAATTCTTATTTCCCGGACTGGCTACACCGGAGAAGACGGACTTGAGATTTATTCCTTTAAGTCTGAAGATATTATAGATATTTGGCAAAGCATTCTCAAAGAAGGCAAAAAATTCGGAATAAAACCATGTGGATTGGGAGCAAGAGATACTACCAGATTCGAAGTATGTTACTGGCTATATGGTAATGATATTGATGAAACTGTAAACCCCTTAGAAAGCGGCCAGGATTGGACAGTAAAGCTTGATAAAGAAAACTTTATAGGAAAAGATGCTTTACTTAAAATAAAGGAAAAAGGAGTTAGCAGAAAATTAGTAGGACTTTATGTCCCCCAAGGCGGGATTCCCAGAAGCAAAATGGAGGTAAAAAAAGACGGTAAAAAGATCGGATATGTTACTTCTGGAAATTATTGTCCTTCTTTGAAAAAGGTGTATGCATGGGCTATCTTGGATCTTCCCTATACAAAAAAAGGTGGTAAAGTAGATATAGCCATCAGAAATAAAGAGGTTGAAGCAGAAATTGTAGAAACACCTTTTTTCCCACCATTTAATAAAAGATAAAAAAAACAGATAAATAAAATTTATTTTCTTAAAAAAGAAGGATTTTGAATTTTTGTGTAGAATACTACATTATTAGGTAAAATAATAAATAATGATATCTACAAAAATATTTTTAAGATAGGAGGAGGTGAATTCAGAGAAAAAGAACCAGAATTTATTTTTAATCTTCCAAGGAGGTGAGGTTATGTAAATATTTTGTTAAGTATCTTTCTATTCGTAAATTAAAAAGCTATTAGAACCAATATAAATGAAATGGAGGTTTTTTATTTATGACTGCTATAATGGATTTGTTAACAATTATTGATGATTTTGTCTGGGGACCACCTATGATAGTGATGTTAATAGGTACTGGAATATTTTTATCCATTAGGGTAGGTTTCCCTCAATTGTTTCATCTTCGTTATGCCTGGAAAATAACCTTTAAAGGTATGTTTAAGAAAGATACCGCTGAAAGAGGGGAAGGAGAAATTACTCCTTTCCAGGCTCTTGCTTCCACTCTGGCTGCTACAGTAGGCAATGGAAATATTGCCGGGGTGGCTACTGCTGTAGCTGCTGGCGGCCCAGGTGCCTTGTTATGGATGTGGATTACTGCCTTTTTCGGAATGGCTACCAGAATGGGTGAAGCTACCCTGGGTGTAAAATACCGGATAAAGGATAAAGATGGTGCTTACGCAGCTGGTTCGATGTATTTTATCGAAAAAGGACTGGGGCAAAAATGGTTGGGCTGGCTCTTTGCCTTATTTGGAGCAATTGCCGCCTTTGGTATCGGAGATATGGTCCAAACTAACTCTATGGCTCTAGTGGGTAATAGTGTTTTTAA
This sequence comes from Candidatus Sediminicultor quintus, assembly GCA_001773955.1. Taxonomy (GTDB): domain Bacteria; phylum Atribacterota; class Phoenicimicrobiia; order Phoenicimicrobiales; family Phoenicimicrobiaceae; genus Sediminicultor; species Sediminicultor quintus. Next base: position 5,737 of record MEYH01000048.1, on the reverse strand, counting down.
AATACCGGTAGTAGTAACCGCTATTGTCATAACTCTTTTAGTCTGGATAGTAGTTGTGGGAGGAGTTAAACGAATTGGACAAGTATGCGAATTATTAGTGCCTATTATGTGTTTCTTCTATATTATAGGGGCATTAATAATTATCTTTACCAAAATAAATTTAGTCCCCTGGGCGTTTGGAGAAATATTTAGATCTGCCTTTACTGGAAGGGCTGCCATTGGCGGTGTTGCGGGTGCTACCGTAGCTCAAGCCATGAGATACGGTGTAGCCAGAGGAATCTTCTCCAACGAAGCTGGCTTAGGTAGTGGAAGTATCGCTCACGGTGTTGCCCAAACTAAATACCCGGCACGTCAAGGTAGTATTGGTATGGTTGAGACCATGATTGATACTCTCATTATATGTTCTATGACCGGTCTTGTTATTGTTTTGACCAAATCTGTAGAATTATCAGGTGGTCTTACCAGTACCGCCCTTACTGCTTATGCCTTCACTTCTGTTTTAAAAGGAGTAGGCGGACCTATTGTGGCAATTGGTTCTTTACTGTTTGGTTACTCCACCGTTATTACCTGGTGTTATTATGGCCAAACATGTGCCCGTTATATGATGGGTCCTGCTGTAATTAAACCTTATGCCTGGCTTTTTGTTATATTTGCTTTCTTGGGTGCGGTACTCAAGGTTCCTTTTGTTTGGCTGCTTACCGATGCCCTTAATGGAGCTATGGCTATTCCTAACTTGATTGGCTTACTCTTCTTAAGTGGTGTGTTGGCTAAAGAAGTAAAAGAATACTTCTCCAATCCAGAACTTTTAGGATAAAAACTTACAGGAGGAGTAAGTAGATACACAACCTTTTAATTTATTTAATCATACTAAAGAAAAAGCCTCTATGCCTTTTATCTCTTCTGGCATAGAGGCTTTTTATATATATTAATTTGTTTTGCTTGCTTAGTACATTCCGCCCATTCCGCCTCCTGGGGGCATGGCCGGCATATCTTTCTTTTCTTCGGGTTTATCGGTAATTAAACATTCGGTAGTAAGAATCATTCCACCTATGCTGGCTGCATTTTGTAAAGCAGATCTGGTAACCTTAGCTGGGTCAACAATTCCTGCTTTTATCATATCCACAAAATCTCCAACAGTTACGTCAAAGCCGATTCCATTTTCTTTACCCTTTAATTTCTCCACTATCACTGAACCTTCATAACCAGCATTCTGAGCAATCTGTTTTGTTGGGGCTTCTAAAGATTTTATGATAATATCTGCTCCTATCTTCTGATCACCTTCTAATTTCATATCTTCCAACGCAGAAATAATGTTAATCAGAACAGTCCCGCCACCGGCAACAATGCCTTCTTCTACTGCTGCTTTAGTTGCAGACAAGGCATCTTCTACTCGATGCTTCTTCTCCTTAAGCTCAGTTTCAGTAGCAGCACCTACTTTAATAACCGCTACTCCGCCAACTAATTTGGCTAATCTTTCCTGTAATTTCTCTCGGTCATAATCAGAGGTAGTATCATCTATCTGGATTCGAATTTGAGCTTCTCTTTTCTTTATTACTTTTGTATCCCCTGTTCCTCCGACTATAATAGTCTCTTCTTTATTTATTTTCACCTGATGAGCAGACCCTAACATTTTTATTTCTGTATTTTCTAATTTAAGTCCTAATTCTTCAGAAATTAGCTGTCCGCCGGTAACCGTGGCAATATCAGCTAACATCTCTTTTCTTCTGTCCCCGAAGCCGGGCGCCTTCACAGAAACACAATTTAAGGTTCCTCTTATTTTATTTACTACTAAAGTAGCTAAAGCTTCTCCTTCGACATCCTCAGCAATAATTAATAAAGGCTTACCTGACTGAGCAACTTTTTCTAAAATAGGTAATAATCCTTTCATATTGCTTACCTTAGAATCAGTTATCAGGATATAGGGATCGTCTAAAATGGCTTCCATCCTTTCTGCGTCTGTTATCATATAGGGAGAAATATATCCTTTATCAAACTGCATTCCTTCTACTACCTCTAAAGTAGTTCCTAACGTTTTGGATTCTTCTACAGTTATTACTCCATCTTTTCCTACTTTTTCCATAGCATCAGCAATGATATCTCCTATTTCTCTATCTGCCGCTGAAATTGAAGCTACATTAGACACAGATTCTTTATCACTTACTTCTTTGCTCAACTTTTTAATTTCGCTAACTGCTTTTTCTACAGCTTTATCTATTCCCCTCTTTACCATAATAGGATTTGCCCCTGCTGCTACATTTCGTAGGCCTTCATGAATAATCGCCTGAGCCAATACAGTGGCAGTAGTTGTCCCATCTCCAGCAATATCATTGGTTTTGGTTGCTACTTCTTTAACAAACTGAGCCCCCATATTTTCAAAAGGGTCTTCAACGTCAATCTCTCGGGCAATAGTAACCCCGTCATTAGTAATAGTAGGGGAACCATATTTTTTATCTAAAACTACATTTCTTCCTTTAGGACCTAAAGTAATTCTAACCGCATCAGCTAAAGTATTTGCTCCTTTTTCTAAAGCTCTTCTCGCATCTTCATCAAACAAAAATTGTTTTGCCATTTATTTATCCTCCATTTATATCTAATTTATCACATTTTTCACTTAAAAATTCAATAACATTTTTTAATATTTTAAAATAAAAATATTATATTTTATTTTTCAATAATAGCTAAAATATCTTTTTCGCTTAAAAGGAGATAGTCTTCATCATCATCATCTTTGATATCTGTTCCTGAATATTTTGCGTATACTACATTATCCCCCTTTTTAACGGTCATGGGAACTAATTTTCCTTCTTTATTAGTGCCGCCAGGTCCTACTGATAATACTTCGCCAACTTGGGGTTTTTCTTTAGAAATGGTATCCGGAAGAACAATCCCCCCCTTGCTCTTCTCTTCTTCAACCATAGGCTTTATTAATACCCGATCTCCTAATGGTTTTAATCCCTTAATGTTCATACTCAGTAACCTCCTTTAATAATATTTATATTTTTAAAATTAATTAGCACTCTCATAGTAAGAGTGCTAAAATTACCTTATATATAGTATATAAACTTCTCAGGAAAAGCAAACCTCGTTATCAGCTATATTTAGCTATTTACCGCAATTTTACCTGATTTATAGTTATTTATTGATTATATACTTCTATTTACTAGTTTATTCTCTCTAATGGCAACCTTGAAACCGCATCTAAATTTAAAGATGATTTTTTATTTTCCCTAAATTTATAATATCCAGCTGAAGCTACCATAGCTGCATTGTCCGTACACAGAAAAGTTGAAGGGTAAAAAACCTTTATATCCAGTGAATTTGCTTTTTTCTTTATCTCTTTCCTTAGAAGGCTATTGGCTGCAACTCCACCAGCTAATATAATCTGTTTAGTTTTATATTTTAAAGCTGCTTTTATAGTCTTTTCTACCAAGACATCGATTACTGCTTGTTGGAAAGAAGCTAATATATTGCTAATAGGTATATTTTTATTCTCTTTTTTTAATTCTTTTATATAATAGATTACTGCGGTTTTAAGACCGCTAAAACTAAAATCGTAACTTTTATCGTTTAAAAGCGGGCGAGGGAATTTAATAAAAGAAGGTTCTCCTTCTTTGGCTAATCTTTCAGTGATCGGTCCGCCGGGGTAACCCAAGTCCAACACCTTAGCTATTTTATCAAAAACCTCTCCTGCTGCGTCATCTTTGGTCTGGCCTAATAATTCATATTCTCCAAAATGTCTTATATATACCAAAGATGTATGCCCACCAGAAACGATTAAACAAACAAAAGGTGGTTTTATCTCATTATGTTCTAATAAATTTGCATAAATGTGAGCTTCAAGGTGGTTAATTCCGATAAAAGGTATATTTTGAGCATAGGCTATGGCTTTAGCGACAGATAATCCCACCAAGAGTGAACCTATTAAACCCGGGCCGTAAGTTACTGCTATTGCAGATAAATCGGTAATCTTTTTTCCTGATTCGTCTAAGGCTTTATCAATTACCGGAATGATGCACTCTATATGTTTACGTGAGGCTATTTCAGGGACTACTCCTCCATATTTTTGATGAATACTAATCTGGGAAGCCACTACATTCGAAATAATCTTTTTCCCATCTTCTACAATAGCAGCTGCTGTTTCGTCACAAGAAGTTTCGATTCCCAATATTAAATCTGACATAATATTTTTTCCTTTTATAATTTCTTTTCCATAACTAAGGCATCTTCTTTTTCTTCTTGATAATAATTTCTCGAAACTCTCGTCACTTTATAGCCATATTTTCTATACATGTCTTGGGCAATATAATTTGATCTTCTTACCTCTAAAGATATTTTCTCAATTCTATGGGTAGCAGCTATTTTCTCAATAAACTTCAAAAATTTTTCTCCATAACCCTTTCTACGGAATTTTTCGGTAATAGCAATATTGGTAATATGGAAATTGCTTCCTTTGTGCCAAAGACCAAGATAACCTACTACTTCATTATCTTTCTCTAACACAAAATATCTAGCATATCTATTTCGGGTTAATTCGCTAAAAAATAGGTCTTGAGTCCAGGGGACGGGAAAAGATTGTTTCTCAATCTCCAATACTTTTTTTAAATCATCTATCTCCATAGGTCTGATAACTATTTCGGTAAAACTTTTATTAATCATGGTCAATCACTTATATTTTTTCTCCCAAATAATTTCAGCCTCAGACTTCCTCAGATAAAAAGGAGAAAGCGTAGAGACATTATCTTCTTCCCCTTTTTTAAGCTTATTTAAACCTAAAAAAGCAATACTGGCAGCCACCGGAAAATTTAATTGTGAATCGATAAACAAAGCATTTTTACCTATTTTATTCTTAATAATATCTCGATATTTTTTTATTCCATCTCCTGAGAAGATTATCTTTTCTTTTAAGGGAGAGAGCCGGGCAAGCAGACTTTGAATATCTTCACATTTATAATCCATAACCCTATGCAAGCTAACCCCTCCCCGAAATACCACATCATATATTTCATCTTTCTTAGATTCCAAAACGGGACATATTAAATAGGGAATTTCTTTAAAGGGGAATGCCATGGCATCCAGGGTAGGAATTCCCAATAAAGGCAATGAACGAGCGTAACATAGCCCCTTTGCTACACATAAGCCAATGCGGAGTCCGGTAAAAGAACCCGGACCCATAGAAACAGCGATACCATTAATTTCTTCAATTTTTAAGTCTATCGTTTTTAATAAGTTTTTTATAGCAGGTACTAAAATAGAAGAATGTTTCTTCCTTAAACCATTAATAGTATACTCTATAAGAATGTCTTCATCTTCAATTAAACCTAAATTGCAAAATTTAGCAGAAGTATCAATCCCTAATATTTTCAATCCTGCTTAACTCCTCTAAAAAATTATTAAATCTATCCCCTTGAGGAATAAAAGAAATTGTTCTTTGATAGCGATCTTTAAATTTGATATCGATCTTTAAGTGTTCTTTGGGTAAAAACTGCTCAATCTTCTCAGCCCACTCAATAACTGTTAAACCTTCCCCGTAAAAATATTCCTGGTAACTCAATTCTAATATTTCTTCCGCATTATTAAGTCGGAACAGGTCAAAATGAAAGATGGGAATTTTTCCTTGATATTCATTTATAATAGTAAAAGAAGGACTGGTGACATAATCTTTTACTTCTAACCCCCGAGATATTCCTTGAATGAAACAGGTTTTACCTGCACCCAGTTCACCGTAAAAAGCCAATAA
>MEYH01000047.1 GCA_001773955.1 Candidatus Sediminicultor quintus | reverse complement strand
TGGCCAGTTAAATTAGTCGATAGTTGTTTAGTTAAATAGTTAGTGGTTAGCGGTAACCAACTAACTAAGTAACTACTTTTTAGCGAGATATGAATTTATTCTGACTTCTGGATTCTGTCTTCTGACTTCTATTTTATTCATGATATACTAATTGTATTTATAATACGCGGCACAAGTGCCTTCGGTAGAAACCATACATGCTCCTTGGGGGTTTTCTGGAGAACAACCCTTTCTGAAAAGAGAACATTCAGGCGGTGTTATTACTCCTCTTAATACTTCCCCACAACGGCAGCCTTTTGGTTCTTTGGTTTCTTCTGTTTCTACTATAAATTTTCTTGCATTAAATTTCCCAAATTCATCTTTTATCTCCAAACCGCTAAGAGGGATATTACCTATCCCTCTCCAATTGGAATCAACCACTTTAAATACCTCATCAATTTTATCTAAAGCAATCTTGTTCCCTTCAGGTTTGACTGCCCGTTCATATTGTATTTCTACCTCTGCCCTGCCATCTTCAATCTGTTTGACCAGCATATAGATGCTCTGCAAAATATCCAGGGGCTCAAATCCGCAGATAACACAGGGTACTTTATGTTGAGCAGCAATAAAATTGTAAGGTTTACTACCGATAATCGCACTTACATGCCCCGGGCAGATAAAACCATCGATGTTTACTTCTTTTCCTTCTAATAAGGCTTTCATTGCGGGAGGCATAATCTTTGCTACGCTCAAAACGGATAAATTCTCAATCTTTTCTTTTTGTGCTTTTAATACAGCGCTGGCTATGGTAGGAGAAGTTGTCTCAAACCCCACTCCCATAAATATAATTTCTTTAGAAGAATTATCCAGAGCGATCTTTAAAGCATCTAAAGTAGAGTAAACAATCCTAATATCTGCTCCATCGGTCTTTTCTTTTTCTAAAGTAGAGGTAGAGCCCGGAACCCTGATCATATCTCCAAAAGTAGTTATAATAAAATTCTCTCCTCTGGATAGGGCAATTATTTCATCGATATAGGAAATAGGGGTAACACATACCGGACAACCCGGTCCGGAGATAAGATTAATGTTAGAGGGTAACATTTTCCTGATTCCATTTCTAAATATGTTTACCGTATGAGTTCCGCAAACTTCCATCAAATTAATCTTTTTCTTAGAAATGCTTTTAATCTGCCGGAGGATTTTCTGGGCTATTTCTTTATTTCTATACTCATCAACATATTTCAATTCACTTTTCCCTCCCAGGCTCTAAATATTTCTAAAGCTTTTTTCTGATCAATCACCTGGATGGCAAAACCAGCATGTAAAAGCACATAATCACCCACTGCAACTTGAGGAATTAGATCTAAACTTGCATTCTTAACAATTCCTCCGATTTCTATTTCAGCGGTATGGTCATTAAATATTTTCTTAACTTTTCCCGGTATTGCCAAACACATCTTTTTTCCTCCTATAAATGCGGGCTATACATTAATTAACCAATCAGCCAATCTACCCATTGACCAATTAAATTAGTCTATAGTAAATAGTCGTTAGTCGTTAGTTGTTAGCATAAAAACAAGTTTTCGGTTATTAGTTTACAGTTTATTCTATCCCATGTCATTGCGAGCTCTGATTTATCAGAGCGCGGCAATCCCCGTTTGAGATTGCTTCGGTCGTTTCACTCCCTCGCAATGACAAAAATAGTATTTTTAACGGGTTCGAGCCTGCCTGTGCGTTGCGCATTACTTATTTCGGGCAGACACAAGGTCTGCCCCTACATCAGGCACCTGGTTTCTATCTTCTTCACGAGATACGGATTTATTCTGGCTCCTGACTTCTGAATTCTTTTTTCTTTACTATATACTAAATGCTATATGCTATATACTATATACTGGTTCTTAACTTCCCGCCACTACAGCTTGACCCAAAGAAATCCCTCCATCATTAGGGGGAACTTTTCTCTGGGTATATACCTGAAAATCATCCTTTTCCAATAGAGAAATAATTTTTTCCGTTAGATAACGATTTTGAAATACCCCTCCACTTAAAGCAATTTTATTAATTCCAGTATTTTCTCTTATTTTACCACATAAATTAAGAGTAAACTCTGCAACCGTATTATGAAATTTGGCAGCCATTACCTTTTTGTCTATCCCCTCTTTAAGATCTTTAATTATATCTATAAAAATTTCTTGAGGGTCAATAATAAATTCCTCTTCTTCTTGATAGATTCGGAATTTATATCTCTCTTTTATCCCAGATGCACAAAACGATTCTAATTCCATAGCTGCCTGTCCTTCATAACTTATCTCATCTCTTATCCCAATTAACGAAGACGCAGCGTCAAAGAGACGTCCACAACTGGAAGTAAGGGGAGAGTTTATATTTTTATCGAGCATTTTTTCGATAATAGATAATTTATCATAATCTATTCTGCGGCTAAAATCTATGTCGAATGTTTTTGCCTTTAGACCATAGATAGAATATAAATAGCTATATGCCATCCTCCAGGGCTCACTAATAGCTTTATCTCCTCCGGGCAAGGGATAATATTTTAAATGACCTACCCGTAGATATTCCTTTAGATCGCACAGCAAAAACTCTCCTCCCCAAATATTACCATCTTCTCCATAACCTGTACCATCATAAGCCACTCCAATCACTTTTTCTTTAATATTGTTTTCAGCCATACAGCTTACTATATGGGCATGATGATGCTGAACCTTGACTACTTTTAATCCTTTTTCAACTTTTATTTCCTCCGCATATTGAGTAGAGAGGTAATCGGGATGAAGATCACAAGCAATAATTTCCGGGTTTATTCTAAACATTTTCTTCAAACTCACTATAGATTCTTTAAGAAAATTTAAAGCTTCTACACTCTTTAAATCCCCTAAATATTGACTTAAAAAAACATAATTTTCCTTAGAAAAACTGATGGTATTTTTTAATTCCCCACCCAAAGCCAATACTTCCTTTAATTTAAAATCAAGAATTATGGGGTGAGGTACATACCCTCTTGATCTTCGAAAAAACACATTATCACTATTTATAATCTTTAATACAGAGTCATCACAGCGATTAAATATATCTCTATTGTAGAGAAGAAAAAAATCAGCTATCCTGTCTAATTTCTCCAAGGCTTCCTGATTATCACCAATTATCGGTTGATCGGCGATGTTTCCGCTGGTCATTATCAAAGCGATAAAATTATCTTTTAATAATAGATAATGAAGAGGGGTGTAAGGTAACATTACTCCTAAACAATTATTTTTTGGTGCTGCTAAAGGAGAAATTAAATTGTTTTTCTTTTTCTTTAAGAGGACAATAGGACGGGACTGATTGATTAACCATTCTTCTTCTTTCTTTTTAACTTCGCAGTATTGATTAATTTTTTCTAAATCGGAAGACATCAGGGCAAAGGGTTTCGTTTCTCTATTTTTTAACCATCGTAATCTTGCAACTGCTTTATTATTGGCTGCATCACAGGCCAGATGAAAACCTCCCAACCCCTTAATTGCACCAATTTTCCCCTTTTTTAAGAGTTTAACCGCCTCTTCTATAGGGTCAATATCCTCTAATTTTTTTTTATTTTGGTAAAGAGATAGCTGCGGACCACAATCGGCACAGGCATTTGGTTGAGCATGATATCTTCTATCCTCTATGTTTTCATACTCGCTTTGACATTGTGGGCACATTTTAAAAGTACTCATAGTAGTCTTCTCACGATCATAGGGAATGTCTTTTATAATAGTAAAACGGGGACCACAATTAGTACAATTTATAAAAGGATAACGGAAACGTCGATTATGAGGGTCGTATAATTCTTGCAGGCAATCTTTACATATACTTATATCCGGGGAGACTAATACAAAACCGTCCTCTTCTTTAACTATGCTCTTCTTGATGTAAAATCCTTTATAACCTATTAAGGGAAGTTGATTTACTTCCATCTTTTCAATCCTTGCTAAAGGAGGAAGTCTCTTTTTTATGTCACTGATAAAATTATTTAATTCTTCTGTTTTCCCCTCAATATCCATTTCCACGCCCTGGTTTGAATTAAGGACCCAACCTGATAAATTGTAATTTTGTACTAATTTATGAATAAAGGGTCGGAATCCGACCCCCTGGACAATGCCTTGGACAATTATATTTTTTCTAATTTCCATCTCTTTTTTTTCTTACCTGTTCTCTTAGCCAATCAAACCAGTTATCTAAACCTTCTCCGGTCTTACAGGAAATTTCAAATATCTTTACATTAGGATTTATATTCAAAGAGTCTTTCTTTATTTTGGCTATATTAAAATTTGTATAAGCTAATAAATCAATCTTATTTATTAAAACCACACTTGCTCTGCGGAATATCACCGGATATTTTATAGGCTTATCGTCCCCTTCGGGTATACTCACCATCACCACCCTATCATCTTCCCCTAAATCAAATCCTGCAGGACAGACTAAATTACCCACATTTTCAATAACAAAAAGGTCCGTTTCTTTAAAATCATAGTTACCCAAAACACCATCTACCATATTAGCATCAAGATGGCAGGCTCCGTCAGTGTTTATTTGGGTCACTGGAATATTATATTTTTCTATCCTCTCAGCATCATTAGTGGTTTGAAGATCCCCTTCTACCACTGCAATCTTTAATTCATTCTTTAGTGAACCTATGGTCCTTTCCAAAAGACTGGTCTTTCCAGACCCGGGAGAACTCATTAAATTAATGGTATAAACTTTATTTTTATTAAAAATATCTCTGTTTTTTTGAGCTATGCTATCATTAGCTTTTAAAATATTGGCAAAAACTTTTACTTTGGTCAATTTTCTTTTCCTCCATTTATTCTATTGTGTATCGCGTCAAAATACAGTAATAAGTGATAAGTAATTAGTAAAAAGAGTTAGCTAGTAGAGCGTTTCTTTAATAATGTTACAATGATTTGTCATTGCGAGCGATAGCGAAGCAATCTCAAGTCCTTATAAATAAAGGGATTGCTTCGTCGCTTTGCTCCTCGCAATGACAGAACAAAATGTAAAGATATTTAGAGAACGCTGTACTAGTTACCCAGTAAGTTAGTTTACAAATTCATCATAATCAGGTAACTATCTAACCAGGCAACTGACTAACTAAATAACTTTTTTTTCTAAAATACTTTTCTGCTAAAAGTATTGCAACAAAATCATCATAATGGCAAGGCGGAACTCTTAAAGATAGGGGGATTATTTTAAGAATACCTCGGGGAGGGTATGCCTCAAAGTATTTTTTTCTCGCCTCTAAAGTGCTAAATTTTTCTTCAATTAAAATTATCCTTAATAGAGAAAATTGATTTTTTAATCTCTCTTCAATATTTTTGTAATTAGTGCCGTTTCCTAAAATAATTTTATTTATCTTATAGATATTCAAATTATCTTGGATAGTTTTTGCTATCTTCTCTATGGAGATTACTTCTCTTTGCAAAACGCTCAAATTAGAATCCACCACTGCATAGCCACACTTTTTGGTTCCCGGATCAATAGCAATAATTATCTCTTCTTCTGGCATAATCTGTTTTACAGCTCCTTGGGTTAATAATTAAACTTCTATCCGTTCGGGATGAGTATAAATATTCATTCTTTTTCCTCGGACGAAACCCACCAAGGTTATTCCTATTTTTTCAGCCAACTCAATAGCCCGATCTGTTGGAGCAGCCCGAGAAATAACCACTGGCAGTTTCCCAATAATAATCTTTTTTAATATTCCTGAAGTTATGCGGCAAGAGGTTAAAATTATTTTATCTTCTGTAGAGATATCATTTACAAAGGCTTCTCCTAATATTTTGTCAATAGTATTATAACGGCTAATATCTTCACTAAATAACATTATAGACCCATTTTTATCAGCTAAAGCACAGCTGTGCACTCCTCCGGTCAATTTAAAAAAATCCGCTCTTTCTTGCATTTCAGAAATAAGAGAGTAAACCAAACTAAAGTTAATTTTTAAAGAAGCATCGATAAATGAAAATGGATTGCCCTCTCCTTCTGCTTGCTGGTAAATTCCTAACCATAAATTATTGGTAATAATATCTTTTGGTAATAAAGAGGTACCTTTAATCCTTATATCCATCAGATCTTGTTTTTTATTTATCTCTAAAGATACAATATCTTCTTTTTTCCGTAAAATACCAGAGGTATAGAGAAAACCTAAGCCCAAATATTTATATTTTTCGGGAGTGCAACTTAAAGTAACTAAATTTTTTTGGTTTAATAAGATGGTAAAAGTAGTTTCTCTGGCTACTAAATCTAAAATATTTTCTTTTTTGTTCTCTTTAATTCGAATTATATTTACCATTATCCCTTTCGCTTCTATAGACAATTATTTAGTTCTCCTCATTTTTATTAATTTTTCCGCCTTAGTAAAATCGCCTTGAAAGTTAATATTAAAGAAAGAATAAAGTTCTGCATCAAATTTTTTTATCTCTTTCTCTTTAATAAATTTAACTTTTAAGTGGGGAAATATTTCTCTAACTGGTAACACTCCAGCTTTTAGGTTTCTCTCTATGACCTCTAAACAACTTTTACTGTAAATTGCACATAAAGGCTCAATTAATCCTTTACTATAGCAAGGAATAACCATATCGTAAGTATATATATTTTCTATCATATACTGTAGTAATTTTACCTCTATAAAAGGCATATCACAACCTACTACTAAATTATACTGGGAGGTAGAGGCCTTTAAGCCAGAAAATATCCCCCCCAAAGGACCTTTTTGGGGGAAAATGTCCTTACATACTCTCTTAAAATTAGAATATTTCTCTTTGGAGTTAACTATAATAATATCTTCTTTGGTAAAATTATCCAGAGAAGTAAGTGTAGATACAACCCAATCTATTAAAGGTCTTCCAGCTAACTTCATCTGATCTTTGCTTTTGTTTAAACCTACCCTACTGCTTTCCCCTCCCGCTAATATAATCGCGGTTAAAGAAAAATGTCTTCTATCTTTAGTTTTCATAACATTATATAATATCATTTCGCTAACAAAAAATATAGTTTATTTTTTCAGGGGAATAAAGACAATAAAAAAGGATCAAATCTTAAAAAAGATATGATCCTTTTGGCATCAAGTTTTTCAAGGGGAATTCTTCCCCTTGAAAAACCCTTAATTCGCCCTCAACTCAATATTTATTACACCCTTGAATATCTTGTCTTTAATATTCTTCATATTAAAAATCATATTCCTTATTTAAGGTATTTTTATTTTTTATCTTTTAAATAGACTACCCAATATAAGGTAGCCACAAAGAAAGCGCCTCCGATAATATTCCCCAGAGTAACTGGTATCAAATTACGGGCAATAAATCCTCCCCAGGAAAGGTTGGCTAATTTTCCCGAAAGATCTGCAGCTGCTACCACCTCAGCACTATTTTTTAATAAAATTCCTATAGGTATTAAATACATATTAGCAACACTATGCTCAAACCCACTGGCTACAAAAGCCATAATGGGAAAATAAATAGCAAATATCTTTCCCACTACATCTTTAGAGGCTACAGCTAACCAAACTGCTAAACATACTAACCAGTTGCAAACAATAGCCCGAGAAAAAGCTGCCCCCCAGCTAAGATTAACTTTTCCATTGGCAATAGCTAAAGCCTTTGCTCCGGCTCCAAAACTACCAGTCTGCCATAATCCAGAAGCATACATAAGCCAAACCAACAATAATGAACCAATAAAATTAGCTACATATACCCAGAACCAATTGTTTAACATTTTGGATAATTTTACATCACCATTTAATACACTCACAAAAATTAAATTATTCCCGGTAAAAAGTTCTGCTCCCGCAATTACTACTAATATAAGGCCTACAGAAAATACACTTCCAAAGATAAATTTAGCAAAGCCCTCTCCCAAAAATTTACCCATATCATAAGTAGCCATAGTAGCTAATTCTGAACCAAACCCAATAAATACCCCGGCAAGAATACCGAGAATAATCATCTGTATAACCGATAAACTCGTTTTCGCTTTACCAATTCCAATCATTGCCCGGGCTACTCCTGCTGGGGCTAAAAAACCAGGTTCTACATTTCTTACTTCTTGAATTTCTTTTGAGTCCATTCTTTATTTCACTCCTTTTCTTATTTTTTTATTTTAAGATACTTTCTGCACTTTAATCGCACATACTTTATATTCTGGAATCTTAGATACCGGATCAAGAGCGGCATTAGTAAGTAAATTAGCAGCAGCTTCATAAAAATGGAAACTCATAAACACTACTCCTTTTCCTGATTTTTCAGTAACCTTTACTTTAGCTTTAATCTTTCCCCGGCGAGAGGTTACTTCTACAAATTCTCCATCTTTAACCTTTAACTTTTCTGCATCCTGAGGATTTATTTCTACTAATGCCTCAGGATAAATTTCGTTTAAGCCTTTTGACCTTCGAGTTATAGTACCGGTATGGAAGTGATATAATACCCTTCCGGTAGTTAAGAGTAAGGGGTATTCTTCGTCTGGCAATTCATCTGCCTCTTTAAATTCTATCGCAAAGAATTTCCCTTTCCCTCTAGTAAATTTATCTTTATGCAGGTATTTGGTTCCTGGATGATTAGCATCAAGACAAGGCCATTGTAACCCTCCATTGTCCAATCGATTATAAAACATTCCTCCATAACTGGGAGTAAGCTTTGTAATTTCCTCCATTATTTCTCCTGGATTATTATAGCTCATGTGGTAACCCATCTCTTCCGCTAATTCACAAATAATCTGCCACTCTGGTTTGGATTCTCCTACCGGTTGAACAGCTTTTCTTATCCTTTGCACCCTCCTTTCTGTATTGGTAATTGTACCGTCTTTTTCCGCTGAAGTAACTCCCGGCAAGATCACATCTGCCAATTCAGCAGTTTCACTCATAAAGACATCAGTGACTACTAAAAATTCTACTCTCTTTAGTGCTTCCCGAGCATGGTTTAAATCCGGGTCAGACATGGCCGGATTTTCTGCCATAATAAAAATTCCCTTAACTTTCCCGTCATAAGCAGCATTTAATATTTCTATTACAGTTAATCCTGCTTTATTGGACAGTTCCACTCCCCAGGCTTTAGAAAATTTCTCCTGTACTTTTGGGTCAACAACACTTTGATATCCAGAATAAACATTAGGTAATGCACCCAAATCACATGCTCCTTGTACGTTACTTTGCCCACGCAAAGGATTAACTCCGGCATTCTCCTTACCTAAATTCCCAGTAAGCATAGAAATGTTAGCGGTAGAGAAAACATTGTCGGTCCCAGTGGTATGTTGAGTAATCCCCATGGAATAAATAAGGGAGACAGTTGGGGAAGTAGCATAAATCCGGGCTGCTTTTCGGATATCCTCTGCTGGAACGCCAGTAATCGTTTCTACCACTTCTGGAGTATATTTAAGTACAGTCTTTTTTAATTCTTCATAACCTTCCGTTCTTTGTTCAATAAATTCCTTATCTTCCAAACCTTCAGTAATAATAACATTCATTAATCCATTAAATAAAGCTACATCAGTTCCTGGCCTTTGTCTGAGCCATAAAGTGGCGTATTCAACCAGTTCAATCTCTCGGGGATCAGCCACAATTAACTTTGCTCCATTCTTGGTAACTGCTTTTTTAATCTCCAGAGCAATTATAGGATGATTCTCGGTAGTATTAGAACCGGTAAGATAAATAACTGAAGCATTGGCAATCTCTTTAATGGAATTAGTCATTGCTCCACTACCGAAGGCTTGAGCCAAACCAGCCACAGTCGCCGAATGACACAAACGAGCACAATGGTCTACATTATTAGTTCCTAAAACTGCACGGCCAAATTTCATTAAAAGATAATTCTCTTCATTGGTGCATTTTGCTGAAGATAATACGGCTAAACTATCACTGCCACTTTCTTTTTTAATTTGGGTAAACTTACTGCTAATTAATTGGTAAGCTTCTTCCCAGCTAACTTTCTCAAATTTACCGTTTTTCTTAATTAGGGGTGTCGTCAAGCGGTCATCTCGATGAATATAATCATAACCGAAACGTCCTTTAACACAAAGATTAATTCCATTGACTACGTTCTCCGGATTAGAAGTGACTTTAACTACTTTTCCTTCTTTAACATTAAAATCAAAACTACAACCACATCCACAGTAATTACAGGTAGTCTTTACTTTTGTAAATTCCCAGGCTCTACCTTTTCCCTGGGCATCTTTATCAATCAAAGCACCTACGGGGCAGACTGCTACGCACTGTCCACAAGAAACACAATTGGAATATTTTATTTTTGCGTCAAAACCAGAGGTCATTTCGGTCTCAAAGCCCAAATTATTCCCTAATCCTGCAATTATCCTCGTTTTAGCACTTCTATTACCAAAATTAATTGCATAACTCTGTTGAATATCATTACATATTTCTACACATCTTCCACATAAGATACACTTGTTCAAATCTCTAACGATAAAAGGATTGCTTTCATCTAAAGGAATTTGTTCTTTGTTTCGTTCAAATCTTGATTCCTTGATACCGAATTCATAAGCAAGATTCTGTAACTCACAGGAACCGGTTTGTTCACAAGTCATACAATCCAAAGGATGACTGGCTATTAATAACTCTAATATTGTTTTACGGGCTTTAAGGACTCTTTCGTTCTTAGTATGAATTACTAATCCTTCTCTTACAGGGTAAACACAAGATGCGGTTAAAGTAGGTAATCCTTCAACATCTACTACGCACACTCGACAAGCACCGCGAGCGAATCCAAGTTCAGGCATAGCACATAGAGTAGGTATTTTAATACCCATTTCCGTGGCAACTTGTAAGATAGTTTTTCCCTCTTGTACCATTACCTCCTTTCCATCAATAGTTATCTTTACTTCCTTCATTATCAATTTTCTCTCCTTTTTTTTAACTAAGATTTTTTATCTGAATAATATTTTTTAAAACTACTTTCTATTTTCATCCAAGGAATATTTATTTTATTAAAAGATTATTATATTCTTCAGGAAAAAGACTTAATGAATTTAATAAAGAATTAGGAGCACTCTGACCAAATGGGCAGAAAGAACTATCTTTCATGCTTTCTCCTAATAATTTTAAACTTTCTATATCATCAGCTTTCCCCTTGCCTAAACTAATTTTATCTAATATTTCATAAGCATATCTGGTGCCTTCTCGACAAGGAGTACATTTACCACAGGATTCATGAACAAAAAATTTCATACAACATTTTATAAAATCTACTACTGAAACTGTTTCATTCATAATTAATACCGCACCAGACCCCAAGCTATAACCCACTTCCTTTAGGGATTGAAAATCAAGAGGAACATCTAAAAATTCCGAGGAAAGAAGATTGCCAGCAGTGCCTCCTATTTGGGTCATTTTAAAATTCCCGGAAGACATGCCTCCCGCATAATCATAAATTATTTCTCTTAAAGTAACTCCCATGGGAACTTCGATAAGACCGGATCGTTTTATATGCCCTAATACAGTATAAACTTTGGTCCCTGAAGAACTTTCTGTTCCTAATTTTTTGAACCATTCTGCCCCGTTTAAAATAATAGGTGCAATATTAGCAAAAGTTTCTACATTGTTTATATTGGTTGGTTTAGCCAAAAAACCAGATTCTGCAGGAAAAGGTGGCTTAAATCTTGGCTCTCCTCTAAAACCTTCCATAGAAGTTAAGAGGGCAGTTTCTTCTCCACAGACGTAAGATCCTGCTCCAATTTTAATCTTCACCTGAAAATCAAAATCTGTACCAAATATATTTTCCCCCAAAAGACCTAATTTTTCAGCATCCTTTATGGCCTTTTCTAATCTTTGAATAGATAGTTGGTATTCCCCTCGAATATAAATATATCCGGTATTCGCACCGATAGCATAACCGCATATGGCCATCCCCTCTAAAACCTTATGGGGGTCACCTTCCATAATTAAACGATCTTTAAAAGTACCAGGTTCTCCCTCATCAGCATTACAAATAACATACTTCGGAGTGTCTTTTACTTTTGCAGTAAAAGACCATTTTAAACCAGTAGGAAATCCTGCGCCCCCTCTTCCTTTAAGTCCAGAATCCCGAACTATTTTAATAACCTCTTCGGAGGTTTTTTCTTTTAAGATTATCCCCAATGCTTCATATCCTCTCATTCCAATATATTCTTCAATATCTTCCGGGTTAATCTTTCCACAGTTATCCAGAACAATTCGTCCGAGATACTGGGTTTTCCTGGAATCATAAGCAGTAAGATCTATTCCAGCTGGAAGTTTCTCGGATAAAAGTAATTTTTTATAAGGTCTACCTTTAACAAATCTTTCCTGAACAAATTCTACAACTTCTTCTTCGGTTATATTGCCATACATTTCTCCGGCAGGATAGACCCCAATAATAACTCCTTGATTAGCAGGACCTATGCTTCCGGTTTCGATTACCTGAACTTGTTCGGAAAGGCCATGTTTATGCATTTCGGTAATTAATTTAGTCTTTATCTTTCTTGCTCCGAAAAGGACAGTATTTCCATCAATACCAACTAAAACCTGAGCAATGCTTCTTTTTGACATAATTATTTACTCTCCTTTTCCCGAATTTGTTCCAATATTTTTTCAATCTTTTCTTCGTCTAAATTTCCATAAACTTCATCATTAATCATCATTGCCGGGGCCACCCCGCAGACTCCCAAACAACTGGTCCCCTCTAAAGTAAAGAGTCCATCTTTGGTTATCTCTCCTTCTTTAATGCCTAATTTTTTTTCTAGGGCATCGAATATCGTTTGTGCACCTAATATGTGGCAAGGAGGACTATCACAAACTCTGATTATATATTTACCACGAGGAACAAAACTATACATGGTATAAAAAGAAGCAGTTCCTTTAATATCAGATATGGGTATGTTCATTTCTTCACTCAACAGGTTAATATCTTCTTCGTCAATGTAATTCTGAGAATTTTGGTTTTGAATATCATGCAGAATCTGTAATAAGTTTTCTCTTTTATTTCCATACTTGCTAATAATCTCTTTTACTGTCATATTCCCTCCTCTTCTTTTTTAAACTCGCAACGCAGACATCTATCTGCTTCTTTACAGGCAGTAACCCTGTCCCAGGTCTTTTCAACTTCCATATAAGAATCTCTTTTTTCTACCGGAAGCAATATATTTTTTGCCCGTTCATAATCTACCGGTTCTTCTTCCGGGTCAAACTTCACTTCGATTGCATCCATTATATTCCAGGGATATTCTTCCTGGCCGCCACTTAAATATTTATCTATAGCCTCAGCTGCTCTTTGCGCTTGACCAATTGCTTCTACTACAGTAGAAGGACCGGTTACCACGTCACCACCAGCAAATATATCTTCTGACATTGTTTCACCTTTATGAGAAGAACAACAGATAGTACCGTCTCTATTCAGTTTAACCAACTCTTTATCAAATAAATCATCTAAAGATGGTTTTTGGCCAATAGCCAAAATTAAAAGACTAACTTCTTTAACAAAAGAAGAAGTTTCTATTTCAACAGGTCTTCGTCTACCAGATTTATCAAATTCAGCAAGCCGCATATTCACAAATTCAACTGCTAACTTATTATTAGAGTTTGACTTAACTGATTTGATATTTTGAAGAAGCTGTATTTTTATTCCTTCATTTTCCGCTTCCTTAATCTCTTCTATCTCAGCTGGCATTTCTTCTCTGGTTCGGCGATATACTATGGTTACATCTGCCCCCATTCTCCTGGCAGTTCTGGCTGCATCTATAGCGGTATTTCCCCCGCCAATAACTACTATCTCCTGGCCAACAAAGATTTTTTCATTATTATTGATTTTATACAAAAAATCCAACCCGCTCATCACTCTATTATTGCCATCTATACCTTCAATCGGAGGCATAATTGAATCTCCTGCGCCAACAGCAACATAAAAAGCCTTAAAGCCCTGTTTCCTGAGTTCATCAATGGTTATATCTTTTCCAATTTTAGTATTAGTTTTTATCTTTACTCCATATAGAGATAAGGCTTGAATCTCTTTTTTCACTATATTTTTAGGAAGCCTGTATGAAGGGATGGCGTAGGTAAGCATACCTCCAGCTTTAGCTTCGGACTCAAAAACAGTAACCTCGTATCCCAGTATGGTAAGAAAATAGGCATTAGATAGTCCAGATGGACCTGAACCAATGACGGCTACCTTCATTCCATTAGAATTTTGTTTTTCGGGGAAACATTTTAAATAACCATCTATTGAATCAGCCATAAACCTTTTTACAGAACGAATACTAACGGCAGAATCAAGATCGTTTCTTCTACATTTTGCTTCACACTGATGCGGACATACTCGTCCACAGACAGCAGGAAATGGATTATTTTTTAAATGTATTTCTAAAGCTTTTTGAAAGTTACCTTCCTTGGTATAAGCAAGGTATCCAGGTACATTTACCGAAGCTGGACATTCATTAGAACATGGAGAGTATACCAGTTCTGCACATACTCCCGCCCTGCATTTTTTATCCCGAATATGTTCAATATATTCGTCTCTGAAATATCTTAAAGTTGCAAGAATCGGATTAGGTGCAGTCTGTCCCAAACCACATAAAGAAGTCTGTTTTATCTGTCGGGATAATTCTTCCAGGGTATCTAAATCCTCCATTTTCCCTTTCCCCTGACAGATTCTCTCCAAAATATTTAGCATAATCCGCGTCCCTTCCCGGCAGGGAGTACATTTTCCACAAGATTCTTCCTGAATAAATTCCATAAAGTAACGGGAAATATCGACCATACAGGTGTCTTCGTCCATTACAATCAATCCACCTGAACCCATGATAGCTCCAAGTTCTTGTAATGACTCATAATCCACTTTCACATTCAGATGATCAGCAGGTATACAGCCTCCCGAAGGACCGCCAATCTGTACCGCTTTTAATTTTTTATTATTGGGAATTCCTCCTCCAATATCATAAATAATTGTTCCCAAAGGCATTCCGATAGGAACCTCGATAAGTCCGGTATTATTTATGTCACCCGCTAAAGCAAATACTTTTGTACCTCTACTCTTTTCTGTTCCTACAGAAGCAAAATCACCAGCACCATTTAAAATTATAAAGGGAATATTAGCAAATGTCTCTACATTGTTTAATACTGTAGGACATTCAAATAATCCCTTTTGAGCGGGATAAGGAGGTTTGGGACGAGGTTCCCCTCTCTTGCCTTCTATGGAACGCATCAAAGCAGTTTCTTCTCCACAGACAAAAGCACCTGCTCCCATTCTTATTTCTATATCAAAATTAAAATCAGTCCCTAAAATATTTTTTCCCAAAAGTTCATTCTTTTTTGCTTGTTCAATAGCAATCGATAACCTCTCCACAGCTAAAGGATATTCAGCCCTAACATATATATAACCCTGATCCGCGCCTATAGCGTATCCACAGATCATCATAGCTTCCATTACACTATGGGGATCTCCTTCTAAAATACTCCTATCCATAAAGGCACCGGGGTCACCTTCATCTGCATTACAACATACATATTTTTGTTTACCCGGCGAAGCAGCAGTAAATTGCCATTTTAAACCGGTAGGAAATCCTGCCCCGCCTCGTCCCCTCAGACCTGATTTTTTTATCTCTTCAATTACTTGTTGCGGAGTCATTTCCGTTAAGACTTTCCCTAAAGCCATGTATCCATCAGCAGCTATGTATTCTTCAATTTCCAGGGGATTAATAATTCCACAATTCCGAAGAGCTATTTTCCTTTGTAGTTTGAAGAAATCGATATTATTAAACATCTCTACCATCTCTTCGGTTTTTGGTTTTTTATAAAATAAACGTTTAACCACTCTGCCTTTTAATAAGTGTTCCTGGACAATCTCTTCAGTATCTTCTGGTTTAACCTTCTGATAGAATACCCCCTCCGGATAAATAACTATAATCGGACCCAATTCACAAGTTCCCATGCATCCGGTAGTTACAACATCAACTTCATTTTGAAGCCCTGCTTTAGCTATTGCTTTTTCCATTGTTTCTTTAACGCTCCCTGCGTTCGAAGAAATACAGGCACCTCCATAACAAAGTAAAACATGTGCTCTTAAATTATACATATTAACATTCCCTGCCTTATCTATTTGTATAGTTCTAAAATTTTATCTAATTTTTGTGCGGATATCCGGCCATGGACATCTTTATCAATCATAATAACTGGAGCTAATCCGCAAGCTCCCAGACATCTTTGTACTCCCATAGAAAATCTTTTATCTTCAGTAGTCTCTCCAATTTTTATACCCAGTTTTTTTTCAAGTTCTTCCATTATTTTTTTCGCACCTCGAACGTAGCAGGCTGTTCCTAAACATATGGTAATGGTGTGTCTGCCGGTTGGAAATATCTTAAAATAAGAATAAAAAGTAACTACTCCGGTAACTACACTTACTGGGGTATTCATCTCTTTAGCCACAAAATTCTGTACTTCTGGCGGAAGAAATCCAAATATTACCTGCGCCATATGGAGTACCGGTATTAAATAGCCTTTCTTATTTTTGCTTTCATTAATAAATTCTTTTAGTTGTTTATACTTTTGCTTATCAGTAAGCTCTTTTTCATCGCAAGGACATCCCATAATTATTTCCCCTTTGAAAAAAGATATTTTTCTACAATTTCGCCTTTTAAAATATGTTTCTCAAATATTTCTTCGGCTGCTTTTTGATCAACCTTTCCATATACAACTGGCTCCTTGTCTTCTATGTAAAGCTGAATCATGGGTTCTTGTTGGCAAAAACCCGCACAACCTGCTGTGGTTACTATAGTGTCTGGCGTGTCTTTCTTAGCAATAAGATCGATAAGAGTATTCATAGTCTCTCGAGCTCCAGCAGCAATACCACAAGTCCCCAGGCAAACTACAATCTTAATTCGATGCTTTCCGGTACGCAATTCTAAATCTTTCCTTACTCTGTCTCTAATTTTTTTTAGTTCTTCTAAATTTTTCATTTTCCTCCCCTTTATTTTTACATTATTAGATAATAATTAGATAAATTTAACTTTTTGTTTCTTAAAAAAAATTTCTAAAAGATTTCTATATACTTAAAACATCCCGAATTGGGAATCAATTTTAATTTTTTTCAGCTCTCGATCTATTGAATCATAAATAAAATCTCGAACTTCTTTCTGCTGCATCTCAGAATAACTAACAATTTCCCTGATCTTTTTACTATTAAAAATGGATAACTTTTTATTGTTTTTCTTCTGAATAAAAATATCAAAACTAACCTTTGGCCAACTATATATAGCATCTACAAATGTCCTGGCTATATCTCCGAAAGGTTTAGCATCAATATGGGCAATATCTATTTTGAATTCTAAAATTACCCCTCTTTTTTCTGAATTATATATTTGAAGGGAACCACCGGTGCTTTCTGCTGCTCTCTTTAAAAGAGGGAGCCCCAAACCAACCTTCCTGGTCTTCCGTGAGGTTACAAAAGGATCAGTAACGTCTTCATCTTTAATACCACTACCATCATCTTCTATCTTACAAAAAAAAAGTTTATCCTTAATTCCCAAGATAATTTTAACTTCTGTGGCTGCAGCTTTTACAGAATTTTCCAAAATATCAAATAAGTGATCTGCTAAATCCTTCATTGTTGTTTGCTTTTTCTTAAAAAATCTTTCAAAGATATAAAATTCTTAATCTCTTCTTGGTTATCTTCCATAAAAAAGAGCCCGATATCCTCAACCCCATGACTATCCGAACCGGCTATTACCGGAAAACTGCTCCAGGTATTGCCTAACTGAAATTTCTCTTTTCTCCATTTAAACTTAGAAACTTCTACAGCATCATAAGCTGCTTCTTGATCCAAAAACCCTAATTGGCTAAGTAAACTAAACCTATCTTTATCAATATGGGCAGGAACGGCAATTCCTTCTATCTTGTGTATAAAATCAACCAGATTATCTAATCCTATATTTAAAGCTACCTGTCTTAAGGTATCGTCGATTCCGATAATTTCGCCCTTTAGGTCATAATATAACTGATCCCCAAAAACTCTGGAATTATTTTTCTTCCCGGGTAAATAGTTATCTATTTCTTTTTCCATTTTTATAATTGCTTCGATATTGGGAAAATAAGCTAAGAGATGGACTTCTTCTCTACTGGTTAATTCTACTCCGGGAATGACTCGAATAGACATATCTTCGCTCAGCTTGCAGGCTAAAATTGAATGCTGAACAGTATTATGATCAGTAATGGATATAAGATTAAGTTTTTTCTGAACAGCCTGCTCTAAAATTAGCTGAGGTGACATAATATCATCACCGCAAGCCGAAAGGGCAGAATGGATATGTAAATCAATCCTTTGCAGTTTCAGCCTCCATTAAACAATATATTTCTCCGCACACCGTAAAAGAATCTTTATTGGTCCGGAATAAATTAATCTTTTCTTCTTCGGCTTTTTTAATTACCTCTTTTTCAACCGTTACATTATTGGTAAATACTATAGATTTAATATCTTTGATAAGGGCAACCGCTATGCTATTCTTGTGCGCCTGTATAGTAATCCAGATACATTCCGGTTCAGCATGAGCCATAACGTCAGACATTAAATCTCCACAATAACCATTTTTAATTTCGTAGTCAGTACAAAAAACAATTTTCTCCAATTGGCATTTATTAACTATTTTACTTAATTTCATTTTTTACCCCCAAATTGATTATTGCTTTTAGTTCTGTTCCGGTCCTTAAAGAAGATTCAATCTCAAATTTATCAGAGTAATGCCTTATATTAGGGAGACCCATCCCTGCACCAAAACCCAAAGCTCTGATTTTTTCAGTTGCTGTGGTAAATCCCGGCTTTAAGGCAAGCTTAACATCTGGAATCCCAGGACCTTTATCATGAGCATAAATTACCACATTATTATCATTATTAACCTCGATAATCATACTCCCCCCCAGGGAATGAAGACAAATATTCATCTCGGCTTCATAGCAGACAATAGCAATTCTACGAATAATATCTCTATCAATTCCCAGGTTCTGAAAATACTTTTTAATTATACTGGCCACTCTGCCGGCGTTGTCAAAATCATCTCCCTTAACTTCAAACCGAAGCGGGTTTTTTACAATACTTTTAATTAAATCATGAGAAATTTGAGTATTCTTTATTTCTTTATCTTCCACCTTTTCGGCAATTGACTGAACCACAACCAACAGTCTATTTAAAATATCACTCAGAGTAATTATGCCTACAATTTTTTTACTATTTGAAGATTCGGTAACCGGAAGCCGTCCAACTCCAAATCTTTCTAACTCATGAATTGCCGAAACTACTGAAAAATTTTGCGGGATAGTGATTACCTTTCTACTCATATAATCAATAATTTTATTATCTACATAACCCTTGTCAAAAGCAGTAATAACATCATCAATACTTACGATTCCTATAATATTTCTTTCATCGTCAAGGATAGGAACTCCGGAAATTTTTTTCTCCTTAAGTTTTAACTGTATTTCTCTAAAGGTGACATTTTCCTCAAAAAAGATTACTTTCTTAGACATAGCTTCTTTAACTTTAATTTCGTAAATCAGCTCATTAACTAAAGTTAACTTTTCTTTGGAATAATTAGCATTCATTTATTCTTCTCTTCTTTTATTAATTCCTCGATAATTTTTCTACAGGAGGTAAACATCAGGTTATCCGTCTTTAAAAGGGGGATATAGTGAGATTTAGCTAAACCGATTGCTTCTTGAGAAGGTAGTTTACCTCGCACAAAAACAATAGTAATCGCTCCGGTTAGCTCGGCAGTACGAACAACTTGTGAAGAGGTTAAACCGGTTAAGAGCACATAGTCATCCTTGGAATAAGCTAAGATATCACTTAAAAGATCACTTGCGTCAAAGTCTGTGATTTCTTGATCTAAAAAATCTTCACCGCATAAAACTTCCGCATCTAAAACGCGAATTAAATCTTTAACTTTCATAATAATACCTTTCTTAAAACTCATATATATATATTGTTTTTTATAATATTTTTCTTGAATCTAAGCAAATATGATTTTTACTCTTATTCATTATTTGTGAAATAAATCACAAAAAACATAAAAATAATTTTATCACAAGTTTAAATAGTATGTCAACCCTTCAAATTCAATAGATAAGTCTACATTATGTACTTTAATTTCCGGGGGTAATATGAAATGGACGGGGGCAAAGTTTAAAATAGCTTTAATCCCACCTGCAACCATTTTATCTGCAACTTCCTGGGCTGAATCAGCTGGTACTACTAAAATTCCGATATTTATATTTTCCGCCTGGATAAATTTTTCTATCTTTTTTATATCATGAATAAAAATATGGCCAATTTTCTTGCCAATTTTTGAAGGATTATTATCAAATATTCCCTTGATTATAAAACCTCTTTTCTGAAAACCCTTATAGTTCACTAAGGCTTTACCTAAATTACCTGCTCCGGCAATAATAATTGACCACTCTTTATCTAATCCTAATATCTTTTTTAATTCTCTGTTAAGATCTATTAAAGGATATCCCAGTCCTCTTTTACCGAATTCTCCGAAATAAGCCAGGTCTTTACGAATTTGTGCTGAATTCACTCCGGTTATTTCCGCAATTTCAAATGAGGAAATAATTTCTAGCTCTTTCCCCTTCCCTGTTTCTAAAATTTTTTCCAAACATCGATGATAAATAGATAAACGATTGATAGTAATGGAAGGAATACTCTTTTTCTTCAAATTTATAGTTCCTTTTCTTATCTGGTTGTTACAAAGATGGGGTAACCTGATTCTTTTAATTTTTGCGATATGTTTTGGGCTTCTTCATAGCTTTTAAATTCCCCTACCTGCACTTTATAAAGGGTTTTCCCTTTAACCACATAAGTCTGGTATCCTTTATCTCTTATCTCTTTGGCTAAATTTTGGGCGTTTTGTTCAGTCGAAAAAGCTCCTACTTGAACAGTATGCACCTTCTTGTCTGAAACTATTTCAGACTCCTTTACTACCTTTACTTCTGGTTCTATCTTTGGAGTAGTAACAGCAACCGGTTCAGTTATTGGAGGTCTTTCTTCTGTGATAACTTTTTGTGTTATCTCTTTCTCAACGGTTCTTGCCTCTTCTTTTTCTTCTGCCACTACTATCTCCTGGGGTGTTTCAGCGGGAATCCCTTGGATGATGCCTTCTTTGTTTTTTTCCTCTCTGGTTATCTGACTTTCAGGGGGAATATAACTCCTATCTCTGGCTAAATTAAAGGCCACACCCAATATTATTATCGCACCTATCAAGATAATAAAAGTTTCCAGATTACTTCTGCTCTTCCTCTTATAAATCCTACTCGCTTTTCTCATATTAAATCATACTCCTATACTAACTTTTGGATAGACCCTGTTTAGTAGATACTCACTTAACAGGGTAGATAAAAGTTAATATCGTATTTTTTATATTATATACTAATATACTTTAATTATTCTACAAATATTTTCAAAATCCTTCTTTTTTTCTTTTTTTCTTTTTTAATTTATAAATATTATTCAATTTGTCAAATTTTTTTTATTATGATAACATAAAACAGTGAATAGTCGTTAGTGAATAGTATATAGCAAAAAACAAAAAGTGCAAAACTGGATTTCTATCTCATATCTAACATCTCGTATCTCGTATTTAGTTAGCTCGTTATCTGGTTAGCCAATTAATTAACAAATTAATAGCTAACCAGATAACCAAGAAAATTAATGACTAATTTGAAGGGAAACATATGAATTCAAAAAAGTACATTTTAATGGGCATTGGAAATATACTTCGAGGTGATGATGGAATAGGTTCAATTATTGCTAGAAATTTTAAAGATCGCCATTGGCTCTCCCTTGATTGTGGAGTTGTTCCTGAAAATTTTACCTCCATCATTAAAAAAAATAGGCCCGATCTCGTAGTACTTATCGACGCTGTGGAGATGGACCTTAAATTCGGCGAATTTAGAATAATCTCTCCTGATAGGATTAGTGCCCTGCATCTCACTACCCACAGTATGCCTTTATCCTTTTTAATATCTTATCTGAAAGAATACACTCAAGAACTTATTTTTATCGGCATTCAGCCTAAAATTATTAACTATTCTAATTCTGTTAGCCCTGAAGTTTTAAAGAATTCTGAAGAAATAATAAGAATATTGAAAGGTAAATATTTTAAACTCCTTAAAAAACTAGAAGGCTAGAAGTTTAGGGGTCAGGTCTCAACATTTGACATAACATTTTAGATTACTTTTTTAGGGTTAAGTTATGTCAAATGTTGAGACCTGACCCCTTTTTACTATTCTACTATTAATTTAGACGATAACCTGTCTGTATCCGCAAGAAGAAATTCTTCGCTCATATTCAGACATTTTACCGGACAGATATCATTACATTGAGAACAGAAAATACAATGATCAAGATAGATTTTAATCTTCTTTTTATCGGGAATAAACTCGATTGCCTCAGAAGGACATACTTTAATACACAATTTACATCCTATGCATTTGTCCCTATCGTAAACAATCTTCCCTCTAAAATTTTTAGGTATTTCCACGGGAGGGTGTATCTTTGCTTCTCCTTTTTCAACTTTTTCCAGTAATTTTAATATCGAATCAGGGTAATAAGTAACCGGGAATACGTTGGTAGCTGGTTTTTTAAATAACTGTTTTAACAGTTCAAATCCCATTGGTGTTGCCATTTTATCACCTCAAACTATAATAGTATCCAAAACGATCAACATAAGACCGAGAAAACCTATAATCGATACCGGAACCCAGTAAGCAAAGGAAACCTGGTCTATTTTTAAACGTGCAACCGCAACTCTAATGAAAGTTACTTCGACAAACATTACTAAAAATATTTTTACTAAAAAGAACAGTGTATCTACTATTAGAGCAAATGCTCCACTTAAAGCAAGTAAGTGGGATATATTATAGGGAAAAAATAAAGCCACAGTCAAGGAAGTCATTACTATGATCTTTACCGCATCAGCCAAGCCAAATAAAGCAAGATTCCTTCCTGAATATTCAACTAATATTCCTCCGGCTAATTCTGTTTCGGCTTCCGGTGCATCAAAAGGCACTTTGGAGAGTTCGCCCGGTGTAACCGCTGCCAGAGTAATAAATAGTAAAATTGCTCCAATAAAACCTAATGGACCTACTAACTCCCAAATAGGATGAGCATTGATCACAGTCAAAGAGAAAATATTGAGATGAGGGTAAACCTGGCTTAATTTCCAGCCAAAAGCAACTACTACCGTTACTAAAGGAAGTTCATAGCTCATCATCATTACCATCTCTCTTTGTGCTCCCACACTGGCATAAGGAGAACCAGAAGCAAAACCGCCCACTACCATTCCGATAGCCGGCAGAGTTAGCAGATAAATAATTAGCACAATATCCCCGTATCCGCTTAAAAGGGGAGAAATATTCCCTACAGGCAAATAAAGTAAGATAGTAATAGAAGAAACTAAGGCCATAATTGGCGCTCCGTTAAATATCCAGGGAACTGCGTTTTGTGGCACAATGTTTTCTTTAATCATTAATTTAAAGAAATCCATAAAAGGCTGCCTTATAGGCGGACCAACTCGAGCCTGCATCCTTGCTGCTAATTTTCTGTCAATACCTTTGTAAAATAAACCTATTACGACTCCTAAAAAGGCAATTACAATTGCTCCTATTATCTTTACTAATATTTCGAATAAACTTATAGAAGTCATGGAGTAATCCTCCTCGTTTTTTGCACACTCAATTCATGTAAATCTTTTTTAGTCAACATACTTTTTTGACCATTATTTTTATTTAAAATAGTTACTCTATCCATACAAGCAATACAAGGGTCAATCGAAGCTATTACAATTGGTATATCGGCTATTTGCTGATCAATAAGCATGGGAACCCAAGTCATTAAGTTATTATAGGTGGGGGCACGAGCTTTCCAGACCTCAGGCAATTCTGATTCATTTAATTTTACATAATGAATACATTCACCTCGAGGTGCTTCAACTCTCCCAACTCCTTCACCTTTTGCTTTTTTTAATTGATTAAGTAATTTAACTAATTTTTTCTCCGCAATAATTTCACCTGAGGGCATATTATCTAAACATTGTTCGATAATCTGTATTGATTGCACTAATTCTAACAATCGAACAATTATCCGATCATAGACATCACCGTTTACTTCTCCAGAAAATACATCTGGGGTAATGGCTTCCACATTCAAATCAGCATAAGCTGAATAAGGTTGATCCTGCCTTACATCCTTTTTTATCCCCGATGCTCTGGTAGTAGGTCCTACTGCACATAAGTGAAGAGCATCTTCTTTGGTTAAAACACCGACGTTTTTTGTTCTAAAGGCAATAGTAGGATCATTTAAGAATATATCTTCTATTTTTCCGTAGATATCTTTATAATATTCCAAAGTCTCGCGAATTCGAGGTAGTTGTTCTTCGCTAATATCTCTTCTTACTCCCCCTATCATAAATATTCCATAATTGATTCTATTCCCGGTTAAATATTCTAAAAGATCTAAAACTTCTTCTCTCGCCCTCCAGGAAAGATATAAAACAGAATCAAAGCCCAATTCATGAGCGGCAACCCCAGCCCATAAAATATGAGAATGGATCCTTTCTAACTCGGCAATAATTACTCTAATATATTGGGCTCTCTCGGGAACTTCAATTCCAGCGGCATTCTCTACTGCCTGACAAAAGGCAAAAGGATGGGCAGCTGAACAGATACCACATATTCTCTCTGCTAAATATATAATTTGTATGGGATTTCTTTGTCTTCCCATAAATTCTATTCCCCGATGATTATCTCCGGGGGCCAAATTTACCTTTTCTATGCGCTCTCCATATATTTCAAAATTAAAAGTCATCGGTTCTTTTAGAGAAGGATGAACCGGGCCTATAGGTATAGAGTAAGTTTTTTTATTCAACCTTTTTCACCTCTTCTTCTTTATTAACCATTTTTACCGCCCCGGTTTCATCTTTTCTTAAAGGATAAACATCTTTTGGAAAATCCTTGGGCAAGAAAATATTTGATAAATCGGGAAGGCCTTCTATGGTTACTCCTAACATTTCTTTTATTTCTCTTTCGGAAATTTGAGCCCCCGGTATTAGATCGGTAATAGAAAGTATCTTAAGATTATTTTTTGGTAAGCTGGTAGCTAAATTTAAGGATATCTCTTGAGATTTCTCTCCATAATAGAGTGAGAAATGGTAGGTTAATTTTATTTCTTCCCCTATATCATTATCTGAAATAATAGAAAAATGAGGAAACTGAATAGTGCATAAAAGATTTACTGCTTCTTTGAAGTCCTTCACTTCTATCTCTATCCATATCAAACTATAATTATTCTTTTTTAGCCCTGCTGTTTTAATTTCTATTTTGCTATTTATAATCGAACCATTAAATTTTTCTTTAAATAATTCTACAATTTTTTCTGGTGTCATATATTCCATTCTCTACCACCTTTTTTCTGGTATTTCGTATATCGTATATCGTATTTTTCGTATTTCGTAAGAAACTTAAAATTTGCATAGCTATTCTCTGGACAACGAGATACGATTCCCGAGATACGAGATACTATTTCGCTTGAGCAGTTTTCATGCTTTCTCTTAAATTCTCTAACTTTATCCAGGCTTGTAAAACTCCATTTATTATAGCTTCCGGCCGAGGAGGACATCCTGGAACATAAACATCTACCGGTATAACTTTGTCGACAGAGCCTGAGATATTGTAGGAGTTGTAAAAGACTCCTCCACTTGTTCCACATGCCCCAACTACTATAACTGCTTTAGGATCAGGAGTTTGTTCATATACACGTTTTACTCTATCGAGCATCTTGCTGGTCACCGGACCGGTTACCAACAATACATCTGCATGTTTAGGACTACCTACCAATTTGATCCCAAATCTTTCTAAATCATAACGGGGAGTCAGCCCTGCTACAATTTCAATATCGCAGCCATTACAAGAACCTGTATTTAGATGAAAAACCCAGAGAGATCTTTCAAAATATTTATTTAATTTCACTTTATCCACTCACTCCTACCATAATTAATATTATTACGGTTATCACGATTATCCAACCAGAATAATCATTTATATTGCCAGTATGTATTTTAATTAAAGGATTATAGTAACCTTTTAATGCTTCTGTAAACCCCCAATAGATGTGATTCGCACTTAAATGGGAACTTTCTTTATTTTCTTCGGGATTACCGGAAATAAAAGGCTTATCCTGTTCGGTATTCTTTTTATAACTATCTTCACCTTTATTTCTGATATAAATTACCATACTTCCAATAACTAATACAAGCAATACCCAAATTATTGCACTCCAAAAACCGCTGCCTGTTTCCAATAATCCTAACATTTCCTACATACCTCCTAATACTGTGCCGGTATATTGCAATTGTTCTATTAAAGACATTACTGCGGGATGCACTAAATTTTTCACTATTAAATCCGGAAATAATCCAAAAAATATTATGATACAGGATAAAACGGCCATAGCAAATAACATACTGCGCGGGGTTTCTTTGACTTCTTTAAATTGAGGTAATTTTGGACCTAAAAACGCACTATGGAATACTTTAACAAATGATGCCAAAGTTAAAATACTAACTACCATGGCCATGATAGAAAGTAAAGGATTAAAGCGATATACAGATTCATAAATTAAAAGCTTAGAGGCAAAACCATTAAAGGGCGGAAGCCCGGCAATGGCTGCTGCACCAATAATAAAAAAGATGGTAGTATATTTCATATAGTGTGCTAATCCACCCATCTTATTAAGATCTCTGGTCCCTGTTCTAAAGAATAAAGCTCCGGCGGTTAAAAATAACAATCCTTTATACATAGCATGATTCATAATATGAAATATTCCACCCTCCATAGCGGTAATTCCATAATTTTTCAAAGCTTCCGGGTTTGCCAAAACAGCCAATCCTACTCCTACCCCCAGAAACATATAGCCTGTCTGAGAGACAGCGTGATAAGCCATAAGCCTTTTTATATCTTTTTGAACAATGGCCATAGTCACTCCGATAAACATAGATAATAGACCAAAAACAATAATTATCCATCCTACAGTTAAGGCATTTAAAGAAATATTATATAAAGAAAAAACTACTCTAAACAAAGCATAGAGACTTGCCTGGCTAGCAGCAACCAATATCATAGTGATTGGCGCAGGTGCCTCCGAATAAGCATCTGGTGTCCACATATGCATCGGTACCGCCCCCGCCTTCATGGCCAGGACAGGTATTAAAAGTCCTAAAGCAATCTTGTCTAATTGAGAATATTTAATTACACTGGCTAAGGCTGCAAAATTAAGAAGATCATATTGCCCATAAAAAATTCCTATGGCAAATAAGACCATAAGAGCAGAAATTGAGCTAACTATCATATATTTAAAACCCGCTTCTGCCGGTTCACCAAAATCTATTCCTCTAAAAGAAATTAAGGCAACAGAAGCGATAGAAGCAATCTCCAGGAATACAAAGAAGTTAAATATATCACCGGTAAACTCCATGCCAAACATACCTACGGTTAAAAGTAATAAAAGGGAATAATATTTATCCACTCCATCATATTGTTTTGTAAAAGATAAAGAATAAATTGCCCCCAAAAAAGAAACAACTGCGGTGATCAAACCCATAAATATACTCATCGCATCTATCTGGAGCATAATCCTGATGGGGAATTTTAAACCTGAAGGCAAAGTCAAAGAAGGAGATGCTGCACCAAAGACATAAACTTGGGGACCAACTGTTAGTATTTTAACCGCTAATGCAATGGTTAAAATTAAACTTACACTTAAAGCAAGGGCGGTAAGAATCCCCGCAGCTTTTTTATTTATCCGATTGATAAGCGGCACCAAAAAAGCCGCTAATAGAGGTATAGCTATTATTAATATAGGAATATGGTTCGATAGACTCATCCTCTCAACCTCCTCACCTGATCTGTATCCAGGGTCCCATAGTGTTTATAAATCATCATAGCTACTGATAATATTAGGGCAGTAGTAGCAATACCAATAACTATACTGGTAAGAGTCAATGCTTGGGGAGTTGGTAAGACCATTATCTGCCCGGAGGGCGCCTGGGTATAAATAGGAGCAATTGCTCCTTTTCTGTACCCTAAAGTGATTAAAAAAAGATTTACGCCATTCTCAATCAAACAAATACCAATCGCAATTTTTATTAGATTTCTCTTAAACATAAGAGTATAAATCCCTAATCCAATAAATATTACTACTGCAACATAAGGTAAATTGCCTATCATTTTATGATTTCTCCTTCTTCTTAGTAAATTCCGCTCCCCTAGCCATAGTTAAAACAATAACCCCAAAGGCAGATAAAACTTCTAATCCAACAGCAATATTCATCAAGGGGATTACTCCTCCAGTATTCATATCACCTGGATTAACACCGATCACAGCAGTGTCACCAAACCAGCCCCCACTGTTAGCTAAAAAGTTATAAAAAAAAGTAATTCCTAATCCCGAAAAACCTAATACTATAAACAAAATTAAACCAAAGCCTTCAAAGAGTGAGAAAATATCCTCTTTAAGGAATTTCTTAGAATTCAAACTGCCATAAGATACCAGTAGTAAAGCGAAAGCAGAGCCTACTACAGCACCTCCCTGAAAGCCTCCCCCTGGAGTAAGGTGACCGTGTGCTATGATATAAAAACCAAAAATAATAATAAAGCCGTACACAAAATTAGTAACAGTCTTTACTATCCTGGACATTTCTTTCATTTCTTAACCCCCCTGAAGAGAGCTACAACCCCGACTACTGCGGTAAAAAGAACTGTTGCTTCCCCTAAAGTATCAAATCCTCTATAGTCAAAGACGATGGAAGTTACTACATTGTTTGCCCCGGTCTCGCTCTGAGCATTTTCAATAAAGTAATCATCCATCTCGCTAATAGTTGGTTCTCCGAATGTTCTCATGTTTATAGCGCTAACTATCAAGAAAGAAAAGAATATTATAAAAGCAATACCAAAAATTATTTTTTTCATTTTATCCTCCCCCTATCTAGTCCCTCTAATAGCAAAAATAAATATTGCCATAGTCAATCCTGCTCCTATAGCCGCTTCGGCTATGGCTACATCGGGAGCATGTAAAAGGTAAAATTCTAATGAAAGAAGCAAACTGGCTACCGATAAGGCAACTATTGAGGGCAATAATTTCTTAAAAACTACCGCTAAAAAGCTGGCAATTATCATTATTACTAAGGTAGAAATATGGATTATCTCAACAATGGAACTCATTTTAATTTTGCCTCCTTTAATTCGTCAATTACTGCTTGTTTAGGCATTACTCCACTACGGTGAGCGGCTCGGGCAATAGCATGAGCCCCGGTAGGGTTGGTAATGATTAAACAAACCAAGGCCACAATAGTATGGAGAGCAAGGACTCTAAATTTAGAATCTCCACTAATATTCCAACGGGAAAAACCATACACAATCACTGCCAAAGAAGTAAAGATTGAGCCGAAAGTTGTAGCTTTAGTTGCGGCATGAAGTCTGGTGTAAACATCAGGGAATCTAAGAAGTCCTATTGAACCTAAACAATTAAAAAATACACCTATTCCTAAAAAAATATATAAAATAATTAACAATGTTCCCATTACTCCTTAGGTCCCCCTTCTAAATATTTGGCTACATATAAAGTTCCAATATAGGATAGTAAAGCATAAACAATGGCTACGTCAATATAAATGACTTCCTCATAGGCTGCGCCTACAAGGATCATCCCAGCTACCACCAAAGTATTGATGGTATCCAAAGCTACTACTCTATCAGGAACAGTGGGCCCGAGAATCAATCTAATTAAAGATAAAAACATAAATAACAGCAATAATCCTCCAGGAATAATAAAAATTTTAAAAAATTCGTTCATTCCGCAATCCTCCTTATCCATTGAGGAAAATTAGCACAAATATGGTAGGTGGTAGGCTTTAGGGTGGTAACATTTATCCAATGAATGTATAAATCATTATTTTTTTCATCAATATCAACACTGAGGGTCCCCGGGGTTAAAGTAATCGAATCTGCCAGTAAAGTTATCCCCAAGTCGGTTTTTAATCCGGTAGATATTTTTACAATTCCAGGATTAATTTTTCCGGTAATGACCCGATATGCAACATCAATATTTGCTTTAGCCATTGCCCAAAAAAATGGTCCAATTAAATAGATCAAAAAAATAACCCATCTAAATGGGTTAAACATTCTGTAAGTTCTTTTTTGAAATAATACCTTATTGGCTATAAAGGCTACAACGAGAGAAAGAAAAATTCCGGTTATAATTTCGAAAAGGCTCCATAACCCCCATACTTCTCCCTGACTGGCAGTAAGAATTAGATAGGTAAGCATGCTAAGCAAAAAGGTTACTATAAAATCTATCATCATTTCCCCCTTTTAACTTAAACTAACAAAACAAAGTATAACATTTTATTTTATTCAATTCAAAGTTTTTTTAGTTTTTTTTAGTTTTTTTTAAAATATTTTGAATATTTTATTCTATCTCAATATCTTCAATATATAAATCTTCACCGGAAATTATATCTATCTCCAGGCTGTGACATTTCGAACAGATAAAATTATCTTTTTTAATCTCGAAAATTTTGTTGCACTTTCGGCATTCCCCTAATAAGGGAGACGATATTATTTTTAAAGATGTTTTTTCTGCAATGGTGCCTTTACTAAAATTATCGAAAGCAAACTCTAAAGCAGCTTGGTTTACTCCGGTAAATTCTCCAACTTTTACTCTGATAAAAGTTATCGTATTCGCTTTGTATTCTTTAGCTTTTTCTAAGGCAATGGTTAATAAATTTTGAGCAATCGAAGCCTCATGCATGTTTTTCTCCCTAATTTAGTCAACCAGTCTCCCGGTCCACCGGTCAATTTCATTAGTTTGTAATATAACGTATAGCGGGTAGCATTTAGCGTATAGTTTTAGATTAGCAAGACGCTTGTCCTAATACTGGATTCTGGTTCCTGACTCCTGACTTCTTTTTTTTAACGAGATACGAATTAGGCTCCTAGATTCTTCACTATATACTATTCACTCAATACTAACGAGTAATATTCCAACAAAAAGAGGAAGTCGTCCCTTCCCCTTTTTGTTGGAATATTTATTGGTGCCGAGAGGGGGATTTGAACCCCCACAAGCAAAAAGCTCACCAGCCCCTCAAGCTGGCGCGTCTACCTATTCCGCCATCCCGGCAAAATCTTAATATAATTAAAAATTTAAAACTAAAAGCGAAAAACCATAATTATCATTAAAGAATTCAGGAGTCAGGAGTCAGAAGAATATAAAATAACTTACAAGATAATATAACCTTATATTCTAAAATAATTCATTCTAAATACTGGATTCTGGCTCCTGGCTTCTACTTTCTTATTTTCTTAAATGACAGGCTGCATAATGTCCGTCTTTTATATCGATTAATTCAGGTTCTTCCTGACTGCAAATTGGTTTAGCGTAATTACATCTTGGATGAAAGCGGCAGCCCGCAGGTGGTTTAAAGGGACTTGGAACATCTCCCTCTAAAACAATCCTTTGTTTTTTTAA
>MEYH01000046.1:3871-6868 GCA_001773955.1 Candidatus Sediminicultor quintus | reverse complement strand
TTTAATATTTCGCTTTGACGTTCCGTAAGTATTAAATTTTTCATATACCCCGCCTTTAATTGGTTATGTAAAAATAATACTATAAATAGTTACAGTTGTCAAGCCATGAATCATATAGCCTGTTTTTTCTCTTTCTGCTCTAACTTTTATAGGTATTCTGCCTGCTCTCTGCCCCGTTATTGAAAATTGTATAAGTCAAGATAGAGTTGAAGGTTAGAAATCACATTATGGTCCTCTCTTGACTCTTTCGATATACCCCTTTTTCTCCGTCGCCTTTAATACTTCCTGAGACATGCCCAGGCTGACTCCTCCGGGACCAGTAAAGTCACGCACTACCCATCTCAAAGGGCTAACTCCAACGGTAACTGTTATCTATACAGGTTCAATTCCCATACTATTTAACCACTCAATCACTTTTTTATTTATTCTTTCATCTCTAAATCTAAACCATTTTTCTCTATAATCCGGATAATCTGCTATTACATTTTTAAATCGTCGGAATGCTCCCTTTCCGTCTAAAGCTATATGCAATTTTTCCCTTAATAAATCATCCTCAATCGTCTCAGCGAATTCAACCATTAAATCATATCCGTTGCATGGTGAACCTTCAGGAATATAAATATAACGATCAGGGTTTTTAAATAATATATCCTGTGCTACTTTAATATCCTTTTTCTGCCAATCGAGCAATTCTTTTCTTAAATTCTCATCTTCTTCTTCAACATATCTGGATATTTCCTCCAGGAGAAAAATAACTTCTCCGGTTTCTTTATCAAGATAATAATCCATATCAACCCGAGCTACATCATCCATGGCACTAGCAATCATTTCCAAGTCTACTTTTAATTTAATCATAACTTCAATCTCCAATCTTTCATGTTCTAAGAAATTCGGGATTAGATTTCACAACTTAGCAAAATATTGAAAGAAATAATGTGAAGTTGTGAAGCCTGATCACATTGATTCCCTCTAAAAAGATGTCCTCTTAAGTTGGCCATAGCTATTCTAAAATAATAGCGATCCATGCTTTTTGTTGCCCATTGTAAAATCTCCTAAAGTTTCCTAAAATGTTTTTCTTTTTCTGGCATTTTTATTATTTCCTTAAACTACAATAATTTAAATGGGAGAAGATCCTATTTTTTCTATGGTTTAGTTTTCCTTTTTACGAGGTCTTCCTTTAGGAAGTCTATATATAATAATACCTAAAGCCTTGACTATCCGATTAAGAAACTCCTCAAACCCCATAGGTTGTCCGCTAAAAAATACCGAATTATTGACCTGGGACACCTTCCTTATTTATTCCAAAGAAACACTCTTTACTTATCTTCTTTTAAATACCATTCCCACAAAGGAATATAATTTATCTTCTTACCCTGAATATTTTCTTCGGCCTTATAATCATCAGTAATAATCAGTCCCTCTTCAAGATTAAATTCTTTCATTGCCTTAAGCAAAGATCTGCTCTCTCTATTTTTTGTCTCTGGTCTATTTACTTCCCAACAAACTTGAATAAGTTGCCTGACCTTCAAATCTTCTTTGATTAAAAAATCAACTTCTCTATGATTCGCATCTTTCCAATAGTATAATTCTAAATTAGAAGCAAGCATCTCTTTCCTTTTTAATTCCAAAAACACCAGGTTTTCTGCAAGTCTCCCCATATTCTGACTGAATCTAAAACCAACCGTATTTGCCAAACCAACATCTATGGCATAGACTTTTCGAGGGCTTTTTTCTTGTTCTCTAAACTTATAAGAAAATCTTTTAAGGAAGAATAAAATGAAAGTATCTTCCAAATAACCAGAAAATTTTTCTACAGTGTCTACCGAAATATTTAAAGTTCTTTCCAGTGAACTAAAAGTTATCAACGAAGAAATATTACCTAAATAAAATTTAGCCAGAGAAATCAATTCTTTGCTCTTTCGTATTTTAAATCTTCTTACAATATCTTTATTTAATATATCTTCAAAGTAATTTAACAGAATCTGCCTTTTTTCTCCTCCCAGGACTACCTCGGGGAAAGAACCGAATTCAATATACTCTCTTAAAAGCCTTTTGATCTCAATCTCTTTATTTACAATTTCAAATCTTTTGGATAAATCCACATTTTTAAATTTTAGAAATTCTTTAAAGGAAAGTGGAAAAATAACTAAATCTAAATGTCTTCCGGTAAGTAAAGTAGATAATTCTCTACTTAACAATTTGGCATTGGAACCGGATATAATAATTTTTGCCTTATCTAACTCATGTATGGTTCTTACCCATTTTTCCCACTCCTTTACTTCTTGAATTTCATCAAGAAAAAGATAAGGTTTTTCTTGAGGATTTAAAAATTCTAAATAGACGTCATATACTTGTTGCAGGGTTTTCGTATTTAATTCTACAAAGCGAGGATCCTCAAAATTAACCATCAATATATTGTTTTTTCTAATACCTCCTTTTATTAAGGCTTTAGCTGTTTGCCGCATGATAAAAGATTTTCCACTTCTTCTTGCTCCGGTAATGACAATAATATGAGAGCTTTCATGAAAGCTTTTAATTTTATTCAGATAATAAGGACGATTGATTCCCGTATTTAGATCCTTATCCCATAAATTCCAATCTCCAAATATTTTAATTATTTCATTTTTATCCATTGTATCACCTTTTATTTGGTATAATTAATTGTTTTTACCGATTATTAACAAAACTATTCTATAATAATCTCTTTTTTATGTCAACTTTAACAATTTTTCCGCGTATTTTATTTTGCAAAGATAGCTCTGGCCGTTAATAAATAAGGTCACATCCTATTTTTTATGGTTTAGCTTTCCATTTTACCAGATCTTCCTTTAGAACGATTATCTATAATAATATCTAAAGCCTCAACCATCTGGTTAAGAAACTCCTCAGATCCTATAAGTTTTCGACTAAAAGTGACCTAATTATTGACCTGGCACACCTTCCCTTTTTATTTAATTTATTGTGGCAAATCTGGAATAAATTGCGCGGCCAGGCTGC
>MEYH01000046.1:0-3836 GCA_001773955.1 Candidatus Sediminicultor quintus | reverse complement strand
TCACTTGCCGGCATCTTCTTGAGAACGGGAATGAGATTATAGGGGAAGCGTAGCTTCAACGGGTCGAACTTTCCGCCAACGATATGAACAGAGACCGGAGTAAGCCAGGGAAACTTCGCCAGTTCCCGATCAAATAGTGTTCGTACTTCCTGCCATTCTTTTCCGTCTCCTTTGCCAAAGGGGCCACCGGCGAAAATGGCCACCGGTAAATGGTCTGCCAGAATTTTCCGGTGCTGCGACAAAAAATGGCGCGCATCCTTATGCCAGTGAAACATATAGAGCGGGGCACCCAGTACCACCGCACTATATCCTTCAAGTGTCCGCACCTTCCGTATCGGCTCACAATCCACTGTTGGTCCTTGGCTGCGAAGCGATTCCGAGATAACCTCGGCTATCTCCTGCGTAGAGCCATATGAAGAAGCATAAGCTACGAGAACTTTGGTTTCCATCTGATTTATTCTCCTTTTGAAATAGTCCAAATTTTGATTCTTTATCAAGTCCTGTCACGATGTCTTGGAAGCGCAATTTTTATAAGATGCCCCAATATCACTTGAAGATACGGCTCGTGTAGATCCGGCAGCTTTATACGAGCCGAGAGCCCAGAGCGTGTAGCCAACCAGGATGTACCATATCAGCAAAAAGATGTCAGAATATCCGCAATATTACTGATATTTATTACTATAGTTTAGTCACTTTTAAGACTAAATTATCCAGATACTTTGACTATCCTAATATATTTATATATACGATAATAATTTAAAAATCCTCAAGCCTCAACCACCCGGTTAAGAACCTCCTCAGATTCTCTAGGTTTTCGGCTAAAAGTGACCTAATTATTGACTTAACATACCTTCCCTATTTATCTAATTTAAAAGTAAAATATTAGTTGTCTAAGAAAATGGGATATGCCCCCTGTTTATTTAAAATATACTTATTTTTTTAATTCAATTTCATTATGGTTAGCTCTATTACCTTGAGGATTAATCCAGTTTATATCAACTATAAATCGATCAATAAGTATTCCTCTTGATAAAGCACACATAAAAGAAGTGGTCTCTATAAGCATTATTTTCCCTTTTTCATTTTTACATTTGACGTTTATTTCTGCATCATTTATCATTTCTGTTCCATAATTTCTTAACGTCCCCTAAATATTTACGAAATCTCCTTTTGGAGTAAAACTATTATTAAAATCTACTAAATCAACATTAGACAATGAAATAACATTAGATTCAGAAGTGTTTTCTGTTTCAGATATTATTTGAGGTTCTTGAGTGGTTTTTCCTAAAGCTCAGGGATTGCTCAAGGTTTTATCGTGTTTGTCGATATTCCTGAGTAATATAATATCAGACTGAATATACTGCCAGGTCATCCGAATCTCTTTGTTAATACTGCATTCAAATATTCCGGAGATACCTCTTATTTTTTTGATACGTAATGAAGGATAAAAGGGAGGATTAGGATATTTTATTAGTAACTCTATATGTTTCTTAAAAGCATTTCTTTCCTCTACTGATAAAGCTTTAAAGCTTCTTTTAAATCTATTGGTTATCCTTATCTTCATATTATTCTTCTAAAGCTTTCATTAAATTGTCTGCATTATCAAAAGTCTTTACCCTACCCGCTCTCATATCTTCATCAGCTTCTTTTTCCGCTTCCTGCCATTTTTTTGTCCAGAACCAAGATTGAGCTTTATCAATTATCAATACCGGTTTAACAATAATTGAATCTCCTTTAATATCAAATTCTACCTTATCACCTTTTTGAAGCGAGAGTTTTTCCATAATATGTTTCGGAATAGTAATTTGAGAATTAATACGGATTTCTGATATCTGTCCCATTGTTTGTTCCTTTCTATTATATTATTAAATTACTATTTTATTAAAATAATAATTTGCTATTTTATTATAGCAAAAAAAATATAAATTAGCAACAATTTCTTCTTCTGTCATTTAATTTATATTGTAATTAAAGTATTTTTATTGATATCGTAACTGGAAAATGATCTGAAAATCCTTTTACCCATTTATTCTGTCTTTTCCTATATGGTTTTGGTTGACTACCTTCTTTTATGCGTTTTGGAGGGAAAATATTTATGGATTTTTCATCAACTTCAAGACCTTTATTACCTACCAGAATTCCTTTCGAAACCATAATTTGATCTAATATATTCCATCCTGCTGGACTTTTACTATAGTAATAAGTTCCTGGTGTGGTCTCATCCATCAATGACCAGGTTAAATCTTTCGGTATAGCCATAAAAAAAGGGAGCGTAATTTTGGCAAATCGCACTCCCTTTTATATTTATAATTATAACACTGAAAAAAGAAAAACAGGAGAAAATAACAAATATTTTAATCTATTTCCTAAAATATTTAAATATTAGTTTGAGTCGCTTATATATTCAAATTTAAATCCTTTTTCTTTGAAGAGCCTTAAACAGGCATCTACTACTTCGGGATCGTAGAAAATGCCTTTATCTTGGGAGATTTTTTCCAGGGCTTTATCTATACCCAATGCCGGTCGATAGGGCCGGTGAGAGGACATGGCTTCGACTACATCAGCAACTCCTAAAATTTTAGATTCAAATAAAATCTTATCACCTTTTAGACCCTGAGGATATCCTGAACCGTTTAGTCTTTCGTGATGTTGAAGGACAATCTGAGCTACAGGATAGGAAAAATCAATAGATTTTAAGATGTCATATCCTATTTGGGAATGTTACCCCGTCAATATATTTGAAATCATCACAGATTTCAAGATTTATTTTTGCAGTATCTTCGCATTGTTCAAATAAAGCCTTCTTTAACATTTTCATTTTTACTTTTTCAAGATACTCTTTTGCTGCTTCTCGTACAATATCACTGAAATTAATGTTTAGTTCTTTTGTTATCTCTTTTGTTTCCTCTATCATATCATGTGGAAAACATATATTTTTT
This sequence comes from Candidatus Sediminicultor quintus, assembly GCA_001773955.1. Taxonomy (GTDB): domain Bacteria; phylum Atribacterota; class Phoenicimicrobiia; order Phoenicimicrobiales; family Phoenicimicrobiaceae; genus Sediminicultor; species Sediminicultor quintus. Next base: position 897 of record MEYH01000046.1, on the reverse strand, counting down.
TGTGAGGCAACGGGGTGTTTTATCTCAAATCCCCCACTAAAATTTTACACTATCCCCGCTTTCCAATATTTTACTTAGTAGACTTGCTAAGCTTGACAGCTGTGCCATAGGCCAAAAGCTCAGCAGCGCTACCTATAACGCTGGTAGTCATAAAACGTACATTAATAATGGCATCTGCTCCCAGTTCTTCGGCCTGGGCTATCATACGGTTAGTAGCTACTATGCGAGCTTTACCCATCATCTCGGTATACTCAATCAACTCACCACCAAGAACAAGTCTCACTATAGCAGATAAATCCCTTCCAATCCAAATCGCAAAGATAGTATGTCCTTTGACTAAACCTAAATTCTTAGTAATCTTACTACCCGGTACTTCTGCAGAATTCTGAAGTAATATGGCTGTCTGTGTCTCACCACTTGCTAGTTCTTCTTGTTGAGCTTTACCTTTTTTTTGTTCAAGTGCTACTGTCAGTAAAACCAGCAGAATACCCCCTAAAAGACAGTAGATGGCAATCTTTAACCACAACGGTAAGGTTGGCTCATGATATATATGCCAGAGCCCCCCCACAAAGATGGCAGTAAAGAGCCCAATTACGAAAGCAAGCGAGCCAATCAATCTAAAAAACTTCATGATTTTTACCTCCTTATCACAAAAACTTTAATTTTAAAAATTTAAGCTATCTTCTCTTCTGGGGTCAAGTCTTGCAATATCACTTTTCATCTTCCCCCTCAATTTTTTTAATCGCTCTGCTCACTGTAGTATAACGCACGCCCATATATTCTGCTATATCTTTTAAGGCATAGCCATGCTGGAGGTGAGCCTCATACATCACTTGGTCTTTATCAGGATATTCGATTACGAAATCATTTTTTTGCTTTGTATACGATACCACATTT
>MEYH01000045.1 GCA_001773955.1 Candidatus Sediminicultor quintus | reverse complement strand
TTCTATTTGCTAATCTTCCTTATTTCTTTTACAAAGCTGCTTAGATCTTTAAATTGCCGATATACTGAGGCAAATCTTACGTAAGCTACTTCATCTAAATCTCGTAATTTGGAGATAACCAATTCTCCAATTAAATTGCTCTTAATTTCATCCATTCCTTCACTTTTTATGGTCTCTTCTATGTTGTTTACTAAATTATTTATAGTCTCTATACTAATTGGTCTTTTTTCGCAGGCTTTGATAATACCGTTGGTAATCTTTTCCCGAGAAAAAGGTTCCCTCCGAGCATCTTTTTTTATTACCATCAGGGGAATTAAATCAATTCTTTCGTAAGTAGTGAATCTTTTATTACATTTTTTACAAATTCTTCTTCTTCTAACTACTAATTCATTTTCTATGTGCCTGGATTCAATTACCCCGGTATCGTAATAACCGCAATAAGGACACTTCATCTTACACCCCTAAATGTAGGATTATATTTATAATAATACACTAAATATGGGATGTCAATAGAAAAATACTAATACTTTTAAAAAAAATAGGGGCACAATGCATTGTGCCCCTACGCCTGAATCTTATTTTATTAACTCGATACTAAATTACTATACACTAAACGCTGTACGCTATACGCTATTCCTTACTTTTTCTCTCTTAAAAAAGTAGGTATATCTAAATCATTATAACTTATCTTATCTTTACCGAAATCAATCTCCTCAAGCTTGGGTTCTTCGGTAATTTCCTCTAAGGTTTCAAATCCGGTAGCTATCACCGTTACCTTTACTTCATCATTTAGCTCTTGGTTAATTACCGCTCCAAAGATAATATTTGCTTCTGGATTAGCTGCCTTAGAAATTATTTCAGCAGCTCTATTAACCTCATGCAAAGTTAAATTTGAACCCCCGCTGATATTAAACAATAGCCCCTTAGCTCCATCGATTTTTGTATCTAAAATTGGACTGTTTACAGCCCTTTGAGCTGCTTCTACAGCTCGGTTTTCACCACTGGCTCTTCCCAGTCCCATTATGGCTGTACCAGCATTTGCTATAATCATTTTTACATCCGCAAAATCTACATTTATTAAACCTGGCTCAACTACAATTTCGGTAATTCCCTGAATACCATGCAGCAGAACCTCATCAGCAATTTTAAAAGCATCCAATACAGAAGTATTTTCCTCAACAATCTGAAGTAATCTATCGTTGGGTATTACAATTAAAGTATCTACACATTCTTTTAATAATTTTATTCCTTCCTCAGCCTGCCTCATCCTTTTATGGCCTTCAAAAGAAAAAGGCTTAGTTACTACTCCCACTGTTAAGGCACCTAATTCTTTAGATATCCGAGCAACAATAGGGGCACCACCGGTTCCTGTTCCGCCTCCCATTCCAGCGGTGATGAATACCATATCTGCTCCTTTTAAAGCTTTAGCAATCCTGTCTTTGTCTTCTTCCGCAGCCTTACAACCAATTTCAGGATCCGATCCACTACCCAAACCCTTGGTTATTCTACTGCCGATTTGTATTTTTTGTTCTGCATTAGAAAAGGCTAACACTTGAGCATCGGTATTAGCGGAAATATACTTAACCCCTTGTAATTTCGCATCAATCATTCTATTAACAGCATTCCCGCCGCCGCCGCCTATGCCGATTACTCTTATATCGATAAATTCTCCTACTTTGTTGTTAAGGCTAAACAATTTATAACCTCCCCGCGAATAATGGAATATTTGCCTATTTAAAGGCAATAATAAGAATTAAAAAAAATCTTTCAACCAGCTGATGATTTTAGTAAAAATATTTTTTACTTTTATTTTTCTTTTGGTCGATTGAAATGAACTTCTGATAGAATATTTTTCGGTAGCAAAACTTAACAACCCAATTGCTTCAGAATAGGATGGGTCGTTTATCATGTCTGCTAACTCCCCTTGGTAATGGGGTCTCCCTAATCGAGAAGGTAAATTTAAGACCTGTTCTGCAACCTCTGAGATACCGGGCAGAAGAGAACTTCCTCCGGTTATAACTATTCCTCCTGGAATCATATTATAACACCCGGATTTTCTAACTTCATTTCCTACCAAACCAAATATCTCACTTACCCGAGGTTCAATTATTTCTACCAGATACTTTTGGGATACATTATAGTTATTCTTTCCGTTTATACTGGGAACCTCTACTAATTTTTCAGGAGAAGCACTATTTTTAATTGCGCTTCCATAGTTAATTTTTATCTTTTCAGCTTCTTCTATAGAAGTTCTTAAAACAACGGCCAAATCATTAGTTATCTGAATACCTCCTACTGGTAGAACTGCAGAATGAGCCAATCCACCTTCAACAAAAATTGCTATTTCAGTAGTCCCCGCGCCAATATCAATTAATAAAACTCCCAAATCTTTCTCAGCATTACTTAAAACTGCATGACTAGAAGCTAAGGTTCCAAAAATTATCTCCTCAATATCCAACCCCGCTCCTTCTACACATTTAATTAAATTTTGCACAGCAGTAATTGAGCCGGTTACAATGTGGACTTTACATTCCAATCTTGCTCCCGACATTCCCAGAGGGTCTGATATTCCACTTTGGCCATCAACTATAAATTCGCGGCTTAATGTATGAATTAATTCTTTCTCAGAAGACACTATCCCTGCTTTAGCGGCTTCTATAACCTTTTCAATGTCGTTTTCTGTAATTTCTGGGGATTCTCCGGAAATAGCGATAACTCCTTTGCTATTTACAGAGGTTATATGGTTTCCTGAGATAGCAACAAAAGCAGAATTAATACGAGTTCCTGCCATACGTTCAGCGCTTTCAATAGATTTCTTTGCTGATTGGGTGGCTTGTTCCAAATCTATGATTATTCCTTTTCTTACTCCAAGGGAGGGGGATGTACCTATACCAATAATTTCTATCTGGTCATCTTCACCCAATTCACCTACAACTGTACATACTTTTCCGGAACCTATCTCCAGGCCAACTATAATTTCGTCCATTCCCATATTTATAACCTCCTGTATGCTTTAAAATATCATACACTACTTAGAAATTAAAGTAAACAAACTGATGTCTTTTATTTTACAACATCATTTTTTTAATTTTATGACTAAACTGTCTTTAAAGCGAATATCTATATACTCTACTAATAATTTTTCCCTTTCAATTTTTTCCAGGGCTTCTCTTAGCAAATTCTCCTTATTAATAATCACCTCTGGCCTATTTACTCTCACTTTTAAGGTATCATCCTTATTGCAAATCATAAAATCATCCGGGGATAATATTTCTACCCGGCAAAACTTCTTGGGCAGTATCACCTCTGCTGAATTAATACTTTCTAATGCCGTCTTAAACTCAGGTTTACCTATAATTTCTCCAATTTTTATTTCATTTATCTCTAATCCTGATAGCAGGGGCAGGGAAAATCCTTCCTCCGGTCTATCAATCTTAGATAAAACCATTCCCTCTTTAGTAGAGAAAAAATATTCTTCTCCGATATGGACAATTGCTGCTGCTTCTCTTTCGGTTAAGGAAATAATGATTTTATTGGGCATTACCCGTTTTATTTTTACCTCCTTTATCCGAGGTTCTTGTTTTAAAGAATTTATAGGTTTTTTTAGATTTAGCTTAAAGATATTCTCGCCGAATTTTATCCCGGAATTTAAAAATATTTCATCCTCACTTAGATAATCGTTCCCCTGGATAATAACCTCTTTAATATTGCAAAAATTTGAACTAAATATAAAATTAAAAAAATTCCAACCTAAAAAACCTATGGCCAAATAAAAAACTAATATCTTGATTGCTCTTACTGATAAAGGTTGATGCTTTTCTCCTTCTTCTTCCTCCTCCTCTAATTCCTCCCCTTCTTCTCTTTCGTCATTTAATCTCCTTATCACTTATATAAAAAACTCCTTTATACTCGTATTTCGTATATCGTATATCGCAAATACAAAGAATATAGAATAAATTCGGATTTCGTAAATAGTAAAAATTAAAAAGATGTTTAAAAAGATGTATCTAGTCGATGAGTTGAGCTCATAGAAGAACTAGATATCATTCCCACGAAAGCGGGAAACCATATACTATATGCGATATACGATACACGAAATTAGGGTTCTCCCAAAATTTCTATTTCGTGTTCTAATTTTATTCCAAAATTTTTCTTTACTCTTTTCTCAATCTCTTCAATTAAATATAGAATATCTCTGGCTGATGCACCCCCATTATTTACTATAAAATTAGCGTGCCTGGTAGAGACCTCTGCTTTGCCCCGAGATAATCCCTTCGCTCCAACCTTTTCTATTAATTCTCCGGCATAATAACCCGGTGGATTTTTAAATATACTGCCCGCGCTGAATTTATCCAAAGGCTGCCTGCTTTTTCTGATTTCAATATTTTGTTTTATCCTAGATTCAATTTCCTCTTTATTCCCCTTTTTCAACAACAGGGTTGCTTCTAAAATTATCACCGGCTTACCTTTTAAATTACATTCACGATAATTAAAATTTAAATTAGATTTGGAGGTTTTTTCTATTTTATTTTCTCGGGTTAAAAAAGTTACATTTTGTACTACATCTGCCATGCAATTTCCTTTAAAACTAGCATTATTAATTATTGCTCCGCCCAAGGTTCCGGGAATAGCACAGGTAAACTCTAATCCGCTCAATTCTCCACGCAAAACCATCTTACTCAAGTGTACTAATGAAACTCCTGCACCTACTTTTACAATTTTATCAGAAAATTCTATTTTTTTAAAATCTTTATCTAAGTTGATTACCAAACCTCTTATCCCGTTATCCAAAATCAATAAGTTTGTTCCATTTCCAATAACCAAGAAAGGTTTATTATATTCTTTGAAAATGGAAATAATTTTTTTTAAATCTTTGATATTGCCCGGGCTGCAAAAAACATCAGCAGGTCCGCCAATTCCTAATGAGGTATGATTTTTCAATGGCTCATCGTATTTAATTATACGGTCAATTTCTTGTTTTTTACACTCATTTTTTATAATATCTATATTTATGTTCATTTTCAAATCAAATCAAATCAAAATCCCTTTTTTTTCTTCAATTGTTTAGCCAATTCCTGACTAACAGTCCAAATATCTCCCGCCCCTATAGTTATTATTATATCTCCGGGTTGAATAATTTCATATAGATAACTTAAAATATTGTCTTTGGAAAGCAAATATTTTATCTGTCTGTGATTGTTTTTTTTAATTTCCCTAAATATGGTCTCTCCGCTAATTCCAGAAATCGGTGATTCATTGGCCGCATAAATATCACTAATAATTACCCAATCGGCATCAAAAAATGCCTTGCCAAACTTTTCTGCTAAAAGCTTGGTTCTGCTGTAGCGGTGGGGCTGAAATACGGCAATGATTCTTCTATTTTGCCAGCTGCTTCTTAGAGAACTCAAAGTTGCTTTAATCTCGGTAGGATGATGAGCATAATCGTCTATAATTAATATGTCGTCTTCAGTACTGGCAATAATTTCCATTCTTCTATGTACTCCCTGAAAGGTTTCCAATATCTTAGCAATTTCCCTAAAACTTATTCCCAGTTCCATGGCAGCAGCAATTGCCGCTAAAGCATTTAAAATATTGTGGTATCCAGCAACCTTTAAATAAAGTTCACCGATTTTTTCACCCTGCCAGTATATTTTTGATTTAGAATTTAAATTATTTAATTCTATATCTTTAGCCATTAAATCCGCTTCAGTAAATATTCCATAAGAAACATGGCTTCTCCCATATTGTTTTACCAGTTCCTTCACATTATCGCAATCCATGCACAAGATGATTCGTCCATTATCAGGAACTTTATCAATAAATTTACCAAAATCTTTTAGAATATTTTCCATATTTTCATAATGATCTAAATGGTCATCTTCTATGTTGGTAACTATAGCTATGTGAGGATTCAATCCCAAAAATGAACCATCACTTTCATCGGCTTCTACAACTATATAATTTCCTTTCCCTAATTTAGCATTATTTTTAAAATTGTTTAGCTCTCCTCCCACTACTATGGTAGGATCGAAACCACTTTTTTCTAATAATAAACCTATCATAGAAGCAGTGGTGCTCTTACCATGTGTACCGGCAATGGCTATTCCATATTTATTTTCCATAAGTCTTGCCAGCATCTCAGCCCTTTTAATTATTTTAATTTTCTTAGTCCTGGCACTACTTATTTCTAAATTAGATTCGGGGATTGCCGATGAAACTACTATTAAATCTGCTCCTTCTACATTATCTATACTATGGCCCATAAAAATAGTTACACCTTTCTCCGCCAATCTTTTAGTTATCTTTGAAGTTTCAATATCGGAACCACTGATCTTATGACCTAAATCAAGAAAAATTGAGGCTAAGCCGCTCATTCCTGATCCACCAATTCCAATAAAATGTATATGTAATTTTTTTTCATTCATCAGATGTAATTCCACCTCTATTCGTATTTCATATATCGTATATAGTATATCCTTTTTAAAACCACTTTTCACTTTTATTTTTTCGATATATGATATACGAAATATGAAATACTTTTTATATATTTTTTAATTTTTTTTAAGGTAATCAGAAATATAGTCCACTATTTTCTTAGCTGAATTCACATTACTTAATTCTCTGCTATTCTTAGCCATCATCTCTAATTTACCTTTATTTTTTAATAAATCGAGCAAAACCTGGGCTAATTTTTCTCCGGATAAATTTTTTTCTAAAATTAATATTGCAGCCCCTTCTCTTTCAAAAATTTTAGCGTTAATTCCCTGGTGATCATGAGTAGCATAAGGGTAAGGTATTAAAATTGCCGGTAACCCATAAGCTCCAATCTCAGCTAAGGTTGTAGCTCCCGCCCGGCAGATTACTAAATCAGCCAGAGAATAGGCTTTTTCAATATCATGCAGATAAGGTTCTACCGAAAATATTTTATGGTCTTCTCCCACTATTTCCATCATGTTGTCATAATCATCTTGCCCGCTAATCAAAAAAATTTGCCAGTCGTTTTTTATAACCTCTTTTATTAAATCGATACCTCCCAGAACAGCTCTATTAATTGCAGCTGCTCCCTTACTGCCTCCCAATACCAATATGGTTTTTTTTGAAGAATCAAGGTTAAATTTTTTATACTCTCTGTCTGTGCCTGATTTAATGTTTTTAAAACGTATGGGATTACCCGTAAAAATCAATTTTACTTTATTGCTAAAATATTTTTTTGACTGATTAAAGCTTAAAAATGTTGCTCTGGTAATACGAGATAGAAATTTATTGGTAATCCCGGGTATTACATTCTGCTCATGAACAAAATTTGGAATACCTAATATCGCGGCCATCAAAACAACCGAGCCGCTTACATAGCCTCCTGTTCCAATAACTATATCCGGTTTATATTGTTTTATAATTTTATATGACTGAAATAAAGAAACTAAAAAAATGACCAAAGCCGCTAAATTTTCAAAACATATTTTTCGTTGGATTCCCCGGGCTTTAATTTTTATAATTTTAAAACCTTCACGAGGAACAAGTTTTGATTCCATGCCCCTTTCAGTTCCTACAAATAAAATATCGTTTTTTAGGTCTCTGTCTTTTATCTCGTAAGCTAAACTAATTCCTGGATATATATGCCCCCCTGTTCCGCCACCCGAAATTATCACCTTTAATGCCATCAATTACGCTCCCTATTCTATTGCTTTATACCGGGAAATATTTAACAAAATTCCGCCGCAAAACATATTTACAATTAGAGATGAACCCCCATAGCTGATAAAGGGTAAAGTAATGCCAGTAGTAGGAATCATCTTGGTTACCACGCCAATATTTATAATGCTTTGAAACACTATCATAGAAGTAATGCCCGCAGCCAGCAAAGTTCCAAATTGGTCAGAAGCATCTAAAGCTATCTTGAATCCGCGCCACAACAATATTGTAAAGAGAATAATTATTACTACAGTACCTATAAACCCTAATTCCTCACCGATTATAGAGAAAATAAAGTCAGTATGTTGGTCGGGAAGATAAAAATATTTTTGTTTGCTTTCTGCTAATCCGATTCCAAAAATTCCCCCACTCCCCAAGGCTAATAGAGATTGAATGATATGAAACCCGCTATCCAGAGGATCTTTCCAGGGATCCAAAAAGGAGAGCAATCTCACTTTTCTATATTCTTCTCTCGATAATATTAAAATTCCCAAAGGGATTGCTGCAACAATTATGGCATAAAGCTGAATTACCCTGGTGCCCCCAATGAATAACATAATAAAAGAAATGCCCAAAATAATTAGGGAAGTACTAAAATCTGGTTCATACAAGATTAATAAAAACATGACTAACATAATAATTAAAGTGGGCAATACCCCTCTAATAAAAGTTTTTATATCTTTTACTTGTTTTCTGGTTAAAGATTCTGCCATATATAGGATTAAAGCAAATTTAGCAATTTCGGAAGGCTGAAAAGAAAAAAATCCTATCTTAATCCATCTACTTGCCCCACCGGCAGTCCTCCCGATACCGGGGATATATACCATCGATAGCAAGGCAATGGATAAAATTAAGATAGGCAGAGAATATTTTTTATAATAATGATAATCGGTATATATAGCGAAAAAAAATGCTATTAAGGCTATCATAGAGTAAATTAATTGTCTTTTTAAAAAATAGTAACTATCTCCATACCATTTATAGGCCATAATGTAACTTGAGCTAAAAACCATACATAGGCCAACCGCCATAAGTAAAATTATTGCCATAAAAAGCCATAGATCAGGAGATTTTTTTTCTATTGACATCTCAAATATAACCTCATGCTTAATTGTTAGCGTATAATAATTTAGTATCGAGTATCAAGTATCGAGTTAAGAAAGAAGTATTTAGTAATGGGGGCATATGCCCCCAGGTCTCCCTTAAGTATATAATAAAATTTAATTTTTTAACACTTGTTCTTTGACAATTTTAACATATTCACTAACCAGGTTCTCGGATAATGAGGTGATATAAGCTATTTCGCTTAACATCATACCTCTTTCCCAAAGGATTTTAATCCTCTGGAAATCTCTGATATATCTATCAACTGATGAAGGTGTATGGGAAGTAGCTCTGGCTATATCTTTGGTAGAATAGTTTTGGGTATACATTCTGATTATTTTTAGCTTATGAGTTATGGATCTGCCAATATCATGAACTACCCCTCTTAAGGGAAGCATCACCTCTTTCTCCTTCTGGTATTTTAGGACAAGCTTGGATACTTTAGCTTGGGATAGATTAAATATCAGGGCGATATCGGCTTGGGAGAGCACCCCACCTTGATGGTAGGCTTCATTGACAATCCTGGCTATTCTTTTAGCCAAGAGGCGAGATGGCTTTACCCCCCTGCTGTAATCTGCAATATCTGAATCTGCCACGACAGACAGGATAACATGTTTAGATTTAGTCTTGCCCAGTGTTTTACCATTTCCGTGTTTTTCAGTCTTTAGGACAGCAGGCCAGACCATCTGTCCGGGCTTAAGGGTCAAGACATCTTTAGTAGATTCAGCATGGATGGCTAACAGATCAATAATCAGAGCCTCAGCGACTTTGGGCTTGGACTGGTAACCATAGTTTTCCATCAGGTGAAGGATGAGGTTGTTTTTTAGGGTCTTTTCCTGAAGGCGACCGTATAGTTGCTTATTGATACTCATAGCAGCCCCCTTTTTTTACTGGATAGGTAGCCCTTGATCTCCTCTAATCTTTCGGTGTAGTCCTCATTTTCCTTACATCGAGTATAGATTTTAAGATACTCACCGACTACCTTCTCTGAAGTACCGGTAAGATGGCGTATTTTAACGATACTGAATCCTTCATCATGGAGATAGACGACCTTGATAAAATTTTCAAAGTACCTGGTTATAGATGACAGACTATGCTTGGTCTTTAGGGCTACCTCGGTGGGCTGATATCTTTTCAGGAGCAGTTCAATGATTCTAGCCTTATGAGAAATCCCGGGTCCGATATCTTTAATCTCGCCTCGGGTAGGTATGCTGCCACCTCTGGTTTTTATTCTTTTGACGATTCTCTTTACCGTAGACTTATCGACAATTAATATCTCAGCAAGATCAGCCTGAGAAAGCAGACCTCCCTGGTGGTGTGCTTCCTCAGAAAGCCTGGATGCCAGGTGTTCTCTTAGAACGGGAATTCCTAGCTTGGCCTTGATTTTCCAGTCTGTATGGCGGTATAGAGTAAGATTTACTGGGATAAGCCGACAGTCTTTAATCGGCTTTCCCGCTGGTTCCTCCGCTGAGACAGCATAGAATACGATCTGATTGTCAAATCTACAAGCAAGATAATGTTCTTTTACAAAACTATTCACATAGTCCCAGAGTACATCGGCTTCAACTCTTGATAATCCATACCCCTCTATGACATCGCGTTTGAAGCAGCCCTCTGGTGACTTAACTAAGCTATTACAAATAATATTTGTCATATAGCTATTACCTCCTTGGTCTATATGTTATTATATTAGCATAGACCTGGGGGCATATGAGCTAATAGTTATATAGTAAAGAAGACCAAAGATAAAAACAGAAAGATAAAATATCAAGAGTCATTTGTAGGGGCACAATGAATTGTGCCCTTTTTTATAATTCACAGACAGGCGAGACGGCTGTCCTACGGTTTTATATTATTCATCGAGGGCGTATACAATACGCCCCTACTTCTTTTTCTCTTTTCTTTTTCTTAACTAAATACTATACACTCGATACTTGATACTATACACTGGCTATCCCAATAATAGCCAGTATTATTCCCGCTATCCAAAATCTAATAATAATTTTAGGTTCTTTCCAACCACAAAGCTCAAAATGGTGGTGAATAGGACTCATCTTAAAAATTATTTTACCTCTTAATTTTACCGAAACAACCTGAAGTATCACTGATAAGGTTTCAATCGCAAATACCCCGCCTATTATCAGTAAAAATAATTCTGTTCTGGTAAAAATTGCTGCCGAAGCAAGTGCTCCGCCTAAAGCCAAAGAACCTACATCTCCTAAAAATATCCGGGCTGGATAAAAATTATAGATTAAAAAACCAAAAGAGGTAAAGGCAACTATCAGGGAAAACAGACTCATGGGCAATATATTTTGAGCATAGGCGATCAAAGCAAAATTTAGCATAGCAATAATTATTAACCCGGCTGCCAGCCCATCCAACCCGTCGGTTAAATTTACCGCATTAACCGAACTAACCAATACTAAAACTACAAAAGGAATAAACATTCTACCCAAATTTATACTGCTTTTGAAAAAAGGAAGCCAAATTTCTGTACCTAAATCAGTGTTTTGATGGACACAATAGGCAAATATTAAAGCAAAGATAATTTGAAGGAACAACTTCTGCCTGGTAAGAAGACCCAATGATCGTTTCTTAAGATATTTTATTAGATCATCAATTAAGCCAATAAGACCAAAACCGACAGTGGCAACTAACGACCATGAAACATATTTATTGTAAGGAACAAGGAGCCAAACTATTATTACTAAAGTAAGAATAACTACTACTCCTCCCATGGTGGGCGTTCCCATTTTATGTTGATGAAGATCTGGCCCTTCCTGACGAATTTTCTGTCCCATATTATGTTTTTTTAGATATTTTATAAATAACGGCAGAGTAATAACCGGAATTATCAACGAAACTAATAAAGTTAAGGGCCAATAGGTCATTATCTCCTCCTTAGGCAGGATTATTTTTTTGATACTCTTTTTGCCAAAATTCTAAAATCTCTTCCATTTTCATTTCTCGAGAACCTTTTAATAGGATAAAATCTCCGGGTTTAATCAGGCTTAATAGCTTTTTGGCTAAATTTATCTTCTCATTTTTCTCAAAAGAAAAAACTCTTTCTTTTGCCATCCCCTCTTCTTTGGAAGACTGAGCAATTATCTTTCCACCCTGACCCACAGTTATTAGGACATCAATAGACAATTTTGCTACTTCTTTTCCTATTTCCCGGTGGTAAAAGCCGGTCTTTTCTCCTAATTCCAGCATGTCTCCTAAAATAGCTATCTTTCTATTGTTTTGCGCGACTTCTGCTAAAGTTTCCAAAGCACTTTTTACTGATAATGGACTCGCATTATAGGAATCATTTAGTATTTTAATACCCTTATTAAAATTGCTTAATTGCATATGCAGGTCTAACGGTTTAAAAGAAAATAATCCTCTTTCAATTAAATCTAATTCTATTCCCAGGGCAAAAGCAACCGCAGAAGCAGCAAGGGCATTATAAATATTATACCTTCCCAATAAGGGGAAATATATTTCTCTGCTTTTGCCATTTTGCACTTCAAGGGTAAATCTCATTCCTTTATCACCGACTATTCTGATATTGCGAGCCATAATATCACTCTTACTCTCAATACCAAAGGTATATATCTTCTTGCCTTTAACAACTTTCGACATCTTAAAAAAGTAAGGGTCGTCTCTGTTTAGAATGGCTATACCGTTTTTATCCAATGATTGTAATAATTCCGATTTAGCCTTAAAAATATTATCTTTTGAACCCAATAAGCCAATATGGGCTTCTCCGATATTAGTAATCACTGCTAAATCAGGAGGAATAAAATTGGTAAGAGTGCTTATTTCACCTAAACCCCTCATTCCCATCTCTGCCACTAATAGCTTATGTAATCTATTAAGCTGTAACAGAGTAAGAGGAATTCCGATTTCATTATTGTAATTTCCAGAAGTTTTTAAAAGAGGAAATTCCTGAGATAAGATATGAGCAATAATTTCTTTGGTCGTGGTCTTTCCGTTACTGCCGGTTACACAGATATTAAAAGTTTTAAATTTGTCCTTATAATGCTTGGACCAATCCTGCAAGGCAGAAAGAGTATCTTTTACTTCTATGATTATTTTATTTTTATCAATTTGCTCATTCTGTAATAAAATGCTCGCACCTTTACAAATTACTACCCCAACTGCTCCCTTATTGAAAGCTTCAATAATAAAATTATGTCCATCGAAATAGGCTCCAATTATGGCGAAAAATAAATCACCGGGAGTTAAAGTTCGGCTATCTATGGAAATCCTGTTTATTAAATAATCCTGATCTCCCTGAATTATCTTTCCCGAGACAACTTTTATCAACTCTTCAATTTTACAATTTTCCAATATTTTATCTCCCTGTAAAAATATTTTTCACTACTTCTTCATCATTATGATGGATAACTTTGTTATGATAAACTTGCTCATTCTCGGGTCCTTTTCCAGCTATTAATACTATATCCCCTTCTTCGGCTTTTTCTAAAGCATGTTTAATGGCCTCTACCCGGTCAGTAATTATAATATAATCTTTATCTGTTTTTTTAACCCCTGCTTCAATCTCTCGTGCAATTTTCACCGGGTCTTCACTTTTAGGATTATCAGCAGTTATTACCAGGTAATCGCTATATGTTCCTATAACTTCTCCCATTGTAGCTCTTACCTTATTATATTTCTCTCCACCATGTCCAAATACAGTAATTAGTTTATGGGGAGTAAAATTACGTAAATTCTGCAATATACTTCCTAATCCATGATAATTGTGAGCAAAATCTATAACAATAGTATAATTCTGACCATATTCAAGTAACTTATATCTCCCCGGAGCTCCATAAAATTTATTAAAAGCTCTGGAAATTAGGTTAAGGGGGATGCCTTGCGTAATCGCTGCTGCTATAGCTGCCAAAGCATTATATACATTGTATTTTCCGCCAAAATTTAATAATATCTCAGTATCCCCAATGGGGGTTTCCACCATAAATGACAAACTTTTAAGCTTCATTTTTATTTTCTTGGCTCTAACCTTAGCTTCTTTTTCTATTCCATAAGTAATTAAATTAACCTTATTACAATCTATAAAATCTTTACTGTGCTCTGCATCAATATTAATTATTGCAAATTTTTTAGAAGCCTCTTTCTTGCTTCTATTTAAACTTAAAAATAATTTTTTCTTGGCTTTTAAATAATTAGAAAAGTTTTTATGAATCTCGAAATGCTCCTTGCTGATATTAGTAAAGATAGCTGCATCAAAATCACATCCTTCTACGCGGGATAATTGCAAGGCGTGGGAAGACACTTCCATCACTGCAAAATTATTCTTTTGTTCAACCATTTCTTTAAGCGCCTTCTGTAAATCTACTGATTCCATGGTAGTCATCTTAGAGGAGTTGATATTATCGCCAATTATATTTTGAGCAGTGCCCAAAAGTCCGGTTTTAAAACCTGCTTCCTGAAAAATAGCTCTTAACATATAAGTAATTGTAGTTTTACCGTTTGTTCCTGTAACTCCAATTAATTTTAATTTTCGCGAAGGGAAATCGTAAAATTGATTAGCTAAAATGGCCAGGGCTTTACGGCTATTATCTACCCTTATTATAGTAATACCCGGCCGGAAAAGAATTTCTTTTTCTACTACCAGTGCAACAGCTCCCCTGTTAATGGCTTCATCGATAAAATTATGTCCATCAAAGGTGAAACCTTTTATGCATATAAATAAAAAATCTCTCTTTATTTCCCGGGAGTTATGATAAATTCCTTTAATATTTAAATTTAAATCACCAATAATTTCCTTAATTTCCAGGTTAGTTGTCAGTTCACTCAACTTCATAAAAAATACCTCAAAATTAATTTACCAATTAGCCAATTTCCCGATTCTCCAATTGAATTAGTCGTTAGTATATCCTATCCGTATTGTGTTAAAGAAACCAGGATTCAGGTGTAGAGGCACAATTCATTGTGCCCCTACTATTTTTCAAACTTGTAACTCGAAACTTATTACTTATCACCCATTACTCATCACTTATTACTGTATTTACTATATACTAATTTTTCTCCTGACTTCTGAATTCTGTCTTCTATTCTCTTCACGATATACGATATACGATATACTTATTCACTGGTTGGAACCGACAAGTAAGGAAGAACCTTGGAAGCAATCTCCTGGAAAACCGGAGCGGCTACTGTTCCACCGTAATAACTCCCCTTGGGTTCATCTAATAAAACTAAGATGGATATTTTAGGATTATCTGTAGGAGCATAACCCACAAACCAGGAACTATACTTATCTTCAGAATATTTACCAGTAGAAAAATCAAATTTTTGAGCAGTCCCGGTTTTCCCTGCTGCCTGGTATCCTGCAAGCTTAGCCCTTGTACCAGTTCCATCATTCACTACTTGTTCTAATATTTTAGTCATAGTTAAAGCAGTATCAACCGATACTGCCTGTCTTACCGGCTTTGGTTTAAATATTTTAATCTTATTTTGCGCAGAATCTATTATTTCCTTCACTATCATCGGCTTCATCAAAGTCCCTCGGTTAGCTATAGCCGATATAGCCATTATCAACTGAAGGGGAGTTACCGCAATTTCTTGGCCTATAGATAAGGAAGCCAGGGAAATTTTTGACCAATCCTTTGTGCTTCTTACCAGGCCATTTATTTCACCGGGTAAACTTATTTCAGTTAATGTCCCAAATCCGAATCTTCTGATCGACTTTTCAAACACTTTTTCATCTAATCTTGTCCCGGTTTGAATTATCCCTATATTACAGGAATTTTTTACTATATCGGTAAGATTTTGTGAGCCGTGTTGGTATATATCGCGGAAAATATGTCCATTATAATTTGTCCATCCGTTACAATAAAACTGATCATCTAATTTAACTACTCCTTCTTCCAGGGCTGTAGCTATGGTAATAATTTTAAAGGTCGACCCCGGTTCATAGGAATCAGTTACTGCTCTATTCCTCCAAATATCACTAGGGTATTCATTAAAATAATTGGGGTCATAGGAAGGTCTTACTGCCATTGCTAAAATTTCTCCGGTTTTAGGTTCTACTACAATAGCAATTCCTGCTTTGGCTTTAGATTCTTGAAAAGCTTTGTCCAAAGCTTCTTCAGTGACATATTGGATAACTTCATCAATAGTCAATACAATTGAATGTCCATCTTTATAAGCATTTAGTTCTTTAATGCTTAGAGGTACCTTGCCGCCTATAGCATCTCTTCCTAAAATTGATAAACCAGGCAAACTTTTTAGTTCTTTATCAAAAAATGATTCCAAACCTTCCAGGCCTTGGTTATCTATTCCCACAAATCCCATTAAGTTAGAAGCTAAAAAATTCTTAGGATAATATCTTTTGCTCTCATCTAAGAAATCTAATCCTTCTAAATTTAGTTTTGTAATCTCTGCAACTTCTGCTTCTTTTAACTTTCTTTTTATCCACACAAAAGATTTTTTCTGGTTTAATTTTTCCAGTACATCTTTTGTTTTCAAATTCAAAATTGAAGATATTTTTAGGGTAGTTTCTTGAGGATTTCCAACTTTAGGAGGAATAGCAAATAAAGATTGGTCATTAATATTCACGGCTAATTTTTTATAATTTCTATCATAGATATTACCTCGTTCTCCCTCAATGGAAAAAGAAGTGAGATGTTCTTGTTGGGCAATTTCCTTAAATTTATTAGTCTGAATAACCTGGATGTTATATAATCTATAAATTAATGAAAAATAAATAATTACGAATATTGTAAGTAAAATAATAATACGTTCTTTTTTCTCTTTGGAAAGCAACAATTATCTCCGCCCTCTTTAACCTTTACTGCTACAAGTATATTATTTTAATATCCCTGAAATCAAGTCATTTATCTTCTTTAGGTCAAAACTAGCCCAAAAATTCTTTTCCTCCTCATAATTGTTACTGATGGCCCCGATATTATTTCCGAAATTAAGCTTTGCAACGGGGTTTAGGGCAATAAATTTTACTTCTTTTGGTCTAACCATTCCCAATTGATTATAGGCGATTTTTTCAATTCTGTCTAAGGCAGAAAGAGTCTCTGCGGCAAGTTCAAGATTTTTATTTTCTTCCACTAAGGCTATTTTTTCATTTTCTAATTTTATTAATTTATATCCCAACTCAGTTAATACAATGTTACTAGAAATATAAAAAATTACTATAGAAGTAACAAGAATTACTATAATTAAAAATGGCCCAAAAACAATCAAGGCATTCTTACTTCCATAATTACCGCTAATCATAGTGCTGCTCCCTCTCATATTTTATCCCCCCTTTACTTTAGTTGATAGTGAATAGTCGTTAGCATAAGTAACTAACTAACGAATCAAAATACAGATATTATCTTCTCTGCCACTCTTAATTTAGCGCTTCTTGCTTTAAGATTATCCCTTACTTCCTCCAAAGAAGGTCTAATTGGTTTTTTAGTTACAATTTTCAATCCGTAATTCTTTTGCTCTTTTCCTTCTCTTTCTGCTTCCTTAAATAGGTGCTTAACTATTCTATCCTCGAGTGAATGGTAGGAAATAACACATATCCTCCCCTTATCCTCTAAAACTCTAATTGCCTGATTCAATCCCTTTTCCAAAGCCTTAAGTTCCTGGTTTACTTCAATCCTGATAGCTTGAAATACCCTGGTTGCGGGATGTATTCTCCAGGTGTGCCTCTTTTTAGTCCTGGGAAGAGACCTTATTACTAAATCAGCTAACTGCTTGGTTGTAGTAATGGTTTTCTTTTTTCGTTCTATTGCAATTAAGCGGACAATTCTCTTGGAAAACCGTTCTTCTCCATATTTTTCAAATATTTCAGCTAAATCTTTTTCCGAATAACTATTGATCAAAATATCAGCGTTAAATTCTTGATTTAAATCCATCCGCATATCTAAATGGCTGTCTTCTTTAAAACTAAATCCTCGTTCTTTCGCTTGTAATTGGTGAAAGGACACTCCTAAATCAAAGATTATCCCCGAAACTGTTTTAGTCTTTAAGTCCGATAGAATCTCCTCCAAATTTTTGAAATTACCTTTAAATAATTCAACTTTATCGATATAACCTTTTAATTCTTCCTTTGCTGTTTCAATTGCCTCTATATCCTGGTCGATGCCGATCAATAAACCATGAGGATAAATCTTTTCCAAAATAGCTTTGGAGTGTCCTCCACCACCTAATGTGCAATCGATATAAACACCTCCTTTCTTTAAGTTTAAATAATTTAAGATCTCTTTTGTTAACACAGGAATGTGAAAGGAATTTGCCATAGATTACCCTTCTTGTTCGTATATTCTTTCGGCAATATCTTCATATGAACTTTCAACTTCTTTAAAGTATTTTTGCCATACATCCTTACTCCAGATTTCTATCCTATCTAAAACCCCGATAACCATAATTTCTTTATTAATCTGGGCATAATCTCTCAAATATTTCATAATAATGACTCTACCCTGATTATCCACAGTGCAATCGGTAGCTCGAGAAAACAATATTCTCTTAAATGCTCGGGCATCTCTCTGTCCCAAGGGGAGCAGCTTCATTTTTTCAGATAAATTTTTCCATTCTTCCAGAGGATATACAAAAAGACAAGTATCAAGACCGAAAGTGATAATAAAATTATCGCCTAAAGATTCTCGGTATTTTGCCGGGACAATCAATCTTCCCTTTTCATCGATAGTGTGCTCATACTGTCCTAAAAACATAAAATCTCCTTTATATTTATCCTCCACTTTACTCCACTTTGTTCCACTGTATATACTATACTACATACTTTCGAAAAATCCTCTTTTTTTTTGAAAATAATTTAATTTTTTTTAATAAAATTGGAAATACCACATATTTAGCGTCTTTTTTATAATAGGTACACTATTTCTGAAGCGTATTTTTGGGGGAAAATAGGAGGAAAGTGACCCTTTAATGGTTAAGTTAATTTTCACGATGAATATCTTGAAGAAAATAGAATAAAAAAAACATACAATAAAATATTTTATTGTATGTTTTTATATCCATTTATTTTGATAAGTAGATCGTATAAGCCGAGTTCTGTCCCCTTATAAATTAGTCGTTAGTGAATAGTCGTTAGTTCAAAATACAAAATTCAAATTAGTTAATTATTTGTCTGGCTAACTAGTTTATTACTTATAGTTTATTAACCAATCAACTAATTAACGAATCAATAATAAGGGTGGTAATCATCTATCTGGGATGTAAGTTACCTTACACCTCTAGCGACCTACCCGAAGATTCAGCGGGCCACCACAGCTCTTCCTATTTGGTCTTGCTCCGAGTGGGGTTTACTAAGCTTGTTAGTCACCTAACAACTGGTAGGCTCTTACCCTGCCTTTTCACCTTTACTGAGTACGCAAAATTGAGTGCCCAGCTGTGTATTTTCTGTAGCACTTTCCTTAAGGTTACCCTCACTGGGGGTTACCCAGCACTCTGCCCTGTGGAGCTCGGACTTTCCTCGAAAGAAATAGCATTTCTTCCGCGATTACCTGATCTACTTATCAAATATTCTTTTTTCAATTTTAAAATACCATTTTAATACAACAAAGTCAATTAGCTTAAAAGAAAGTATATAGTATCGAGTATCGCGTTAATAAAAAGAAAGAGCTTAGGGTTTAAAAAACAGTTAGTTTTTCCAAATTAGAATGCGGCTGCAATTGGGACAAATTATTATCTTTCGATTCTTTTCTAATTGATAAATAGCATCACTGGGAAGGTCAAGATAACAGCCTGGACATACAGAACCATCAACTTCCATAATGGCTTTTCCGCCCTTCTCTTTTCTTAAAAGTTCATATTCTTTTAAAAGACGATCATCGGTAATTTTACTGAATATCTCTTCCCTTTTAATATTTAAAGAATCCATACTCTTTTTAATTACTGACCTTGTCAAATCTATTTCTTCTTTGCGTTTTTTAAACTCTTTCTCTTTCACTTTCAAATCTTCGTCGAGATGACCGATCGATTTATCAAGGTCTTCCATCTCTTCCATTAAATCTAAAACATCTTCTTCAATACTATCTTTTTCTTCTTTATAATTGGCTATTACCTTCTGTATCTGCCTAAGCTCCTTAATATCAGATATTTTCCCTCCGTATAAGTCTTCCTGATGTTTATCAATTTTATTAGATTTTTCAGCTAAATCCAATTCTTTTCTTTTTAATTTAATCTGTAAATTCTTATAATTTTCATTTTTGTTTCTTAAACTATCTTTCAGCTCCTGAATTTCTTTTGCAATCCCTTCTATCATTAAAGGCAAACTTCTCTTCTTTTTTTCTTCCTCATCGATATCAATATCGAATTTCTGTAATTCCAAAAGGATAGCATATTCTTCTTCTATCAATGACTTATTTCTCCTCTCTTCAAAGTTGTAAAGCTCATTAAAACAAAAAAACCTTACTTCTTATATAAAAGAAGTAAGGTTTTGATAAAATTCTGGTATTTTAATATTTTTATGCTTTTTCATAAATCTCACACTGTCCACATTATTATTTAAATTAATAATTATCAATTTTTTGGTGGGCCCACCTGGATTCGAACCAGGGACCGACCGGTTATGAGCCGGTTGCTCTGCCAGCTGAGCTATGGGCCCGTTAGCCAACATTATCTTCGTTAAAAGTATATCAGATATGTTTATAAAGTCAAGAAAAAATTCGTATCTCGTATCTCGTATATCGTATATCGTATATCGTATAAAATACAGTAAAAAGTAATAGGTAATGAGCAATTAGTTTCGATGGTTGCAAGTTACAAGTTTCAAGTTTGAAAGAAAG
>MEYH01000044.1:9667-10013 GCA_001773955.1 Candidatus Sediminicultor quintus | reverse complement strand
ACAAAAACTCTATCGTTATTGTCTTTGGGGTCAATAGGATAGACAAAAAATCCTTTGCGTTCCGGGTCATAACTATGGGTAGTACCATAGAAATTCTCGCCATCTTTAAAAATAATTACTATTTTTCGCTGGCTGGGGATTCCTGTAGATGCGCCATCAAAGGTTCTGATTTTTTTATAATCTTTATTCCCTATATAATCTTTTACAAAAAAAACTGCTTTAAGGGAAGATATTTCTATTTCTAACATGTCTTTATCGTATTCTTCGATAGGGTGTAGATGAAATATTTCTTTGTTGGGCCCAAAATCTGTGGACCAGCCTTTTACGATTTTTCCATCTTTGTATT
>MEYH01000044.1:7921-9646 GCA_001773955.1 Candidatus Sediminicultor quintus | reverse complement strand
TCAATTGTATCTTCCTTTCTTATAATTTTTATAATGTAATATGAGATTGCCACGCTCCCTACGGTCGCTCGCAATGACAGAAAAGGGAAAGGTCGCTCGCAATGACAGAAAAGGGAAAGGTCGCTCGCAATGACAGAAAAGAAAGTCGCTCGCAATGACAAAGGAAGACGCTCCTCTCAATGACAGAAAATAAAGTCGCTCGCAATGACAATTTTTATTTTTAAATTTCGATTTTCATCAGGCGGACGCTCTCTACTGCTGAATGGACTACAAAGATTCTTTCACTGTTATCTTTTGGGTCGACCGGATACATAAAGAATCCTACTTTGTGTCTGCCATAGTTGTGGCTGGTACCGTATAAATGTTCCCCATCTTTAAAATTAACAATTAACTTACGCTGGCTGGGAGTTATTTTAAGGTCAACGTTAAAGGATCTAATTTTTTTATAATTTTTATCTCCGATAAAATCTTTTACAAAAAATACTGCTTTTAGAGAATCAAAATTAATTTCCATTCTCTCTTCTTCGCTATATTCAATAAGAGGAAAAAATATAAATGATTCTCTATCCAGTCTAAAATCTTCAACCCAGCCTTTGAGAATTTTTTCATTTTGGTATTTTACCACAGCCTTTTTTTTGTGCATTTTATTGAGCTCCTTTGCTGATATTTTTTCTGGATTCCCGCCTGCGCGGGAATGACAGAAGAAATATATGGTCCTGATGAATCAAGTCCGTACAAATTATTCACCCCCACCTTAATCCTCCCCCTCAAGGGGGAGGAAAATTAGGAGTTCGTAGAACCGGCGGGACACCTGTCTTACGTTGTGTCGCTGTCGCTTTTGAGTTCTTCCTTTAATGCTTTTAAGGCATCGTTTTTTATTCGGGAAACCTGCCTCTGGGAAATCGCTAACTTTTTGGCTGTTTTAGTTTGAGTCAGGTCTTTGATGAAAATATAGTTAATTACTTTACGCTGTAAATTTTGTAATTTATTTAAAGCAAGCTCTAAAGAGATTAAATCTTCTATGGGCAGTTTAAAACTTTTATAGTGGTCATTCTTTATTTTTTCTAATACAGGATATTCGTTGCAATCATAACCGCGATTCTCCAGATCGATAGAAACCGTATGAACTACATCCCTTGCCTTTAATACCTCTTTAACTCCTTCTTCGGTAAGATTAAATTCTTCTGCAATTTTTTTAAGGGAGGGCGTTTGTTTGGTTTCTTCTTTATAGTTTACCATATATTCGTCTATTTTCCTATTCAGTTCAGTTATCCAGTGAGGAATTCTTATGGTCTGATGTTTGTCTCTGATATAGTGTCTGATTTCTCCGGATATAAACCAGGAGGCATAGGTTTCAAATTTCACTTCTCTTTTTTGATTGTAAAGATTTATGGCATTAATTAGACCAATATATCCCAGCTGTTCTAAATCTTCTAATGGCTCACCGGAATTTTTAAATTTGCAGGCAATATTTTTTACTAAAGGTTTGAATTTTAAAATCTGTTCGTCAGAAACTTCTTTATACATATCTGATTCCACAATAATGCTCCCTCCGCACCTTAACCGCTTCCGATGCTTTCTTTTAATTCTTTAAGGGCAGAATCTTTTATACGGGAAACCTTCCTTTGAGAGATGCCCAATTTATGAGCTATTTTTGTTTGAGTCAAATCTTTTTCGAAAATATAATAGATTACTTTCCGCTGTAATTTTTTTAATCTGCTTAAA
>MEYH01000044.1:6710-7855 GCA_001773955.1 Candidatus Sediminicultor quintus | reverse complement strand
TTTTCTATTTGTGGATAATGGTCAAAACTATATTTTCTTTGCTCCTGGTCAAGGGAAACTATTTGAACTGCCTCCCGGGCTTTTAGGATTTCTTTTATCCCTTCTTCGGTGAGGTTAAATATTTTAGATATTTCAGAAAGGGAAGGAAATCTATTATTTTCTTTTTTATAGGAAATGATAAATTCGTCTATTTTTTTATTTAATTTTAGCATCCAGCCGGGAATTTTTATGGGTTGATGTTTGTCTCTGATATAGTGACGGATTTCACCGGAGATAAGCCAGGTAGCATAGGTTTTGAATTTTACCCCCCTCTCGTGATTATAAAGATTAAAGGCATTTATTAATCCTACATAACCCACTTGTTCCAAGTCTTCTAAGGGTTCTCCGGAATTTTTGAATTTATAAGCGATACTTTTTACCAGGGGCTGGTATTCTGTTATTTGATCATCGGTTATTTTTTGTGTGTTAGCTTTAACACTCATAACATTTACCCTTTTAATAGATTTAATGGATTCCCGCTTACGCGGGAATGACAGAAGAAAAAGCTATTATTCTTATTTCTTTATTATCAACAATTCTATATATTACTCGCCAATCTCCTACTCGTAGTTTTCTATAACCATTTAAAGTTCCACGAAGATAAAACCCATATTTTATGGGATTAACCATTAAATGATTTATAATGGCATTTTCTATTCTTACAGCTATATTTGAACTCAATCCTGGAATATCTTCGCTTTTTACTTTAGGATGATATTTTATATTCAATTTTCGTTTTTATTCCATACTTCTTCATGAGTTAGGCTATGTTCCCAGTCAAATGTATCTTCCCTTTCAGATGCAATTCTGTCGAAATATCTATCTTCAAAAATTTCTAATCCTTCGCAGATTAAATCTCTACATATACTGGAAATGGAAATCCCTTTTTCTTTTGCCATTTTTTTTATTAAATCCCTGACGGGTGGTTCCAATAGTACAAGTGTTCTTTGATTGCTCATATTTATCACCTCTGTTGGTATGGTATCATATATGATACACAATTGTCAAAAATTAAATACCCCCCCCTCACCCTAACCCTCTCCCTCCAGGGGAGAGGGAAAAGAGGAATTCATCCCCACCTTGATCCTCTCCCTCCAGGGGAGAGG
>MEYH01000044.1:0-6670 GCA_001773955.1 Candidatus Sediminicultor quintus | reverse complement strand
GGGGAGAGGGAAAAGAGGAATTCATCCCCACCTTGATCCTCTCTCTCAAGGGGGAGGAAAATGGGGAATTCACCCTCACCTTGATCCTCCCCCTCAAGGGGGAAGAAAGTAGGAAAAGACGGTTTAAATAGAGATTGCTTCGTCGCTTCGCTTCTCGCAATGACAAAGAAAGATGCTTCTCGCAATGACATTTAGGAAATATTTTTATTGGATTAGGTTTACCATGTTGAATATCGGCAGGTACATGGCGATGATCATAACACCAACAGTTAAGGCAATAAATGCCATCATAAGCGGCTCAATGATTGCGGTTAGCTTTTCTACAGCCCTATCCACTTCTTCATCATAAAATTTTGCTACATTAAGTAACATTTCTTCTAACTCTCCACTCTCTTCCCCCACCATAATCATCTGGGTAACCATAGGAGGAAATACTCCGCTTGCTGCCAGAGGGCCTGAGATGCTCTGTCCTTCTTTTATCTTTGTCCTTGCACCAAGAACAGCCGAAGATATGACCAAGTTTCCTATAGCATTAGAAGATACCTGTAATGCTTCCAAAATAGGGACTCCGCTTTTAATCAAGGTTCCGAGAATTCTGGTAAACCTGGAAACAGCACTTTTTCTATTAATTTCACCAATTATTGGCGCACGTAATTTAAATTTATCAAGATTAAGTTTGCCACTCGGTGTTCTTTTATAAGCCAAAAAGGCAGCAACCAAGCCGGCAAAAACCATAAAAAATAGATACCAATACCGGTTAAATAATATGGTTAAGGTGACAAAAAATTGGGTAAGAGCCGGAAGTTCTCCGCCAAACTGTTTAAATACACCTACAAATTGAGGCAAAATAAAGGCTAACATAAAAACAGACATGATTACTGCAGCACCGGCTACAAAAGAAGGATAAGCCATGGCAGATTTTACTTTCTGTCTAAGGGCAAATTCCTTTTCCATTAAATCGGCAATTTTATTTAATATTTCGTCTAATACTCCTCCGACCTCCCCCGCTCTAACCATACTAAGATATAATTCAGAAAATACTTGAGGAAATTTTGCCATGGCATCAGCTAAAGTAGAGCCTGCTTCAACATCAGATTTAACGGCTTTAATATGATTCGCTAATACTTTATTTTCCACCTGTTCAGTCAAGATATCCAATGAGTTAACCAAGGTTAATCCGGCATTAACCATGGTAGCAAATTGCCGATAAAATATGGTTAGGTCTCTGAGTTTTATACCTTTGAAAATTTGTAATTGCGTAGAAAATAGAATATTTTTCTTTTTTTCGATGACGGAAGTAATATAGTAATCCATTTCTCTGAGACGAGAAATAACCGAGTTTCTGTTTTCCCCTTCCATGTTTCCGGTAAAGATTTTACCCGAGCGGTCTCGGACTTTATAGACAAAAGTTGCCATTTGATAAGTTCACCCCACTTTATAAAAAATTAACCAATTCACCAATTACGATAAAAATTTTATTCTGTCATTGCGAGGAGTGAAACGAAGAAGCAATCTCGACGGGATTGCCACGCTACCTACGGTAGCTCGCAATGACAGTGACAGGCGAGACGCCTGTCTTATGTTATAGGTTGATAATTTCTTTAAGAGCATCGATAATTTTTGGATCGTACTTTGTTCCGGCGAGAGAGAAAAATTTATTTAACGCTTCCTCGTTTTCAGAATGACTCTCTATAGACGTATTATAAATTATTTTGGTATAATCTTCAACTACTGCTATTATTCGTGAGGCAAGAGGAATTTCTTCACCGCTTAATCCATCGGGATAACCTGTTCCATCATAATTTTCATGATGATGTTTTACGATAGGAACGATATCTTTAAATAAATTAATCTGTTTAAGCATGTTTGCACCTACTATAGGGTGTAAACTTATAGGATGCAAACTAATTTCACTTTGCACCAAACGAAAACTATCTTTTGCTTTAAAGTTAATATCAATCTTTCTACTCACTTTTATTCTACCTATATCATGCAGAAGGGAAGCGTAATATAAATTATTATAATCTTTTCCGATTATTCCTAACTTATTACCAATTTGTGTAGTTAGCCGAGCCAGTTTCATAAAATGTCCTTTGGGACCAAGTGACTCATTTTCCATTGCCTGGATTAATATCTCGGTAATTTGTATAAAATAATTATTCAAATCCTCTATAATATTTGCATTCCGTAAGGCAATGACTACCTGGTTTGCAAAAGAATTTAAAATTTCTTCGTCATTCTTATCAAAATATTTTTTATCATTTTTATTGATGACTTCCATGACTCCCATAATATCTTTATCCAGAATCAAGGGAACGCAAATAATTGATTTTGTTACAAATTTTGTGGAACTATCAATGCTTTGGTACCATCTCGTATCTTTAGTAACATCATCAACTATCAGAGACTTTCCTTTTTCTGCTACCCAGCCGGCTATTCCTTCTCCAACTTTTACTTTATATTTTTTTATTTCCTGGCTTTTTTTACCCAGGCTTGCCTTAAAATATAATTCATTCTTTTCTTTGTCTAAAAGTAATATGGAAGCGGCTTCAGCCTTTACAATTATTGCAGCATATTCTATTATTTTATTTAATAGGGCATCTAAATCGGTGGTTCTGGTTAATTCTAAAGAAATTTTATTCAAGGCATTTAATTGCAATATTTGCATCTTTAGTTTTTTTACATTATTTCCTTCGTTATTAAGACTAAGCAATTTATTTACCTCTATACATATTATATTTTTTTATCTTTTATCTTTCGCTCCTGGATTCCCACTTTCGTGGGAATGACAGAGATTATATTAAGCTGAGGCGACCCGTAAAACTTCTTCTATAGTAGTTAGACCTTCACAAACTTTCTTTATACCATCTTCCCGTAATTGACACATTCCTTCCTTAATGGCAGTTTCTCTTAATTTTCCGGTAGTTACATTTTTACTAATCAAATCTCTAATGTTGTCAGTAATTACCATCAGCTCAAAGATAGCGATTCTTCCCTTATATCCGGTTTCTTTGCAATAAGGACATCCTTCACCTTTATATAAGATTAGTTCATTGCTGTCTATTTCATATTCATCCAGAATTTTTTTCACATCGGAAGTTATTTTTATCTTTTTCTTACATTTAAGACATATCGTTCTGACTAATCTTTGAGCTATAATTCCCACCACCGAAGAGGAAATTAAAAAGGGCTCTATCCCCATATCGATTAATCTTATCACCGAACTGGGAGCATCGTTGGTATGAAGGGTGCTCAGGACAATATGTCCGGTAAGAGCAGCCTGAACAGCTATTTCAGCGGTCTCTTTATCCCTAATCTCTCCTACCAGCATAATATCGGGGTCTTGCCGCAGGAAACTTCTTAATCCAGCCGCAAAAGTAAGCCCGATTTTGGGTTTGGCCTGTACCTGGCTGATTCCTTTTAATCTATATTCTACCGGATCTTCAATAGTCATAATTTTCTTTTCGGTGGAGTTTAGCAAATTTAGCGTGGTGTATAGTGTAGTAGATTTTCCACTCCCCGTCGGACCAGTGACCAGGATTATGCCATTAGGTTTTTTTATTAATGATAAATAATCAGGAAGAATATCAGGAGAAAAACCTAAAGAATCTAATTCTAATAAGATGCTCGAGGGATCCAGTATTCTTAAAACTGCACTCTCTCCAGTGACTGCCGGTAAGATCGATACCCGTATATTAATATTTCTTCCCGCGATATTCACCTGGATCCTGCCATCTTGAGGTAATCTCTTTTCAGCAATATCCAGATCTGACATTATCTTAATTCGGGAAACCACCGACAATTGCAGTTTCCGGGGGAGAGACATCACATCATGTAATATTCCGTCTATTCGATAACGAACTTTAAGTGTATCCTCTCCAAACGGTTCTATATGAATATCACTGGCTTTCTCTTTAACTGCCCTTAAAATTACCAGGTTAACCAGAGAAATAACCGGAGCTTCTTCGCTTTCAGTTATAGCAGAAATATCAGGTCTCTCTCTTTCTTCCTCTTTCAATACGGTTATCTGCATATTTTCAATTTTGCCGATTACCTGATCCCATTCATCGGTAACCCCGAATACTAAATCCAAGGCTTTATCAATATCCTTACCGTAAGACAATACTGATTCGATATCATATCCCAATCTTATTTTTAGTTCATCATGGGCAAAAACATCTAAAGGGTTCGCCATGGCGATGGTTAATTTTTTTTCATCTTTGTCTATGGCAATAAGCTGATGTCTTCTGGCCATCTCTTCCGGGATTAGAACTACTATGGTGGGGTCAATGGTTATGTCATTTAAATTTACGTATTTTTCTCCAATCTCATCAGCCAGGGCAAGCATCATCTCGTCTTTTTTAAGAATATCAAGGTCGATAATTACCTTTTGCAGATCTCTATTGGTATCTTTCTGAATTTTTAATATTCTCTCTAACTGCTCCTCGGTAATTAACCCCTTTTCATATAATATATCTGATAAGAAGTTTCCGGTAATACTCTTATCTGCTGCCCTTTTCATTTCTCTTTCGTTCCCCCCGTTACTTAAACTTCCTGGAAGTTAAATCATTTTTAATATTATTCCGATAAATATCGCCAATGATGAATTCATAATCCTTTTTAAATTATATACCTTTTCCATTCTTTCTGCACTCCTTTGATAGGGAACAAAGCTTATGATTACAAAACATATAAAAATTACTATTATATATTTGTCATCTAAGTACTGCGCTGAGAGAGTCAAAAATAAGCGATAAAATTTATCTAATGTTTGGTTTTCCG
The DNA here is from genome assembly GCA_001773955.1 of Candidatus Sediminicultor quintus. GTDB lineage: Bacteria > Atribacterota > Phoenicimicrobiia > Phoenicimicrobiales > Phoenicimicrobiaceae > Sediminicultor > Sediminicultor quintus. Next base: position 1,888 of record MEYH01000044.1, on the reverse strand, counting down.
GTATTATAATATTTAGTATTTTTTGTTCTTTTAATTTTTTAGGGTTAGCAGGAATACCTTCTTCTCTTATGTACATAAGTAAAATTGGAATAAAGAATGCCGCAGCGATATATCCTATTAAACTTATAATAAATATATCATTATTATAAAGATGTATCAAGTAATTTAAAAAAGCATTATTAAATGGAGAAATTAATAAATAAATTTTATCAAAATTAAAACTTAATGCGGTAATTATTGATATATGTAAAAATTGATCGAGAAAAAATATTTTTATGTCCGGATTTGCATTTTTTTTTGAATATTCCATCTTCAATTTATCAATCATTGTGTGGGTTAGAAATATAGCCCAAAGTATTACTATAAATTTCGGGGCTTCTAAATAGGGGAAGGCAAAGAGAATGGAAAATATCAATACTATCAGGGTATGAATTAGCACTCCCCATTCAGTATTCATCTTTACTTTGAATATTTGTTTGGTTTGTAAGGGAAAATCTGCGATTATGTGCGCTAATAGCAATCTATAGAATAGAAACATGGATATTAATTCTCCAATTCGCCAATTGACCTATTCACCGATTAGAATATTTAACGTTCAAAAATCATATTTACAATATTCCTCATTAACCTTACCATCTTTAGAATTATTTTTATCATATAATCTTAGATACTTAATAAAACCATTAATTTGTTTCCCCAACTCTTTAGCTAAAGCATAAGTTTCTTGAAAATCATTCTGCTTAATATATTTTAAATCTAAAGCAATATATAAGTCATTCTGGATTTCAGATATTGAACCCCTGGCTATGATTAAAAATTTTATAAAATCTTTTTAAGAATAACGATCAAAGCCTTCTGCAATATTAGAACCAATAGAAACCGTAGCACGGGTAATTTGTGAAGTTAAGCCGTAATTTTCTTCTTTAGGGAATTTATTAGTTAAATTATATATTTTGTTTGCAAATTTTCTTGCATCTTTCCAAACTGGTAATTCTTCAAATGATTTTATAGTCGGCAAATAAAATTCTCCTTAATTTATTATTTCTCCAATTGGAGAATTGGTGCATTGGGAAATTGGTGCATTGTATTACTTTGGCCAATTGCCGATTTCTTTTTTTAATGTACCTCTTTTTAGCCAAAAAGAGATTAGTATTTTTTCTATATTACGTTGAAGGAATGTTCCTATAGAATCCTTTTTAACTATCGGAGTGACTAAAATGGTTAGGAGCTTTAATCTATTGCCCCCCAAAACATCGGTAAATATTTGGTCTCCTATTACCACTGTCTCAGATTTTTTTGTATCCAGAATTTTAAGGCCATTATTAAAAGCGATACTAAAAGGTTTAAAATATTTTGAGTGATAAGGGATATTAAATATTTTTGCAAATTCTGCAGCTCTTTTAGAATTTGTATTGGAAACTATACATATTTTTAATCCTATTTTTTTTGCTTCCTTAACCCAATCAATAATTTTTGGACTAACTTCCTTCTCTCCCCAGGCTACTAAAGTGTTATCCAAATCTACCATAATACCTTTTATCTTTTTTATCTTTTTTAGCTTAATTAAGTCTACATTGTAAACTGAATTAATATATACTTTAGGTCTTAATATTTTAAACAATTTCTTCTCCTGTACTTGATTGTTTGTATCTTGGCTTACAGCTAAATCTTTCCTTTACTTCCCTCTCCCCTCGGAGGGAGAGGGTTAGGGTGAGGGGGAGTAAAGTTTCTTTCTTATACTTTCCATTACACCTTCAATATTTGTCAAAACTTCATTATCCCAAAATCTCAAAACCTCATATCCCTTTTCTTCTAACCATTTATCTCTTAACTTATCTTTTTTATTTTCCAAATGTTGTCCTCCATCTACTTCTATTATAATTTTTCT
>MEYH01000043.1:10796-10994 GCA_001773955.1 Candidatus Sediminicultor quintus | reverse complement strand
TCCTCTTTTAGACGCATCAGCAGGATTAATCCAGATAAAAGGTTTTTCTTTAAAAATAGATAAACTTGAAAATTGGGAATTCATTTTATCGCGTGCATGGCTGGTTATCAAAGATAAAGGATATTTACTATAAATATCGGGAGAACTATATCTATTTTCTGCCGGCTCGTTATATACCGGCAGGGGGTCTTCTTCCCA
>MEYH01000043.1:0-10729 GCA_001773955.1 Candidatus Sediminicultor quintus | reverse complement strand
ATAAAGATAGGGTTTTCTTTTTAATTCATCGACATCGGTATTTAAATTGGAGCTGTTAATTACTTTTTCCATGGTAATCAAATTATTTTCCGGCAAATAGTCTAAATTAAAATCAAATTTTTTACCTAAAAGCCGGTAAATCTCACTCTCGTGTTTACATTCACCGGGCGGCTCAATCATTTTTTGTTGTAACTGAATATAAGAATGACCATAGCCGGTAATCAGATCATAGTACTCATACATCGAAGCTGCCGGCAAGATAATATCTGCCATTCTGGCGGTATCGGTTAAAAAAAGATCGACAGCCACGATGAAATCCAATTGAGTCATCGCCTGGGCAAGGAGATTGGTGTTCGGGTTGCTGGTCATAGGATTGGCCTGTTCAATCCAAACAGCTTTCACCGGAGGATCGGTTTGATTGTGCAGTTCGCTGGCAAGTTTTGCTGCCGCTATGGAATTACGAATCCTCTTGGGTTTGGGAGGGAAAAAAGGCCAATTTAGTTCAGGCGCCTGCCTATCACTAAAGTAAAAACCACAACCTTTTTTACCGATACTTCCGGTTAATGCCGGCAAAAGAGATATGGCTCTTATGGCTTGACCGCTATTGGTATATCTTTGAACACCTATCCCGCAGATAAGCGCATATCGGGGATTTTCTTTTAGATAGTTTATTAAACTTTTAATTTTACCGATAGAAATTTCGGTTATAGCCGAGACTTTTTCTAAAGGATAATCTTTTACTAATTCCTTAAACTCAGCAAAGCCAAAAGTATGTCGGTCAATAAAATTGTCATCAATTATATTATTTTTAATAAGCTGGCTGGCTATACCCAGGGCAAGGCAACCATCGGTTCCCGGCCGGGGATTCAAACATAAATGGCTTTTGGTCCCCGACTCATTTTCTCTAATATCTATAGTTATTAATTTTGCTCCCTTATCCACTGCCTTATTTACATGATGCATCAAATGAATGTTGGTGTAGGCAGGATTTGATCCCCATAATATAATTAATTTTGAGTTTTCCAGGTCAGAAATCTTATTATGTTTTATTTCTCCATAAGTTAAAATGATTGCTTCCTGACCTGCAGCATCACACAATCCGCCGTAAGTGGAAGTAAAACCTCCAAACTGATACCAGAAGCTATAAGCACAATTTTTCGCCACACCCAAATTAGCGAATCTATTATAATATAAAACTGACTCCGGCCCATATTGTTCTTTTAAATTTTTAAGTTTTTCATAAATTATATCTACGGTCTGCTCCCAGCTAATTCTTTTAAACTTACCATCGCCGCGCTTGCCGATTCTTTGCAAGGGATATAATAATCTTTCCGGGCTGTAGAGCATATTTGGATAGTGCATCCCTTTAGTACATATCCTGCCCTGATGTACCGGACTATTGCGATTTCCTCTAACTTTTATTATCTTCCCTTTTTCTACATCAACTGCCAAAGAACAAGAACCAAAACAATCCTTGGGGCAAACAGAGTTTATGGTTTTAAACATATTTTTCTCCTTTAAACAACACTAATTCTACTTTTGCATTTTATTACTCTCTCTATTTATTAAATTACCATAATCATATCATAGAACAGCTATCTCTGCTCTGCTACGTTTTTAGGTATTGATATTTATACAACTCGTTATAATAACCTCGTTTAGCGATTAACTGAGAATGGTTTCCCGTCTCAACGATTTTACCTTTATGCATAACATATATTTTATCAACATCTTGAATGGTAGACAAGCGATGGGCAATGGCGATACTGCTCCTGCCTTTCATAATCTTCTTTATGGCATCCTGGATAAGATATTCGGTTTCACTGTCTATACTGCTGGTGGCTTCATCAAGAACAAGTATTCTGGGTTCTTTGGCCAGTGCCCGAGCAAAGGCGATGAGCTGCCTCTGGCCGGTAGAAAGATTTGACCCTCCTTCAGAAACAATGTTTTCATATTTTTTCTTCAATCTATTGATAAAATTATGGGCATTAACATATTTTGCATATTCAATCATCTTATTATCCTCTATTTCATTATTAAGGATAATATTATATTTTATATCTCCGGCAAACATAAAAACATCCTGCAGAACTAATCCGAAATAGTTTCTTAAAAACTTTAAATCCATATCTTTTAGGTTGATCCCATCAATTAAAATCTCCCCTTCGGTAGGGTCATAGAATCTCAAAAGAAGGTTAATCAGGGTTGTTTTCCCTGCCCCGGTCGCCCCTACAAAGGCTACCGATTCATTCGGTTCAACTACAAAGGACACCTTGTCGATAACCTTTTCCCCTTCTTTGTATTCAAAAGATACTTCTCTAAACTCTATTCTCCCTTCTATGCCGCCAGGATATTTAGGACCCTCGGGAGAATGTATTTTGTCATCCTCCTCAAAAAGTAGAAATATTCGCTCCGATGAAGCCATGGCGGATTGCAATATATTATATCTTTCAGAAAAATCGAATATAGGCCTAAAAAGCATATGGATATAAGAGATAAAAGCAATAAGTACTCCCAGGGAAATTTCTCCCCCCAGCACTCCTTTTCCCCCAAAATATATTATTGTACCCAGGGCAAAATAAGATAAAACATCAATTAATGGCCTGAATATGGCAAATATTAACAGTTGATTCATATTGGCATTATAATAATTTAGGCCAATTTTTTTAAAATCATCCTCGGATCTGCCCTCTTGATTGAAAGTCTGAATTAGTAAGACCCCCGATATTGTTTCTGATAAAAAACTATTCACTTTAGCCAGGGCAATTCTTACTTTTCCGTAAGCCTCCCGGGCATATCTCTGGAAAAAGTAGAGCATAATAACCATGACGGGAATAAGAACAAATATTATCAGGCTTAGGTGACTTGATAGTCTAAATATAACCATTAGTATGCCCAGGATTATAATAAGATCTTTGGCGGAATAAACAAAAACATCGGTAAACATTTCTCTTAAGGCATCAACATCATTGGTCAGCCTGGTTACCAGTCTCCCTATGGGATTTTTATTAAAAAAGTTCAGAGAAAGAGACATGAGATGTCTTACCAGACTACTCCTTAGGTCATACATCACCCTTTCACTGACCACAGCCATCATAACTACCTGAAGATAATTAAAAACAAAAGATACCAGAAGAAGCCCCACATATAAGAGGGCAAATAATTTTACCATTTTTAAATCATCATATCTTAAGGTTTTAATATTATCCGGAGATATCTTCTGCATTTCCGAATAAGGGATGAAACTGCCTTTATCTGTTTTGACGACACTAAGTTGATATTGCTTCAACTTATCCAGCCTTTCTTCATTTCTAACTATTAAATATTTTTCCGGCAGAATGAGCAAATCGTTCTGCAGTTCCAGGTATTCATCTTTATTTAACAGGTATGAGGGGATAAAAATAAGGTTATCAGACCTAACCCGGTAGGCTTTATATCGGTCGGTAATCTCAACCGTTCTATCATTAAGGATTAATCTTAGATAACTTCTTTCAATATATTTATCCACCATATTTTTAGTGATCAAGGGAAGAGTAATTTGTATTCCGCTTATGGCCAGAATAAGAACGAAGATGATTAAAATCTTCCCACCGTAAGGCTTTCCATATTGCCATAATTTATAAAATATCTTTCTGTCCAGACCAGAATACAGTTTTTCTTCTTTCATCTTTATTCTTCCAATTTTTGAATTTTATAGATACTTTTATAGATATCAGATTTTTTAATCAGTTCTCGATGGGTGCCGCTGTTTTCAATTCTTCCCTTATCCAGAACAAATATATTATCTGCTTTTATAAAGGAGGATATGCGGTGTGATATTACAATAGTAGTAATACTTTTAGAATAGTTCACTAAATTCCGAATAATCTCCTTTTCAGTATTGGTATCCACCGCACTTAGAGCATCATCAAGAATAAGTATTTGGGGTCTTCTGATAATTGCCCGGGCAATACACAACCTCTGTTTTTGACCCCCGGAGAGGGTTACCCCTTTCTCTCCCACAAGTGTTTTATACTGATACTTTAATTCCATGATATTCTTATTTATTGAGGCAGCCTGGCAAGCCTCCACTATTTCCTCTAAGGTTGCAGCGGGTTTACCAAACCTGACATTATCCTCTATGGTATCTGAGAAAAGAAAAGAATCCTGAGGGACATATCCTATGCTATCCCTTACCGCTGCTATCTTTATCTTTCTATAATCTATAGAATCATAAAATATTCTCCCCTTCTGGGGTTCGATAATTCTTAAAATTAATCTGGCTAATATACTTTTCCCGGAACCTATCTTCCCGCATATTCCTATATACTGCCCTTGTTTTATATCAATATTTACATTATCCAGAACAGCCTGTTCCTTATAAGAAAAGTAAATGTTCTCCAGTTTTATACTGCCTTTTAAGGCATGATACTCTGCACGAGGGGCATCGTAAATATCCGGTTTCTCTTCCAGGAGTTCAAGTATGCGTTTATAAGAAGCATTACCCCGCTGGTATATATTAGTCACCATTCCTACTGCCATCATTGGCCAGACGATAATCCCCATATAGGAAAGGAAGGCAACTAATTCACCGGTAGTAAGCTCATTAAGGATAACTTGCTGACCTCCCACCCAGAGTATTATCGCCATACCAATCTCGGCAAATAAGAATATCAAAGGGAACATAGTACCCCAAATTTTAATAAGAGAAATATTTTTCCCGAGATATTCCTGGCTTAATTTATCAAAGTTCTTAGATTCCGACTCTTCTTGCTGAAATGCCTGGATAATCTTTACCCCGGATACCATTTCCCGCACTTTTTCAGTCAACAGTGAAAATGATTCCTGCACACTTTTAAATTTTTTGAATAATAGTCTTACAAAAAATAATGATATAAGTGAAATGATAGGAAGAGGAATCAGGGCATAAAGAGTAAGTTTAACATTAAAAGTTAACATAAATATGAGAGTGGCTAAAAAAAGAAAGATGGCGTCAAAGCCAGCAATAACTCCGAAGGCACAGGCACTTCTTACTGCGGTCATATCATTGGTCATATGGGCCATAATATCTCCGATCTTTGTTCTGGTAAAAAAAGAATTGGGGAGCAAAAGCAGATGATTAAACAGTCTGTTCTTAAAATCCATTTCGATAAAATTGGACATTCCGATAATTATCATTCTCCAGAAAAATCTAAAAATTCCGATGGCTATCGCCAGGGCAAAGATTAAGAGAGTAAACTTTCCAAGATAAGAATAATTATTCCCGGAGGCAGTGTAAGTAGTGATAATATAATCTATTGCTCGTTGGACTATGCGGGGTGAGATAAGCTGGGCAATATCCACTGCTACCAGCATAAAAAATCCAAAAAACATCTTAAAGGGGGCTTTTTTATAGTAAGAAATAATAAATTTAATTAACATGGTTATTATAATATACTTCAGATAATGTCCCTGTCAATTAAAAAAGGTGGTGGGACAAGGAAGGATAAGAAGGAGGGAATATCCTCCCCCCTTCTTATATTCTTTTATAAATCATCTAATAATCTTTGAGCCCATTTACTGTAGTAGGGCTCATCACCGGCAATAGCCTTCTCAAGTAAAGGTATGGCTTCTTTCTTTTTCCTACTATCTATCAGCAATTCTGCGTAATAAACCAAACCCTCAGGATCATCGGGAAAGTATTTATGGTGTTCTTCAAGGAATTTTTCAGCTCTATTTTTATTTTTAAAAGGGAAGGGAAGTTGATGCCAGAAACGTCCTATCGCTAACATTGGACCCCCTATATCATACATTTTGTCTATATCGTAAGCTTTATAAAAAGCATCTTGAGTACTTCCTTTTAATCCTTCTTTTAAAGCCTTAAGTATACTGACTCCGTCAGAGTAAGTTGCCGCACTCAAGCCATAATAATATTGCCCCTCTACTTTTTCGGGTTCAATTTCCTTGGCTTTTTCTGCATACCCCATTCCTTTTTTCCCATATTCTTTACAGAGGTCTTTCCATCCTTCATGCTCCCCTTCAAGAGCATGGTCAGCATACTCCCGATGGGCTCGGGCACATTTCCAGTTGGCTTCATAACTGTCCGGATCGGCTTCCACCGCCTTGATATAGAGAGGTATTGATTCCAGTATACTACCTATATCCCCTTTTTCAAAAAGTGCATCAGCTTCTATAAGGGGATCCACCGCCATTGAAACAAAGTGGAAGGAAAACAAGAACATACAAATAAGCACATACAAAAAAATTTTCTTCATAATAATTCCTCCTAAATATAATATAGAAAATAGAAAACAGAAAATAATTTTCACTTTTGTCTCTGTCATTCCCACGAAAGTGGGAATCCAGGAGTGAAAAATAAAATATAGATTCCCGCTTCCGCCTGCCTGTGCGTGTACGCACGCAGACAGGCGGGAATGACAAAAAGACATTTTCAGAGAATAAGATATTTTTAGCTTTTTGGGGAATAACCATAATATACATCTTCTTTTAATTTTCTAAAAAGTACCAGGGAATCGTCCTGGTACTTTTTAGAAAATGTTTATACTTCCACAACATCCTTCACTTCCGGAACTTCCTTTTTTAAAGATCTGCCGATACCCATCTTTAAAGTCATCTGACTCATTGGGCAGCCATAGCAGGCACCGGTTAATTTAACTTTTACTATCCCCTCCGGAGTAACTTCTACCAGCTCCACATTCCCCCCGTCGGCCTGAAGCGCCGGTTTTATTTTTTCTAAAGCGGTTTCTACTCTTTCTTTTAAGGTTTTCTTTTCTTGCGCCATATTTATATTTATCCTCCCTGAATGGTAAAATATTTTTAACTATCTTTGATGACAGTTCGATTTAATAATTTTTATCCTTTAATTCATAATAAGCCCGGGGATGCTTGCATACCGGGCAGACTTCGGGTGCTTCAGCCCCTTCATAGATATTGCCGCAATTTCGGCATTTCCAGAAAGTTTTTCCTTCTTTTTTAAACACTTTATCCTGCTCTATATTCCCTAGCAGCTTCCGATAGCGTTCTTCGTGTCCTTTTTCAATTTTAGCGATCCCCTCAAACATCTTAGCAATCTTTTCAAACCCCTCTTCTTTTGCTTCTTTGGCCATGCGGTAATACATATCTGTCCATTCGTAATTTTCGCCCTCTGCTGCTGCTTTTAAATTATCAATGGTACTTCCGATTCCAGCTAATTCTTTAAAATGAAGCTTGGCATGTTCCTTTTCATTTTCAGCTGTTTCCAAAAAAATAGCAGCAATCTGCTCATACCCTTCCTTTTTGGCCTGAGAAGCAAAGTAAGTATATTTATTTCTGGCCTGGGACTCCCCGGCAAAGGCTTCCATTAAATTTTTTTCGGTTTTTGTTCCTTTTAAATTTATCATTTTTTCATCCTCCTCATAATTTTCATACAAAATATATTTATTTGACATCTACAAATTTTTATGTTTTTCTACTATTTCTCTGGCTAATTTTATTAAAGAATTGTAATCTTCTTCTTTAGGGTAGCCCTTTATTATCACCGGAGAAAGGACCTCTACTTTTAAATTGCCTATCATTGCACTAATATTTTCCAGCATCTTTCCTCCCCACCCATAAGAACCAATAACCGAAGCATATCTTAATTTTGGCCTTAAGGCATTGGTTAGATAAACTGCTGAGATTACCTGGGGATGTGCGCCGGCTAAAACCGTAGGTGAGGCAATGACAATGGTGGCGGCATCTACTAAAGCTATCGCTAATGCCCCTATATCGGTCATGGAAAGATTAAAGAGTTTTACGGTTATCCCCTTTTTTATTAATTCTTCGCTTAAGATATATACCATCTCCTCGACACTGCCGTGCATGGAAATATAGGGGATGACTACTTCATTCTCCACCTCATCAGAAATCCATTCGCTGTAAGCTGACAAAATAAATTCCGGATGAGAATAGATCTGGCCGTGACTGGGGGCAATAGTTTTAATCTCCAATTCTTTTAATCTCTCTAAATGTTTTTTGATATTACTGCGGAAAGGCATCATAATCTCGGCATAATAACGTTTAGCGGCAAAATAAACTTTAGACTCATTATTCACCCATAAATCACTCTCGGCAAGATGTGCCCCAAACAGGTCACAACTGAATAAAATCTTATCCTCCTCTAAGTAAGTTAACATGGTTTCCGGCCAATGCGTCCAGGGAGTAAATATAAATCTTAGAGTTTTTCCCCCTAAAGAAAGACTATCATTATCATTTATGGTTATAATTCTGTCTTCTTTAATAAGAAGATGTTCCATCAGCATATTTTTACATTTCTCATTCGTAACTATCTTCGCTTCCGAATATAGTTCTAACATGAGAGGAATGGCACCGGAATGGTCCTGTTCGGCATGATTTACCACAATATAATCCAGATGCTCTATTTCTAAATCGTCTAAATTACCTAATAAATCATCTTCTTTGGTTGGGTCAACCGTATCGATTAAAGCTGTCTTCTCTCCCCCTTTTATCAGATAAGCATTATAACTGGTGCCCTCGGGGAGAGGGATGAGAGCATTAAATAGCCTTCTATCCCAATCAATCGCTCCCACCCAGTAGATGTCTTTTTTTATCTTTTTTACAGCCATTTCTAACTCACCTCTTCAAAATCATCTTTGCCAGCACCACATTCCGGGCATACCCAATCGTCGGGCAGGTCTTCAAAGGAAGTTCCCGGATTTACTCCCGATTCGGGATCGCCTTTTTCAGGTTCATAAATATATCCACAAACTGTACATTTAAATTGAGCCATTTTTTCTAACTCCTTTCTTTCTTTATTTATTTCTTTTTCCGATTTTTCCTCTTTCGCAATATAAGTAGGTGCGTTCTTGGGAGAGACACCTCTCTTCACTTGATGGTAATAATCATAAGTCAACGGTTTTGCCTTTTTAATATTTTCTGCTTCAACCACTTTCCCTACAAATAGAGTATGGGTTCCTGCATCCATTTCCATAACTACTTCTGCCTCCATATAAGCCAAAGTATTTTCCATAATTATGGGCGAACCGGTTACCCCGATCTTATAATTTACTCCCTTAAACTTATCTTCATCTCTCCCCGATTTAAAACCAAATCTTCCGATAAATTTCATATCGGTTTCCTGTTCTAATACCGAAACGGCAAAGACTCTGCTTTCGGTAATAAATTCATGGGTTAAATTTTTTTTATTAATAGAAACCGCAATGGTAGCCGGCTCGGAAGTTGTCTGAAAAACTGTATTGGCAATCTGTCCGTTTATACGGCCTTCTTTTTTTGAACTGACTATATAAATACCATAACTAATATTGTAAAGTGCTTTTAAATCCATTTTTTCATCTCCTCTTTATAAAATAAAAACTTAAGTGAAAAAAGGTTAGAAGCAGGGGCGTATTGCAATACGCCCCTACAATGATAGTATTATTTACCTTCTTGATGTTCCCATAATTTATGAACATTACAATATTCTCTAATCTTTTCCAATCCTTCTATATCTTTAAAGAAAGCTTCCGGCTTATCGCCCGGTTTTAAAAATTTTCGGGAAGCACCTTTTTTGGTAACCACTTGGATCCATTCGATATAGTGTTTCTCTTCCATGGGATGCAGGGTTGAGCCGACCACCGCCTTAATCCCGGAAGGAATCTTCTCCATCACCGGTACATGTTTTTCGGTAGTCTGATCAGCAGTCTGTTCTTTCATCAACTTCATTTCCTGCCCGCAGCAGACTAAAGCACCTATACCTTCGTGTAGCACCTCAACAATGTTTCCGCAAATATCACACTTGTAAATCTCTAACTTCTTAGTCATTTACCTTTGTCTCCTTTTTTTAATATTGATGATATGGTTATAGCTTTTAATTTTGCTATAACTTCTTTTTCTATCTCATCTATCTTTTTCTTTAAAAGACAATCGCTTATATAAGGACAATCGCTTTTTTTAAATTTATGCTCACTTAATCTTATCGGTCCCTGAAATATTTTCATTACATCCGTTAGGGTTATTTCTCCCGCAGACACAGCTAAAGCAAAACCGCCCCCCTTGCCCTTAGATGAATTAAGAAATCCTTCTTTATTTAAAGTTTGTAGTATTTTTCTTAAAAAGGAGCGGGGCATCTCTAAAGATTTAACTAATTGGTCACCGGAGATTACTTCTTGTTTTTGTTCGGCAATATAGCAAAGTGCCCTTACCGCGTAATCGGTGTTTCGGGTAATTAATTTCACTTATCGATTTCCCTTTATTTTTTTTGTATCTTGATAATAATTTATTTGCTTAAAAATTTACTCTTTATTTTTTAATATGATACTATAATTGTATCATTTTGTCAACTTATTTTAAAATATTTTTTTTCAACCAAAAAAATAGCTCCCTCACTCTTATCAGCAAGGGAGCTATTTTTTGTTAATTGAAGCTAGTTATTTTATTTTGCTAGTTTAGAATTTATTCGACTGATGCTGTTTTAATTCTTTTTGCAATCTCCATTATCTGATAAGGCAAAAATCGATATTCTCCCCATAAATCATCTATGGTGTTGCTAAGAGTATATGTTTGAGTAAGTTTAAATTCATTCTTAATTCCCTCTAACAATTGATTGGCATCTACTCCCCAAAGGGTAGCAATATTTGCAATAGTCATGGTTTTCATTTCCATTCCGCTTACATGAGCCGCTAATCCAGAAATATTATCTGTAGAATTTCTTCTCATGCCACTACCTTTAGGTTCACTGTCACAAGTACCATCACATGCTTCATCACACTCATGC
>MEYH01000042.1:3106-13488 GCA_001773955.1 Candidatus Sediminicultor quintus | reverse complement strand
TGGATTCCATGATGGTAAGCTCTTCTTGCAGGAAATTATCCCGGTTGGAAATTATCTACTCCACAGTTGCGCGACTCATAAAGGTCATAGACAAAAATACTGCCCTACCGGAAAACTTTAAGCCCTACTTAGAAGAGAGTCACTATAATGATACCATCTTTCGCTCAAGAGATAAAGGATCTAAATAGTAAAATCAAAGAAGTACTAAAAGATGATTTAAGACTCTATTTCCTATCCTGGGGATGCTCTTTTATGATCAGGAAGAATAGCTGCTCGGTATAGTTTCCGATTCCGGCCATCTTGGCCTGATAATTCTCCTGATATTCGGTATCAGAATGCCTCTTGTAGGCAGGATAATGACTGTTATTGGTACTAAATTTACCTCGGTCAGAAAGACGGGAATGAAGGGCAATCTCCTTTCCTTGATAAAAGACTTTTAATAAATTCTTACTCAGTTCTATCTCTACCTCCTTGCCCACATATTCGAAGGGGACGGAATAATAATTATAGTCTATATAGATATGACAGTCATGACAGACTTTACGGGTACCTACTTTTACTAATTTAAATTCTTCTTGGGGGAGGGAAATAAGTTTTGCCTTCTCTTCTTTTTCGAATACCTCTTGAGGGACCTTTCTGGTGGTACAATGGATCCGATGGTTAGCCCTGGTATACCATTTAAATAATCTTTCTTTCAGGTCTTTTTCACCGCTAAATTTACGCTCCAGGAAGAAATTATATTTCACGTATTTTATCCATGATTCTACTTTCCCTTTATCGTTAGTCCTTCTAATCCTACAGGGCAGAGGGTGAAAGCCATAGTGAGAGGCAAAGTTTTTATACAGTTCTTGATAGATGGGTTCATAGAAGTTGGCTTGCAAGATAGCAGATTTTAGATTATCTATCTTGACGTATTGGTAACCGAAATCAACCTGGGCTTCCTCTGCCGGGAGGGTATGTATACGGATAAAGATGTTTTCTCTTTTCTTGATTTGAGAAATATAATCCTTTACTGTAGAGTATCCTACCTTTACTCCTTCTTCTTGCATCTTTTCATGCATCCTTACCCCGGAGAGATTTTTTTCTAATCATTCCATAATTTGTTCTTGGTAAGATATTCTTTCCCTTCTTCTATCTCTTTTATTCTCTTAGCTACTGTCTTCCAACCATGACCAGTCATTTCGGCGATTAATGATTTATTCTTATTTTTTTCCCAAAGTGATTTAATAGTTATATACATCGCTACTCCTATCATTTTTTTCTACCTCCCTTTAAGTTAAAATTATAACCTAAGGGAGGTATTATTTTATAGATATAACTAGGAAATTTTCTCTGGCGTTACCTCTGGAATTTATTGTAGCTTTGAGATTTAGTTCTAAATCATACCTTTTTACTGTTTTTGGTTAGTCCACTTTTGATTTTTAAATGACAAATCTCAAAAAATGCTTGACAGCTGGAAGGGGGTGATATACTATAAATTAAAATTTTGGAAAAACTAAACCATTACTTAAAAATATACTCTATTTTTTGGATTCTATTTAATTATTGATAAATAACAAAGTGCAATTTGGTTTTAAAAATAATATTTAATAATGGATATCGACTTAAGAAAAAATTCATGTGAGATAGAAAAGATTGTGTATTTATTTCAATTAGTATTACCGAGGATAACCAGGATATTGCATAGATGATTGATATGATTTGAATAGTTTTTATTATAGCCACTCCTATGATTGGATAGGAAATGTCAATGCAATGAGATACCTTCTGAAATGATTAATAATACTTGAGATAATACATCTGAGAAGAGGTGAAATAAAATGTAGGTATATATTTTATCCAACCCAAAGAGCAGAATACCAGGAGTTTACCAATAGTTGAAGGTAAAATTAGCTCAAAGGGCGTCAAGTTAGGTTCTAAATATGGAGGAAAGGTGCTATTGGGTTTGCCCGCGGGGTTTCCCATACACAAATAAATGAAGGTGGAATTGTACTAAAATTTAAAGGGGGAAATTTAAATGAGTAAAAATTCAATATTATTTTCGATATTACTTGTCATAATAATTATGTTATCAATGGTTCTTTTGGGGTATAGTCAAACTCCTGCACTTTCTTCAGAATTGCCTAAAGTGACATGGAAATGGAATTTCTATGCAATGAGTATAGAAGATGAGGAGATGGCTAAGAATTTAGCAACACAGGTTATTCCTGCTGTTAAAGAACGAACAGGTGGAAAATTTATTATAGAAGCGCTCTGGGGTCCTGAACTGGGTATTGCACCAGCTAACTATCCAAAAGCTCTTGCCAGTGGCGCACTTGACTTGGCTTGGACTTACCCTGGTTATAATATCGGTGATATTCCAATCATAGGCCTCTGTGTTTTACCTATGCTTGTTTCTAACACTGAAGAATATAAGATAACAGCAGAAATATTCCGCCCGGGTTATGAAAAAGCTTATGAAGAGGCTTATAATGGTGCAGTAAGACTGGTTGTTCAAGGGCCATATAACTGGGCACAACTCGTAACGACTAAACCTGCAAAAAGCATTATGGATTGGTCTGGTCTTAAAATCAGAGTTGCAGGCAAGGTTGAAATGCAATATATTGAGACTATGGGTGGTACAGGACTAATGACTACCTGGGATGAAATGGTTACTTCGCTACGACAGGGAGTCGTACAGGGCGCCTTTACTGATTTCGGTTCAATGACCAATGCCAAACTTTATGAAATGTGCAAGAATGTTTATGTTGTTAATGCTATGATGGGTGATCATCATGTTATAATGAGTACTAAATCTTTTGATAAACTTCCGAAAGAATATCAGGATATTCTTCTTGAAGAAATGGCTAAAGCTGAAGCTTATAATTGGAGTACAATTGTTCCGGTTAATAGTCGTTTTGGTGAAGCTTTAAAAACTTGGGAAGACAATGGTGCTAACATTTTCCAGGCAACTCCTGAAGAACTTAAAGCACTCTCTGCTTTATGTGTACCGATATGGGAAAAAATTGCCTCTGATATTGGGCCTGAAGCGGTTCTTCTCTTACAGAAAGCCCGTACTGCTTTAGGTAAGTAACTCTACTTTTCAATAATTTCTATGGTGGTATTGGGGCTTACGGAGGTATTTTAAAATAGAGTACTCTGTGAGCCCCAATTCTTATAGCTACTAAATTCATCGATTTTCAAAAAAACTAGAAGAGGAGGAAAATGTGAAAAGTTTAATCATGCCTAAAAGAAATCCAGCAGATAAAGTTATTAATGTTCTTATTTGGATATCAGGATGGGTAGCATTTGCTGCAATTATAGGTATTATAGGTCTTACTGGTTTTGAAATCATATGTAGGTGGATCTTTGGTTTTTCAACCAGAGCCTCGGAAGAGCTAACGGGTTATATGCTTGTGGCGGTTACTTATCTCGGCCTATCTTATACTTTTCTCAAAAATGGTCACCTTACAGTAGATGTGCTTTTTGAGCGTTTGTCAAGACGGTGGAAACGTATTTTTAGTATTTTCAACGGTTTTATAAGTGTTATTTTTTGTTTTCTATTAACTTTTTTTAGTATAAAACTTGTAATACAGACGATAGATTATCATTCTCATTCTGCAAGTACACTTAATGTTCCTTTAATTATTCCCACGTTATTTATTCCTATTGGTACAGGAGTAATGACTCTAGCAGTATTTGCACGTACACTACAATTAATAATGAATCCTAGTGATTATAGTTTAGAAGTGATGGCTGATAACCTTGGTGAAGGAAAGGAGGAATTATAGTTATGGAAATAGCTCCTCAAATTATTGCCCTTATATCTTTTGCACTTATTTTTCTTACTCTTTTTACTGGCATGTATATATTTGTTGCGCTTGGGCTTTCTGCCCTCATAAGTGCTGCTATATTTCAGCATAGCTGGGCAGCTATGCCTTATATACTTTTCGATAACGCTAATAGTTTTATTCTAACCGCCATTCTAACCTTTGTCTTCATGGGTGAGGTTTTATACCGCAGCGGTGCTACGATGATTTTATTTCGTGGTGCTGTTGCCATTTTAAAATTTCTTCCAGGCGGTCTTTATCATGCTGTAATTCTTGCATCTGCTGTATTTGCCGCTACATGCGGTTCAAGTGCTGCCAGTGCTGCAACAATTGGCCGGATTGCACTTCCTGAACTTTTAGATCGTGGATATAACAAGCGCCTTGCTTTGGGTACAATTGCCGGTGGAAGCACATTGGCAAATTTAATACCGCCCAGCCTTGGTTTTATCGTTTACGGAGCCTGTACTCAAGAGTCAGTTAGCCGTTTATTCATGGCAGGAGTTGTTCCGGGCTTGATTATCGCTTTACTAATGATGATTTATGTTGCCATTGTTGTGAAAATGCATCCAGAATATGTGAAACCTGCACCTGCTGTTTCTTTTAAGCAGAGTTTCAAAGATATCCTTAATTTAATTCCTATATTTGTTATTATCGTTTTTGTACTAGGTTCAATTTATATGGGTATTGCAACTCCTACGGAAGCAGGAACAGTAGGTGCCCTTTCTGCTCTAATTCTTGCGGCTTTCTACAAAAAACTAAATTGGAAGATAATAAAAGAGAGTGGGTTCGGCGCTGTTAAAGTTACCTCAATGGTGATTATGCTTTTCATAACTGCCTATATGATGGGCAGTGTTTTTGGTGCCATGAGGGTTCCTAAAATTATCATGGAATGGGTGTCCTTAGCAGGATTCTCTCCTTTTATGGTGCTTATCGGTGTCATTGTGATATATACGATTATGGGTTTCTTTATGGAAACACTACCGGTACTTGTGCTGACCATAGGCACTGTTTATCCTTTAATGATGAGTTTGGGATATAATGGTATCTGGTTTGGCGTATTATCTACAATTGTTCTTGCCGCTGGTATGATTACACCTCCCGTTGGTATTTGCCTTTATGTTACTCAAGCTCTTCCGCCTACCAGTTCTCTTTTAGAGGTTTCCCGTGGTTGTGTGGCTTTCTGTGTTATCCTATATATTATGGCATTTCTGTTAATCATTTGGCCTGAACTTGCAACGTGGTTACCAAATATGGTAATGTAACCTAATTGAAAATGAAAGAAAGGTGTAATTTTTAATAATGATTAAATTGCTAGAAGGTAAAGTGGCTATTGTAACTGGTGGAAACACTGGCATTGGAAACAGTATTGCTGTTAATTTTGCTCGCGCTGGTGCTGATGTAGTTATCGCGAGTATTAGTGAAACTGGTCTTAAGGAAACTGCCGAAGAAATCAGATCTCTTGGCAGGCATGTCCTGACTTTAAAAACTGACGTCACAAAGAAAATAGAAGTCCATGATATGGTTACTAAAACTGTAAGTGAATTCGGCAGAATCGATATTTTGGTAAATAATGCTGCACGACATGGTTATGGCACATTCCTTCTCGAAAGTGACGAGATTGTATGGGACGACGTCATTGATACTAATCTTAAAAGTGTTTACCTTTGCTGCCGAGAAGTAGCTCAAGTCATGATTGAGCAAAAGAAAGGTAACATTATTAATATGTCCTCAATCCTTGGAGTTCAAGCAGGGAGAAGTTGCCGTATTTACGGCATTGCAAAGGCAGGTGTTGCTTTTCTCACAAAGGGACTTGCCGGTGATTTGGTAAGTTATAACATCAGGGTAAATGCTATCGCCCCTGGTTATATAAAAACTCCAATGATTTCCCCAACTTTAGAGGATCCGGTTGCGCTCAAGAATCTTAATAATAAAATTCTTATGGGAAGAGTTGGGGAACCTGAAGAAATTGCAAAGGTCGCGCTTTTTCTGGCTTCTGAGGATTCAAGTTATATTACCGGGCAGACTATCATTGCCGACGGAGGTTTTTTTGCTTAAAGGGATCTTATTAAAAATCTTTTAATAATATTTTCTGGAGTGCTTTAGTCGGAATGTGATTTGAGAAAGATCTTGTTTGATGGATTTTTTCTTTAAACTAAATGATCAGCCCTGGATAATCTTTTAATCATACTAGAAAATGAAGGAAGACAAGTTGATTTTACTAATATATTTGAGGGTAAATTTTGTAAAAGAAAATTAGTGAATTTTTTTGATATTAATAATCAATAAAATGGGAGGAGAAAAATGGTAATAAAACACGAAAATGTTTGCTTTACCGAAAATTTACAGTATGAAGAAAAAGCTCATGCTCCCTCTCCAAGCACACCAAGGGTAAAAAAAGCAATTGAGAGGGTTCTTAAAACAAAACCAAGTATAGATCTTGAAAGAGCAAAAATTGTTACCGAAACCTTTATGAAGACCGAGGGTGAACCATGGGTTTTAAGACGAGCCAAGGCATTCAAGGAACAGTGCAGCAAACAACCTGTTTTTATTCAAGAAGGAGAACTTATTGTCGGTAATCCTGGCAGTGTACCGAGAGCCGGTGTTCTTTGCCCTGATGTTTCTTACCGATATTTAGATGAGGAATTGGATACAATTTCATCCAGAGAACAGGATCCCTTTAAAGTAACAGAAGAACAGAAAAAACTTTTTAGAGAATTTATAAAACCTTATTGGAAAGGGAAAAATCTGGATGATGCATGGATGGCAAGGGTACCAGATGATATTCAAAAACTTATCGTGAGGACTTCAATCCTTGATGTTGAAGCAAAAGCTCAGAACGGACCTGGGGAACAATCCGCCGGTATTGAGTTTTTCATCACCAATGGTCTACAGGGAATCCGTGAGAAAATAAGGTGTAAGCTTAATACCCTGACCCTATCAGTTCCTGGTGATTATGAGAAAATTACATATCTTAATTCGCTTCTTATCGTCAGTGAGGGCATAGAAATACTTGCAAACAGATATGCCACGCTGGCGGAAGAACAAGCAAATGAAGAAAAAAATCCACAACGGAAAGCAGAGTTAGAAAAGATTGCAAAAATCTGTCATTGGGTTCCTCTTAATCCTGCAAGGAATTTTTGGGAAGCTGTACAAGCGTCCTGGTTTTGTCAAGCCTCTCTACATATGGAATTAAAAGGGACTGCCTACAGTCCCGGTCATATGGATCGGTATCTTTATCCTTATTACAAGAAAGATATTGCAGAAGGAATACATAATCAGGGTGAGATTCAGGAACTAATAGAATGCTTATGGGTTAAATTCGCAGAAGTCTCATCTCTCTACAGTAAGTGGACGGCAACATACTACTCGGGCTACATGCCTTTTCAAAATGTGGTTGTCGGTGGAACAACCGAGAACGGTATCGATGCCGTGAATGAACTTTCCTATATGATGATACAGGCAACCATGGATGTCAGGTTAAATCAACCCTCCCTTTCTGTAAAATACCACAGAGGTAAAAATCCGGATTCCTTTTTGCGTAAAGTGGCCGATCTTGTATCTCTTGGAACCGGCTTTCCTGCTATTTTTATTGATAAAGTCGGTATGATGATGCTATTGGATAAAGGTGTACCTCTTGAAGAAGCCCATGACTGGGTTGTTATCGGTTGCGTAGAGCCAACCCTTTCAGGGAAGATGTACCAATGGGTTCATCTTGGTTATCTTAACCTTGCAAGCGCAATCGAACTCGTATTGCTTAATGGAAAAAGCAGGATGGTAAAAGAGCGTTTACCGGTACCCGATACAGGGGACCCGCGCTATCTAAAAACTTTTGAAGATTTTGAAAATGCGGTAAAGACACAACTTGCCTACCTAATAAAAAAGATGGCAGAAGCCGGGCAGATTCTTGAAAAAACTTCAAGGGAACTGAGACCATGCCTTGTAACTTCACTTACTTTTGAGAGTTGTATTGAAAATGCCACTGATTATCAATGTGGGGGTGCTAAATACAATTCCGGTCATTCAATTGATTTTACAGGTATTTCGGACATTGTTAACTGCCTAGCTGCAGTAAAGAAGTTAATTTATGATAACAAATCCTTGACATGGGATGAACTCCTGAATGCTCTTGATAAAAACTTTGAAGGATGTGAAGAAATCAGGCAGATGTGTCTTGATGCCCCAAAATTTGGCAATGATAATGATGAAGTTGATTGTATTGCTACGGAGTTTTACAAATTTGCAGGACTTGAGGTCAGAAAATATAAGAGTATGACAGGAAGCAAGCTAATGACAGGACTTTTTCCAGTCACTGCGCATATTTCTATGGGCAAAGCTATTGGAGCATTACCTTCTGGCAGAAAGGCCTGGACGCCGCTAGCAGACGGTGTATCGCCAATGCAGGGTACTGATACAACAGGGCCGACTGCAATAATAAAATCTGTGTCCAAAATAAACCATGCTCTTCATACAAATGGCACCTTGCTTAATATGAGGCTTGATCCTTCAATTTTTAATGAAGAAAGAGGCATAAGAAATTTTATGAGCCTTATTAAATCTGCTTCTGACCTTGATATTTACCATATTCAGTTTAATGTAGTAAAGACCAAGACACTCCTAGCAGCGCAAAAGGATCCGGAAAAATATCGTAACCTTTTAGTGAGGGTGGCAGGTTATACAGCATACTTTGTTGAATTGGCCAAACCTGTTCAGGATGAAATCATATCAAGGAGTATCCATGCTTTGTGAAAATAGAAGAGAAAGTCATCACGAGGGGAAACATTTTTAACATTGAACGGTTTGCCATTCATGATGGGCCAGGCATAAGAACGGTAATATTTCTGAAAGGTTGCAAATTAAGGTGCAAGTGGTGTTCCACCCCCCAATCGTATAACTTGCATTTGGAAGTAGGATTTAGCGCTGATAAATGTAAAGGGTGTGCAAGGTGTGTGAATGTATGTCCCTTTAACGCAATTATCGTTGGTTCTAATGAAGGTGGAATATTGACAAACAGAGAGATGTGCAATAACTGCGCAAAATGCGTGGAAGTTTGTCCGACAGGGGCAAGGACGCTAATTGGCAAAGAAATATTTATAGTAGATGTAATGAAGGAAATTAATAAAGATTCAAATTTTTACTGGAATTCAGGAGGTGGGGTTACTTTAAGCGGTGGAGATCCTCTTATGCAACCACTTTTTTCTAAAGAAATATTAAAAAGATGCAAGCAACAATTTATTCACACAGCCATAGAAACAAGTGGTCATGCAGACTGGAATAGTTTTGCAAATATATTAAATTACCTTGATCTTCTCTATGTGGATATAAAACATATGTCTATAAAAGAGCATGAAATATTAACAGGTGTAAAAAATGATCTTATTTTGGCAAACATTTTAAAAATATCTGAGGAATGTAAAGATTTACCAATAATTATTCGGATACCTATAATAACGGGTATTAATGATTCAGAGGAGAATATTTTAGAAACGGCTAAATTTGCCCAAAATCTTAAAAACCTAGAAAGAATAGAACTTCTTCCATACCATAAATTTGGTATAAAAAATTATTCGATTCTTCTTATGAATTATTCTTTTAAAGACTTAAAATCTCCATCTGAAGAGCATATGCTTTATTTAAAAAAACTTATTGAGTTAAAGGGGCTTAAAGTCCAAATAGGAGGATAGTACAGTACTATCATTTAAGGAGTCGCAAAGGCGCTATTGTATGTGTACTGTAAAATCAGTGAAATAGACTTAAATCCTGTGTTTGTGTTTGAAAAAGGATTACAGGTTATAGATGCCCGAATGATTTTGTAACATGAGAAATAAAGTTAATAAACAAAATATTGTTTATTATTAAAAAGAGGGTGGTTTGGTGGAAAAGCAGCAGTTTGAATTTATAGGTAAAAGGTTTGATATAAAAAATATAGGTAAGGTGACCGGAAGTGAAATTTATTCTTGTGATGTAAATATTCCCGGTCAATTATTTGCCGTCGTTCTGCGTAGTCCCTTTGCCCACGCTGAAATTAAGAAAGTTGATTATACTGAAGCAGAAAAGATGGGGGCTATATGTATCGGTCCTGATGACATACCGGATACTTTATATAATGAGCGAATAGTTAGCATCCCCGATAAGACCTATCGCGATAGAACGGTTTTACCTAAAGACAAGGTTCGTCACGTAGGGGAAGCGGTGGCTGCCTGTGCGGCAGAAACTGAAGAAGAAGCCTTTGCAGCCTTAAAAAAGATAAAAATAGCGTGGGGCAAGAAATGGGAACCACTCATCAATCTTGAAGAAGCCATGAAGGCAGATGCACCCCAGATATATGATCATGTTTACCTGGGAGAGGGAAGGGTAGATACCAAGAAAAATATAGCCTGCGAGCGAGATGTTGAGGTTGGTGATATTGATGAAGGCTTTAAAGAAGCAGACGAAATTGTAGAGAGAACATTTAGTACCCAGAGGGTTTATCACATGCAGATGGAAACCAAATCTACGGTGTGTATTCCGGAAGCTGACGGAGGGATTACAGTTTGGGCAACATCTCAAGGAATCCATAATGTACGTATCCTCTTG
>MEYH01000042.1:0-3064 GCA_001773955.1 Candidatus Sediminicultor quintus | reverse complement strand
AGAATTACTCTGGGAGGCTCTTTCGGTTCGAGTATTCAGATGAATTCAATTACTCCCATTTGTGTTGCCCTGGCTTTAAAGGCAAGAAGACCGGTGAAATTGGTGACCACCAGAGAAGAAGATATTTATGACCATGCAAAATATCCCCTGAAGACTATCTTGAAAATTGGTGCTAAAAAAGACGGAAGATTAACCGCTGCCTACTGCCGGGTTCAGGTGGAGATTGGCGGTCACAACATTCAGGCTTATCCTTATTTAGGCTGTGTAGCCGGATGGTTTGCTTCACTTTATAAATATAAAAATTTAAAATACGAGGGGACTGCGATATATACCAATAAGGTGCCTTCCTGTGCTATGCAGGGATACGGTAACCCCCAGATAAATTTCGCGGTGGAGAGCTTAATGGATATTTTGGCTGAAAAATTGGATATGGACCCGGTTGAACTTCGTCTGAAAAATTTTGTGGGAAAAGGAGATGAATTCTGGGGTCAGGGTCCGACGGTAAGGTCTATTATCAGAAGCTGCGGAGTAGAAGAGATGTTAATCGAAGGGGCTAAACTTGCCGGATGGAAAGGGAGAATCCCTCCTTCTAAAAAAACAGGAGATATTAAAAGAGGCATAGGAGTGGCCAGAGGATTTCATACTTCCGGTACCGGTGGTCCCAATCCAGGAGAAGTGATAGATTATTCGGGTGCGACAATTAAAATTAACGAAGATGGTTCAGTGGATGTGGTAACTGCTTTAATGGATCACGGAGGAGGTACCTGGGATGCCGCAGCGAAAGTAGCGGCTGAAGTTTTAAAAGTGCCTTTTGAAAAAGTGGGTATTTATAACGGGGTAGATACCCGCACTACCGTTTTTGACGTAAATACTCACGCCACCCGGGGGATATATTGTGGTTGTGGAGCAGTAAAATATGCAGCCGAAAAAGTGAAAGAAATACTTTTAAATTATGCCGCAACTCTCTTCAAAGATTTGCCGGAAAATCTGGAGTTAACTTGCGATAAAAAACTTGGCCAGGCAATAATTTATCCCCGGGAAATACCCCAAAATTATATGACCGTCGGGGAAATAGCGGAACATGCCCATATTACCAGTTGGGGCACCATTTCTTATACCGCTACCCTTAGACAGAAAAATTGTCCCCCCTGCTTTATTACCCACTTTGTGGAAGTTGAGGTAAATACAAAAACAGGAGAAATTAGTATTCCGAGAGCCGTCATTATGGGGGATTCGGGAACCGTGATTAATCCTGATTTATGGGAAGGGCAGATCATTGGTGCATTTAGCAGGGGACTGGGTTTTAGTCTTTTGGAAGAGACCGAATATGATTTAAACAGTGGTAAGTTGAGGTGTAACGGGATGATAACTGATTATAAGATACCCGCTGCTCTCGATATGCCAAAAATAGATAATATTATCGTGAAATCTGCCCACACTTATGAACCAACCGGTCCGTTTGGAGCAAAAGGTATTGGAGAGGCAGCCTTGAGTTCCGTGGGTTCCGCAGTGGCAAATGCAATCTACAATGCTATAGGAATTAGGTTTTATGAACTTCCCATTACACCGGAAAAAGTTCTTAAAGCCCTAAAAGAAAGAGAAGCAAAAATTGAAGAAAGGAGGGGATAGGAGTGCAGACCAATACCAAAATTTTAGCCCGGGAATTTGAATATTTAGCCCCCAAAACTTTAGATGAGACTTTAAGTTTATTGGATAATTATAAAGATAAAAGCGCCAGAATATTAGCCGGAGGAACTGACCTGTTGGTTAAAATGAAGACCATCGATTTAAAAACTGATTATCTGATAAACATAAAAAATATCCCCGAACTTAATTTTATTGATACAGCTGACGGATTAAAGGTTGGGGCAGCAGTTTCTTTATCCCGTATTGAGAGAATAGGAAAAGTGAAGGAAAGATATCCTGCTTTATACGAAGGAATCAAATCGATGGCGGCAATTGCCGTAAGAAATATGGGGACCATAGCGGGGAATATTGGCAATGCTTCACCGGCTGCTGATACTGTTCCTCCTTTGATTACCTATGGTGCAGAAGTAAAATTAGTTAGCAAAAGAGGAGAGCGTACAGTTTTGGTAGAGGATTTTGTAACCGGAGTGGGCAAAACAGTGATAGAAGCTGATGAACTGATCACCCAGGTAAACATACCGGAAATGAAAAAAAATTCAGGAAGTGCCTTCTCTAAGAAGGGTAGAGTTAAGGCTGATATTGCCAAGATTAATCTGGCAGTTTACCTTGAAAGAGAAGGCAATATCTGTAAAGATTGTAAGATAGTACTTGGCTCAGTTGCGGTAAAAGCAATTCGAGCAAAGGAGGCTGAAGGTCTTTTAAAAGGACAAACAGTAAGCGCTTCCTTAATAGATAAAATAGCCAAGAAAGCATCGGAAGAGATTAAGCCAATTGATGATATCCGTTCATCTGTTGAATATAGAACTGAATTAGCCCGGGTAATGGTGGAGGATACGGTTAGGATTGCCTGGGAAAGAGCCGGAGGTGAATTGTAGAATGAAAAAAGTTGAGATAGAATTTACCATTAATGGCAAGAAAAGAAGTTTGTCTGTAAAACCAAATGACCTTTTAATTAATATTATAAGAAACGATTTATATCTAACCGGAAGTAAATACGGCTGTGGTATCGGTGAATGCGGTGCTTGCACCGTTTTATTAAACGGTGAACCGGTTTTATCCTGTCTTACCTTGGCAGCAACTGTCGATGGCAAAGAAATTACCACCATCGAAGGACTGGCAAAGGGAAATGAACTGCACCCTATGCAAATAGCATTTTTAAAAAATGCGGCAGTACAGTGCGGATTTTGCACTCCGGGCATGATATTGACTGCCACGGCACTATTAAAAGAAAATCCTAATCCCTCTGAAGACGAGATTAGAGATTATATAAGAGGCAATATCTGTCGTTGTACCGGATATATTCAAATAGTAAAAGCAATTGAAGAATGTGCCTCTGGAAGAAAAAACTAATTAACCACTATCCAAATAAATAATCAAGCATAATAATCAGGAGGAAGAAAAGTGAGTCAATTTAAAT